>NZ_JAIOSW010000362.1 GCF_021107415.1 Desulfobacula sp.
AACTGGGAACTTTCAAGCGCCAGGGCATCCACGGTTGTTCGCTTATTGGTTAAAAACGGGGTTCTCCCTCAATATGTCTCGGCAGAAGGGTATGCCCATTATCATCCCGTGGCTACTAATGATACTGCAAGGGGAAGAGCTTTGAACCGACGGGTTGAAATTGTTTATGAAAGAGATAGTATTGCAAGGCAGTTTGCCGATATGGGGATGGGTAAATAGACAATACCCTTAAATATAATTAAAGATGAGTTTAAAGAAAGCCAGAATGAAGAATTTTGATGAGATCGAAATTACCTCCCGCCTTCTTAATATAATTCTTGAAATGCCGGTTGAACAACAACTGGATCTTTTGGATCGGCTTGATATAAGTGGTTATGAAGGGGCAAGAAGATATGCCAGGACTTACCTTAAAAACCCCTGGATTGTTTTAATTGATCCTGAAAAGGAAAAAATGCCTTATGACTATTTTATCAAGGATATCAGCCGATGTGGAATGTTTATTGAAACAAGTCAATCCTTTTCAGTCAGCCAAAAAATTACAATACAATTTCAAGTGCCCGCCAGTAAAAAAGTATTTAAAATCATGGGGGAAATCGTTAGACGTCAAAAAAATGGAATTGGTATAAAATTTAATCGCCTGTCTCATTAATAACAGCCTTGTCCAGTTTTTCTTTTTCCAGAGCAACAATTTTTCGAAGGTCTTTATGCGGGACATCTTTTTTCATGCCCGGGCAGGAGTTTGCCATGGCATTCCAGTTTTCAGGATGCTGAATGAGGGTTTCAATGAAAGGCCAGGCTTTGCACATATAGGGTTTTACCGGATGGATGGTGCATTGTTTGATTTTGTCAAAAAAGACACAGTATCCGTCTTTACCAAGTGTTAAAACAACCCTTGTCCCTGACTTGTCGCAATATCGACCTATAAATTTTTCAGGATCAAAATTAATATATGCCGAGATATTAATGATATCCTGTTCAGTAACATAGGTGCCGCCAAACCCGTTGCAGCAGTCACCGCATAATTGGCATTCAAAAATATCATCCCGGGTCTTAAATTCAGAATCCATATCTTTTTTCCATTGCTTTTTGCATGGTCAGCGGGTCTATATATTGCAGATCACCCCCCATGGGGATGCCGGAAGCAATTCTTGTCATCTTGATTTTTGTTTTTTTTAGTCTTTCAAGGATATAAGAAGCCGTGGCCTCTCCTTCAACATTGGTTTTGGTGGCAAGAATTATTTCTTTTATTTTTTCAGGGTCAGCCCTTTTAAACAACTCTTTTATCCTGATGTCATCCGGGCCTATGCCGTCAATGGGAGAAAGCGTTCCTCCTAATATGTGGTAGGTTCCAAAGAAAGCATTTGATTTTTCTATGGCAGCCATATCCGTCGGGTTTTCCACAACACAGATAAGCGTTTGGTCCCTCAGTGGGTCAGAACATATCCTGCACTTGTCTTTGTCGGTTAAGGCAAAGCAGACCGTACACAGTCTAATACTGTTTTTTAGTTCAATGATGTCGGCAGCCAAAGTTGCAGCTTGTTGATTCGGGGCATGAAGAATGTGGAGGGCAAGCCGTTCCGCAGTCTTTTTGCCTATACCCGGAAGTGTTGACAGGCTGTTGATCAGTCTTAAAATTGGGTCAGGATAGTACTTCATATTTTTTAAAGGCCGGGAATATTGAGTCCGCCGGTCAGTTTTCCCATTTCTGAAGAGACCATTTCCTGGGACTTGTTCAACGCATCATTGACGGCTGCTAACACAAGATCCTGAAGCATTTCAACATCTTCAGGGTCTACTACTTCTTTTTCCAAAATAATGGATTCAATTTTCTGGGCGCCATTGGCAATCACTTTTACCATTCCGCCGCCACTGGACGCCTCAATAGTTTTTGTAGCAAGTTCAGCTTGAGTTTTCAGCATTTTTTTTTGAAGTTTCTGGGCTTGTTTCATCATTGAATTCATATTTTTCATGATCGATTACTCCTGTATATTAATAATTAATTATTTGGCCGTTAAATATTTTCTGGGCTTCAACAACCAGTGGATGGTTGAAGGCAGCTTGTTTTGCTTTTAGTTCATTTTTTTTATTATTGTCTTGGGTTACATTATTGTTCTCGGAAAGGATTTTGATTATCAGGGATTTACCGAGAAATTCTTTGCAGATATCTTGCAGTTCCTGCTTTTTTTTTTCAAGCCTTGCTTTGTCAAAAGACGAACTATTTTTCAGTTCAACAATCATTTCACGGGTTTTGGTTTGACTTACCTTGCCTTTGGAAAGAAGGGCAAACATGAAGGGGAGTTTTTTTTCTATTTTGTTTAAAAACCCTTGCCAGGTTCTTGTCACGCTATTTTTATCCTGTCCCTGAGCCTGATCCTGTGCCTGGGAAGGCTTTAACCCTGCAGTATACCCGGGTGTCGGCACAGGTTCCCTGACTGCCTGAATATCGGTTTTTTTAGTTGAATGGTCGTTTGCATCAGACTTTTGGACCGGTTCAAAATTGTGCTGCGAGGGTGAAGGTTTTGAATCTGTCTGGGTTGAATTTATCTGGTTCGCAAGCATGTTGAGCTTGCTGATTATTGTATCAATTTGTGCACCCGGGTTGATTTGAAGCAGTTTTAACAAAACCATTTCAATAGCGGTTCTGGTATGTGACGAATACTTGACAATGGATTCTTCATCCAAAAGGATTTGTACAATAGTGTTGATAAAACCGCTGGATGTTACAGAAACTATTTGAAAAATTTTTTCTTTTTCAGAATCTGTGATATTGACAGCAGGGTTGTCCTTGCCACAGATTTTAATTATATTCAGGTTTCTGAAATGGGAAATAATATCAGAATAAAATTTTTTCAGGTCAATTCCTGAGTTGTTTACCTTTTCTATAATTTCAATGAGCCCTGCACCATTGTTTTCAAAAATTGCTGCTGAAATATCATGCAGGATTTGGTGGTCTTGGATACCAAGGCCCTCCAGCACACGTTCGGGCCCAATTTTTTTGGTGGTGGCCGATGATAATAATCTGTCAAGAAGGCTTAAAGCGTCTCTTATGGACCCGTCAGCCTCCTGGGCAATCAGGTCAAGGCTTTGTTTTTCAATACTGAATTCTTCATTTTTGCAAAGGTGTTGCAAATGGTTTGAAATCATTTCCAAAGAAATTCTGGCAAGGTCATGGCGTTGACATCTGGACAGGATGGTTGCCGGGATTTTGTGTACTTCAGTGGTGGCAAAAATGAACATGACATGTTCAGGTGGTTCTTCAAGTGTTTTGAGCAGTGCATTAAATGCAGCCGTCGACAGCATATGGACTTCGTCGATAATATATATTTTATACTTTGCCGATGAAGGCATATAGGTGACATTTTCCCTTAAATCCCTGATTTGATCCACGCTGTTGTTGGAGGCTCCATCGATTTCAAAAACATCTGTGCAATGGCCTTCAATGATATCCGTGCAAATTTTACAAGTGTTGCAGGGGTGGGGGGTCGGACCTTGTTTGCAATTCATTGCTTTGGCTAAGATCCGTGCAAGGGTTGTCTTTCCGGTGCCCCTGGGCCCTGTGAAAAGAAGGGCATGGGCAACCCTGTCCTGGGAGATCGCATTGGAAAGGGTGGTGGTAACATGGTTTTGCCCGACAACTTCGTCAAATGTCTGGGGCCTATATTTCAGTGCTAATACTTGGTATGACATGTTATCCGGTATGACACGTTATGATCAGTGGCGGAGAAGGAGGGATTCGAACCCTCGGTACCCGGTTAGGATACACACGCTTTCCAGGCGTGCACCTTCAGCCGCTCGGTCACCTCTCCGTGTAAAATTAATTCAAGGCAAAATAGTATTTTTTTGTAAATGTGTCAAGGTTTAAACCCGATTAAAAAGGGATGCATACTCGTCTGAAAATTCATTTTCAGATGCATAGATGAAAAGGGGTGGGTGCACAACACAGGATTTGTCGCTGTTCTTCACAGCATAGTTTTTCATTGCACAGAGTATGACACGTTTGGGGAGGCAATTTTTTTTTATATAAATATACCTGATAAATTCAGGGGAAAATTGATATTGCTCCATGATATGGAGCAGATCAGATAATCGTTCTGCAGGGAAAATGATATACAATTTTCCTTTTTTATTGAGCAGTCTGTTTGAGCAATTAAAAAGCATATCAATATCAAGGGTGAGCTCGTGGCGTGCAATGGCCTTTTGATAATTCGGGTTCAGTCTGCCGGAATCTTTTTTTATATAGGGTGGGTTTGAAACAATAATATCTGCCGGCCCGTTTATATCGGAAAGCTTTATATCTTTAATGTTTTCATGAAGAACTTGGATAGTGCTTACCAGCCTGTTGGCACTGATGTTTTGTCTGGCAAACCAGGATAATTCTTTTTGGATTTCAACACCGATGATGTTGAGATCAGGCCATCTGAATGCCAGAATCAAGGGAATAATTGCGCAGCCACACCCGATATCAATGATTTTTTCAACACCGTTTGGTTGAATGTGGCCGGCAAGGAGGAAGGGATCCATGGAAAATCGATATCCGTTTTCAGGCTGGGACACCTTTATCTCATGGTCAAGGAAAGGTCTCAAAAATTTATTCATAGCATATTATTTAACCGGGATATAGGCAAAATTTATTTTTCAGATTAACCGCATGGTTAACCCAAATTATATATAATGCACCCGTAATCCTGCATTTTCTGCTGCTTTAATTTGACGTTTGTCAGAAGATATAAATAATTCTGCATTCCATGTTACCGCACAGGATATATGCAAAGCATCTAAAGAACGCAGCATATTATTTTCCAGTAAAGTTAATGTACTTTCAATTACTTCAGGCACAAGATTAACAATTTGTATATCTTCAATATCTGCTGTAATTTGCTCTTTAATTATAGAATATTTTTCTGCTGACAGGTTTCCTTCTCTTACTTTCCTGTTTAGTGCTGACATCATTTCCGGCAGGCAAATGATACTTAATCCAAGCATTGATGCTTGTTGACAGTATTCATCCACTTCCATACTACCTTGTTCTGCTATAAATTTTTTAATAAATGATGATGAGTCAAAGAATATATCCATTATGATTTTTCTCGTTCTTCTATTATAATTTTAGATATATCTTCGCCTTGGACAGTTAATTTAATTCTTTTTTTCTTCCATGAAGGTAGCTTTTTGTTTTCGATATGAATTGGCAATATTTCAGCTATTTCCTTTCCATGACGTTTTACACAAATGGTTTCCCCTGCTTCTACAGAAGAGAACAAAGCGGATGCATTTTTTCTAAATTCAGTGAAATTTACTGTTATCATTACATTTGATCCCTTAATTATATTTATAATGCATACTGTACATTATTGTACAGTATTGTGCAATAAGTATTTTTTGACGGGCTGATGCGGCGCAGCCGCCTGGAACGGCCGGGATACCTTTATCTCATGGTCAAAGAAAGGGTCAGGAAAGAATTTTTCCAATTTTAAACCGGAGCTGTTTAACAGATATATGTTCAAGTTTCTTATTCAGATTTAAGATCATCTCTTTTTCAAGGAATTTGAGCTGATGTATCCAGGATGAACTGGATACATTGACAATGAGTATCCCGTCTTTAAAAGTGTCAGGTTTGGCATTCATGGCAATGGCTTTTCCAACGGCATCATCCCAGATATCCCAGATCCTGGTCATTTCCATGTCCATGGCAGGCCTGTATTTGCCAAGGGCGGAATTTAAGATATCACTGATGTGAATCAGTTTGCTTTTTTTATTTTTTTTATCCAATTGAATAATCCAAAAATTAAGGATAGTTTTCTTAAAATTTATTCATAGCACATTATTTAATTGGGATATAGCCAAAATTTGTTTTAAATATTCCGGCAGGAGGGAAGGTAATGCTTTGGGCTAAACTTCGCCGGACATTCATGTCCGGCTACGAGGTGAAATCGCTGCTCCCGGCGTCGTGCCTCCGCAGCGATTCAAACCCGCCCAAAGCATCACCTTCCCTCCTGCCTCTGCTGAAGATTTTCTTATCAACTCATTATATTTGGTACATACCTAAGTATAACCAGATCCTCGACCGGCTAATCAAGTTGGAGAATAATATTCCTGTCTGAAAATTTGTTACAGGGAGATTAATACATCAATATATTCCATGGTGGTAGTCTTGCCGAGGAGGTTGGGGTGTGGGTTGCAGGGAACAATTGATTGCTATTCTGTACAGTTTTTTGACGCAGTGGAGCGTCAAGACCGCCAAGTGTCTGAGCGATAGCGAGTTTTGGCGGTTAGCGGAGCGAAGTCTTAAAAACTGTAAGAATAGGTCAATCACGTGATATGCAACCCACACCCCGACCGGGCTCAATATTATTAAGACAGCTAAACTGGTTTTCGGTCAGGTTTTAAATAAATATTGCCTTTTTGGCTTGATAACGATAAATATGGTTATATTTTGCAAGACAATGTGATTTTAAATATAAATTATTTACAGGATAAAATTTATGAATTGGGATTGGGAAAAACTTAGAGAAAATCAACAGAAGTTTGAGAAGAAGAAAGATGGCGGTGGGCCGGGCATGCCGATACCTCCCCAGATGGATGAGCTTTTAAACAAATTTAAAGGATTTAAGTTTCCGGGAGGAATCTTGGTTGTGGTTATTCTTTTGGCCTTGTTTTTTGGATCCTCCACCTTTTTTACAATTAAACTGGATGAAGTCGGTGTCATTCAGCGGTTTGGAAAGTATAATCGAATAGCTCAGCCGGGTTTGAGCTTTAAGTTCCCGGCAGGTATTGAAAAAGTGACCAAAGTAAAGATAAAAAGAATTTATAAGGAAGAGTTCGGATTTCAAACGGTGCAAGGACAAGGATCAAGCAATTACAGGTTCTCAAATGAAAGTTCTTCCCAGGAAACTTCCTTAATGCTGACCGGTGATCTGAATGTGGCAGTAGTTCCATGGATTGTCCAATACAGGATTTCCAATCCCCGGAATTATCTGTTTGAAGTCAAGGATGTTAGAGCCATTTTAAGGGATATGTCAGAGGCCAGCATGCGGACCGTTGTGGGGGATAGAAGTATCAATGAGGTCATCAGCAAGCGGGAAGAGATTGCCCTGGCTGCCAAAGAAATGCTTCAAAATGAAATGAACCGGGCAAAGTCCGGTATTAATATTGTTACCATTGAAATGAAAAAGACAAATGTTCCTGAACCTGTCCAGAATTCTTTTAATGAGGTGAACCAGGCCACCCAGGAAAAAGAACAAACGATTTATAAAGCAAGGGAAGAATATAACAAGGCAGTGCCTTTGGCCCGTGGTGAAGCCAAAAGAGTGATAAAGGATGCAGAAGGGTATGCCATTGACAGGGTGAACCGTGCCCAGGGTGATGCTGCCAATTTTTCAGCGGTTTACAAAGAGTATGTAAAGGCCAAAGATGTCACAAAAAAAAGAATATATCTTGAGTCAATGCTGGAAATTTTTCCCAACCTTGGAGCAAAGTATATTATTGATTCCGAGCAACAAAATCTATTACCCTTTTTAAATATGGGCGGGGCAACTTCCACCTTTAATCCACAGAACAGATTTCTTAAAAAAAGTGAGTAAAAAATGAATAATATTATGAGAACCTTATTTATAGCTGTCATCGCTATCGGTATTGTAGTGGTGTATAATTCTGCTTATATTGTTGATGAAACCGAGCAGGTGATCGTCACCCAGTTTGGCAGAGTGGTGGGAAAACCTGTAACCACGCCGGGTTTAAAGTTTAAGCTGCCTTTTTTTCAACAAGCCAATTATTTTCCAAACAATTTGTTAACCTGGGATGGTGATCCAGGCCAGGTGCCAACCAAAGACAAAACCTATATCTGGGTGGATACCTTTGCCAGATGGAAGATAGTTGACTCCATTAAATATTTTCAGACAGTCAATAATGAATTTGCAGCCCTTGAACGTCTGGATGATATTATAGATCCGGCCATGAGGAACCTTGTGACATCATATCCTCTGGTGGAAAGTGTTCGTAATACCGATCGGCCAATGGATACCTTTGAATCCGTGAGCGGTGAAAGTAAAAAACGGATCCACCAGTATACAATCGAACTGGGCCGGGATGAGATTACAAAGCAAATAGTACAGCAGGCCCGTCCTAAACTGGCCCCGTTTGGGATTGAACTTGTGGATGTGAAAATAAAAAGAATAAACTATATTGAGAGCGTAAGGCGAGCCGTTTACGACAGGATGATTGCAGAAAGAAACCAGATTGCAGAAAAATATCGTGCAGAAGGTAAAGGAGAAGCAAGCAATATAAGGGGTGAAAAAGAAAAAGAACTTCAGACCATTACATCACAGGCCTATGAAGAAGCCCAGAAGATTAAGGGTGACGCTGATGCAAAGGCTACCCTGATTTATGCGGACGCATATGGTGTTGATCCTGATTTTTATGCTTTTCTAAAGACAATGGAAGTCTATAAAGCAACCATGAAAAAAGACAGTACTCTGATTCTTTCTACAGATTCTGATTTTATGAAGTACTTTAAAGGTATTGAATAGCACCTTTTTTAAGAAACGCCAGGAAACGGGTAAATAAACGAGTATTGAGTTGAACAATCGTTTGCAACTCAATACTCCCCATATTTCAGCAGCTATTTTTTCTTTCTCTGGTGTCGGGTCTTGGCAAGGAGTTTTCTGTGTTTATGCTTCCTCATTTTTTTCTTTCTCTTTTTCATCACACTACTCAAAAAAATCACCTCCTTTATGGATAATTTTTAATTTTAAATTATTAATTGATCAATATAGCATAATATTTTATTAAATGTCCAATTTTTTATTGGTTATATAAAAGGCACGCATGCAAACAGCACGACATTTTAGCAGAGAAGAGCTTTTAAAGGTTGATGAAGCTGTAAAGGTTTCAGAGGAGATAGTCAATAATTTTTATAAAATGTCCTCTGGTCAGTGGCTTAAAAACAGGTATGATATAAAAACAGCCAAAGATCTTGCTCCCCATGAATGTGTTGACGGTCCTTTTGCCCAAGTGGTTAAATATGAGGGCCGGAAAAAAGATGTCCCGTTAGGATCGTCTTCTTTCAGTCTTTACAAAGTATGTCTTCAGGATAGTGCCATTCTTACAATGGTTTCAAAAAAAAGCGATCTGCTGTTAGATCCTTTCCTCCTTTATATATTGACCCATGAACTGGTTCATGTCGTCAGATTTTCAAAATTTAACCAGCGATATGAAAACAAGAATGAAGCAGATGTTACATTGGATGAAGAGCGCAAAGTTCACCAATTAACCCATACCATTTTAAAGCCGGTTTCGATTCCGGGTTTAAGCAAAGTTTTTGAATTTTATAGGGATTGGCGCAAAGAATCCAGAACCTGAATCATAGGTAAAAAAATTGGGCAAACTATCTTGACAAGGATAAAAGACTTACTATTTTATCTTTGTTTTTTATGAAGACAAAAGAAAACGGAGAAGTAAAGAAAATGCCAGTTTATGAGTATCAATGTACAGAGTGCGGACAAGTAGAAGAAGCATTTCAGAAGATTTCAGATTTGCCGCTTGAAACTTGTTCTCATTGTAAGGGACATCTAAAAAAAATTATTTCTCAAAGTACATTTCATTTAAAAGGATCAGGATGGTATGTAACGGATTATGGGGGAGCAAAAAATGGGGCCCCAAAAAAAAGTGATATACAATCCGGCAAAAAATCCAAAGAAGCCAAAACAACTTCAAAAAAGACAACAGATTCTAAAGATTGAAGTTGAAATAAAATAATAATAAAAAAGAACAGACCAAAAAATAATATGAAAAAGGAGAAATTGATCATGAGTTTGAGACCTTTAAGTGACAGAATTCTGGTAGAGCGTGTTGATGAGGATGAAAAAACCAAAGGTGGTATTATTATTCCTGATACGGCAAAAGAAAAACCAGCAGAAGGTAAAGTTGTTGCCACCGGTAACGGTCGCATGGGTGAAGATGGGAAACTGCTTCCAATGGATGTAAAAATTGGGGATCGTATTCTTTTTAGTAAATACGGTGGAACAGACGTAAAAATTGATGGAATTGATTATCTTATCCTGCGTCAGGATGATGTTCTTGGAGTTATTGAATAATTTTAAAGATATAAATGGAGATTAGTTAAGATGGCAAAAGAAATTAAATATGATGCTAAAGCTCGTGAGGCAATGCTTAAAGGTGTACAGACCCTTGCGGATGCAGTCGTGGTTACACTGGGACCTAAAGGTAGAAACGTAGTGATTGAAAAGTCCTGGGGTTCTCCCAATGTTACCAAAGATGGTGTAACTGTTGCAAAAGAAATCGAACTTGAAGATAAATTCGAGAATATGGGTGCCCAGATGGTAAAAGAAGTCGCCAGCAAAACTTCTGACATGGCGGGTGACGGTACCACCACGGCAACCATTCTTGCAAGGGCAATATATGAGAATGGCCAGAAACTGGTTGTTGCCGGTAATAACCCCATGGATATTAAAAGAGGTGTAGACAAAGCCGTTATCAAAGTTGTTGAAGTCCTTGAAGGAATGGCAAAACCAACCAAGGATCAAAATGAGATTGCCCAGGTTGGAACCATTTCCGCAAACAGTGATGAAACCATTGGTAACATTATTGCAGAAGCCATGGATAAAGTCGGCAAAGAAGGTGTTATCACGGTTGAAGAAGCCAAATCAATGGACACGACTCTGGACGTTGTAGAAGGAATGCAGTTTGATCGTGGATATCTTTCTCCTTATTTTGTAACAGATACTGAAAAAATGGTTGCCTCCTTTGACAGCCCGTTTATTTTAATTTGTGATAAAAAGATTTCTTCCATGAAAGATCTTCTGCCGGTTCTTGAAGAGATTGCCAAAACAGGTAAGCCTCTTGTTATTGTTGCCGAAGATGTGGAAGGCGAAGCCCTTGCAACCCTGGTTGTCAATAAACTTCGCGGTACCTTGAATGTGGCTGCTGTTAAAGCTCCCGGATTTGGTGACAGAAGAAAAGCCATGCTGGAAGATATTGCCGTACTGACCGGTGGACAGGTTGTTTCGGAAGATATTGGAATCAAACTTGAAAACGTAACCCTGCAGGATCTTGGCCAGGCAAAATCCATCACAATTGATAAAGATGATACCACAATTGTTGATGGTGCAGGTTCAAGAGAAGCCCTTGAAGGAAGGGTAAAAATGCTTCGGGCACAGCCCGAAGAGACAACTTCTGATTAAGACAGAAAAAAACTCCAGGAAAGACTTGCCAAGCTTGTTGACGGTGTTGCTGTTATTAATGTCGGTGCAGCGAATGAAAAAAAAATGAAAGAAAAGAAAGCCAGAGTTGAAGCTGCGCTTAATGCAACCCGTGCAGCAGTTGAAGAGGGTATTGTTTCCGGTGGTGGTGTTGCCCTTATCAGATGTATTCCAGCCCTTGAAGACCTTAAGCTTGAAGGTGAAGAGCAACTGGGTGTCGACGTTGTGAAAAAAGCCCTTGGAGAACCCTTACGAAAAATTGCCGACAATGCCGGTGTTGAAGGTGCTGTTGTCTTGAATAAAGTTAAAGAGGGTAAAGATGCTTTTGGTTACAATGCCAAGACAGATGTTTATGAAGACCTCATTGAAGCTGGTGTTATCGATCCCAAAAAAGTGGTTCGGTTTGCCCTTCAGAATGCAGCCAGTGTTGCATCTGTTATGCTGACCACAGAAGCCATGATCGCTGAAAAACCGGAAGAAGGTGCCGGCGGCGGAATGCCTGGTGGAATGCCCGGCGGCGGAATGGGCGGCGGAATGGGCGGCGGAATGCCCGGAATGATGTAATGTTTAATTAAACATTAATATTCATATAAATTGAATAAAGAGCCCCTGCATGCTTTGTGTGCAGGGGCTTTGTTTTTTTGGAGTTTTCAATAAAAACTTGACATGAAATGCCGGCTCATATACTTAGTTTTATTAAATTTTATTTATTATTTTACCAACACAAGGAAGATAAATTTGCAAGAGAGGTTATATGGCCACTGAAACCCTAGGGGTGTTTTACATGTTGAGCGATGCAGGTCCTGTTGTAAAGTTTGTTATGCTGCTGCTGCTGTTTTTTTCTATAACATCATGGGCAATTATGTTTATCAAGTTCAGATATATCCGAAAGGCGTTTAAAGAATCTAATGAATTTACTGATATTTTCTGGCAGTGTCGTAACCTTGCTGATGCATTTTCAAAAGCCAAAGCATTGAGATCAAGTCCGGTTGCAAGGATTTTCATCACCGCGTATATGGAGATGGCAAGATCTGATGGTCAAGATAAGAAAAAATTACAGATAAAACAAACTGAAAACACCTATTTTCAAATTATCGGAAGTATAAAACGATCATTAAATCGATCCATTGGTGTTGAAGTCAGACGTCTGGTTCAATTGGTACCATTTCTGGCAACTGCAGGGAATATCTCCCCGTTTATCGGTCTTTTCGGAACTGTATGGGGAATCATGGGAACATTTCAAGGAATTGGTATAAGCGGGTCTGCAAGTCTTGCCGTTGTCGCTCCGGGTATTTCAGAGGCGCTCATTGCTACTGCAGCCGGACTTGCAGTGGCTATCCCCTCTGTTATCGGTTACAATTATTTTACTGACAGGATAAGGGTTTTGGATTCTGAATTACAAAGTTTCTCTTCAGATCTTTTAAATATAATGGAACGCGATATTCAAAAGCAGATGGAGGTATAATGCAATTAGGCTCCGGTAATGATCAATTCATGTCTGAGATTAATGTAACCCCTTTTGTTGATGTAATGCTTGTTTTGTTGATTATTTTCATGGCAACCGCCCCCATGATGGTTCAGGGCGTTGATGTGGACTTGCCAAAGGCTACCTCAAAAGCATTAAAAGGCGGTGAAGAACGCTTGATTATATCCATTGATAATGATCTTAAAGTTTTTATTAATGAACAAGTCGTCAGTGTTGAATTTTTGACCCAGAAGCTGGGTGCCATACTGGAAAATTTTGACAAAAAAAATGTATATCTCAGGGCTGATAAAAAAGTACAATATGGGATTGTTGTCAATGTGATCTCAAAGATCAAAAAAGCCGGTGTTGACAGTCTCGGGATGATTACTCTCCCTGAAAATGAAGATGAGTCCTGATTGACGAGTATGAGTTCTCGGGAAAAGTTTAAAAATAGGAGTGAATCTTTTTTTGTCCCCATGGATCACGACAGGAAAACTGGGATAGTTTTTTTTTCTCTTTCCTTATTTTTACATGGTCTGTTTTTTTTCAGCCTGATATTTTTTCAGGATTTTAAACTGCCCAAGCCTATGCCGACGGTCATTCAGATTGATCTTGTCTCTTTTGCACCGGAACCTGCTCTGGAAGAACCAGCAAAAAAACAAGTGAGTTCAAAAAAAGAAGGTATCCCGATAAAATCTCAAGTCATAAAAAAAAAGATTCGTAAAATTCCCACCATAAAGGCTGACATCAGTTTAAAGACAAAGCCTAAAAATTTGAAAGATCTGATAGCTCAACAGGAGAAAAAAAAGAAACCAGACAAGAAAAAAGAGAAAAAATCTGTTGAAAAAGCCAAACCTCAAAAACAAATTGATCCTGAACAGGTATTAGAAAAAGCAAGGGAAAAATTAGAAAAAAAAATTGAAGATCAGGACCAGGACCGGAGTCAGGATCAGATTGCCCAGGCGTTGAGTCGTCTTCAAAAAAAAGTAAAGCAGCAGGGTAAGACAAAAGAGGGTGAAGGAAAGGGGGCATATGCCGGATACGGGAAAAAAGGATATAAACCCATTGATCTCTATAAAATGGTTTTAGGGCTGGCAATAGAGCAGAACTGGGTGTTTAATGATATCCTTGCCGGGATGGATCAGAATCTTGAAGTTAGAATCCTCATTAAGATATTAAAAAGCGGAGAAATCAGGGATATTATTTATGAAACCAGATCAGGCAATCGATATCTTGATGAATCTGCAAAAAAAGCCATTAAAAAGGCAAATCCATTGCCACAATTACCAACTGGAATGCGTTCCTATGATGTTGTTGTCATTTTTACACCTAAAGGATTGAGATAAAAAAAGGTTTCAATTGCTATGAATAAACGGTATTGTCCCCATGATATGTTTAATAAAATTATTATATCCGCAATAGTTTGTTTTTTGGGATTGATTTGCAGTGGTTTTTTTTCAATACCTGTATATGCCGGGGATTATGATTATATCAATATCAGCAACCCTTTTTTAAAGAAAACCCCTGTAGCTGTGACTGAATTTAAAGCATTTAACGGGCATGGAACTGAAGTCGCGGCAGGAAAAACAGCAAGCGATATTTTAAAGCAGGCGATTAATTTTACAGGATATCTTAAAACAATGAATCCGGTTGCATTTCTCTCAAATCCGGCTGAATCCGGTATTCAACTGGGCCAGATCAATTTTCGGGATTGGACGGGGATTGGGGCTGAATTGCTGATTACCGGGGGAATTGAGGAAGCCCATGGAAAAGTGAAGCTTAAATTACGACTTTTTGATACCTTTAATACAAGGCTTGTGGTGGGCAAAGTATATACCGGTCCCCGATCTCAAATAAGGAAGATGATTCATTTGTTCTGTAGTGAAATATCCTATAAGCTTACCGGAAAATGGTGGGTATTTAACACAAAGATAGCCTTTGTTTCAACGGTTAAAGGGAAGAAAGAAATATTTACTTGTGATTTTGACGGACAAAATATTAAGCAGATTACATCCCATAAAAGCATTTGCCTTTCCCCGGCCTGGTCTTTTGACAGCAAATGGTTGGCCTATGTTTCCTATGCAAGGGGAAACCCTCAAATATTTATTAAAAATCTTAAAGAAAAAAGAGGGTCAATTGTTAATTATAAGGGAATGAATATTTCTCCGGACTGGATGCCCGGGCAGTTTAAACTTGCGGCAGCATTAAGTTTTTCCGGGGATCAGGAAATTTATTTGTTGACCCTAAAGGGAGAAATTATTAAAAGAATAACAAAAAGCTGGGGAATTGATGTATCGCCTAAATTTTCACCGGATGGCAAAAAAATAGTCTTTACGTCAAAACGTGCCGGCACTCCGCAAGTTTATATAAAGGATATTGAATCGGCAAGAGTGAAAAGGCTAACGTTCAAAGGGTCCAATAATACATCTGCTGCCTGGTCACCGGATGGCAAAAAGATTGCCTATGTGGGCATAGAAAAAAATAATATTGATATCTTTGTAATAAATATTGATTCAGGAATGCCGGTGCAGTTGACCCAAAATGCGGGAGATAATGAAGACCCGGCCTGGTCACCGGATGGTAGTATGCTGACGTTTACATCAACCCGGGAGGGCGGTATCCCAAGAATTTTTGTTATGAATGCATCCGGATCAGACCCGCGAAGAATTTTAAGATTGAAAGGCAAACAGAGTCAACCCGCCTGGTCAATGTCAAAAAGTACAGAAAATTGAGTTTAGATATTTAATTAATTGAATAAGGAGGAAATAAGGTAATGAAAAACAGAATGTGGATTAATCTGGTAATGGTAATTCTTGTAGCAGGACTTTTTTTTACTGTCTCATGTGCAAAGAAAACGATTGTATCTGATGCAACAACCATAGAGGACCAGGAAAAAGTCCAAGCCAAAGCCCAGGCTGATGCAACGACTGAAGCTGCGGCAGAAGCAGCGCGTATTGCACAGCAAAATCTTGAAGATCAGACGGACAATGGAAAAGCACTTATGCAAGCCAAGGCCATGGCTGCCAAGAAACGGTTTGAGAACCAGGATATTCATTTTGAATATGACAGCTCAGATTTAAGTTCCATGGCAAAAATGGTGCTAAAAGAAAAGGCAGCATGGTTAAAAACAAATTATTCAGCCGTCACCATTGAAGGCCATTGTGATGACCGCGGTACAACCGAATATAACCTTGCCCTGGGTGAACGGCGTGCAAGCACCGCTAAAAGTTATTTGATTAATCTGGGTGTTGCAGCTTCCCGTTTGAACACCATAAGCTATGGTGAAGAGCAACCCATAGATTCAGGCGTAACAGAAAGTGCCTATAGAAAAAACAGGCGCGCTCATTTTGCAATTGATTAAGCAAGGCGAATAAAAGGGATTTAATTCAGGCGTAATGTGAGAATTTTAGAGCGGTACGCTTGTTACGTTTGAGGCCAGATTTAAGGACAGATCTAAAATCTGGCCCCGAGCATAATCTTTTGATTGTTGGAGTTTGGTTATGGGAATAAAAAATTTTTTTTATATTGTGATCGTTCTGCTGTTTTTGTCCGGCTGTGTGGAACCCCAGAAATTCGTTACCCTTGAAAACAGGGTGGCAGCCATAGAAATGGAAAATAACAGGCAACTTTTAAGGCAAAAGGAAAAAACAAAAGCAACTGTTATTCAAAATGAACAAAATCAGCTAAAGCTTAGACAAGATCTTGGGACCATTGAAAAAAAAATAAACGAAAGCCATAGTATCAGCCAGGAAGAATATGCAGAATTGAAATACAATATCCAGACCATCAAAGAAGATTTTCAACGAGTTGAAGGTTTAATAGAAGAAATTAATCATAGCTTTGAAGAGTATCATCAGAAAGATAGAGAAATAATTGAGAAAAAACTTGAACGACTCGATCATGCTATCTCGAAAAATTATGAAAAATTGATCAAGCTTGAAAAGTATATGGGGTTTGAACCGTCAGCCCTAGGCGGGATTGACGGGATTGAGAAAAAAGTCGTATTATCAGAAGATCCTGGAAAGAATGCCGAGCAGGAATTATATAATTTTGCAAAGAAGCTGTTTGATGATGGGGATATGGAAAACGCCCGCATTCAGTTTGAAAATTTTATAAATAAATATCCGGATTCTGAAAATACAGATAATGCCAGATTTTGGATTGCCGATAGTTATTATGCTGAAAAATGGTTTGAAAAAGCCATTTTGGAATACCAGAAAGTTCTGGAAGACTATCCAGACAGTAATAAATTGGCTGCGGCAAGGTTAAAACAGGGATATGCATTTGCTGAATTGGGTGAAAAGGCCAATGCAAGACTTATCCTGAGAGAGTTGTTAAAAAAACATCCTGAGTCAAATGAAGCGAAATATGCCCAAAAGAAATTAGAAAGCTTAAAGTAAGTTAATAAATTTTCATGGTAAAGGTAGTAGGCATTGACCCAGGGTTGGCCGGCACCGGTATCGGTGTTGTAGAGGGAAATTCAAATGAAATCCTTGGGTATTCATTTGGAAGCATTGCAACTGATGCAAAAGATCCGATTCATTTCAGGCTTCACGCTATTTATTCCAAAATTTTAGAGTTCCTTTGTAAACAACAGCCGGATTTACTCGTGATTGAGGACATATACTCACTTGAAAAATACCCTGGATCAGGTATTATGCTGGGTAAAGTTTCAGGGGTTCTTCTTGTGGCAGCATATAAAGCCGGACTTGATGTGGAAGAAATTTCTGTAAGGGAAGTAAAAAAAATTGTTTCCGGCAATGGGAGTGCTGATAAGTACCAGGTGGAAAGGGCTGTTCGCAATATATTAAAACACGGGGAACCTATCCGGCCCTTTCACGCATCAGATGCACTGGGACTTGCTTTAACAGGATATTACAGATACAAAAGAAGATTATGACCGAGAGATAACTATGACCAAGGGAAAGCTATGATCGGATACCTTGAAGGAACTATTCTTCAGTTTGAGTCTGATGGCATTTTACTGCTTGTGGGCAATATTGGATATGAAGTTTTATTGAATCCTCAAATGGTTGAAAAAGTAAGATCACAAGATTTAAACCAGGATTTAAATGAAAGCCATATCTCTTTATATATTTATTATCATCAGACAGAGCGACAGCCCAAACCTGTACTCATCGGTTTTGAAACACTTGAGGATAAAGAATTTTTTCAAACATTTATTACTGTAGATGCCATTGGCCCTATGAAAGCCATTAAAGCGATGACCCGGCCGGTTGGTGAGATGGCAATAGCCATAGAAAAAAAAGATGTTTCATTTTTAACAAGCTTAAGTGGTATTGGTAAAAGAACTGCTGAGAAAATTATTGCAACCCTTCATGGAAAACTAGAAAAATTTATAGCTGTGACAGGTGTTTCAAAAGAAATTGATCAAAATATAATTCCCATTGAGATGCATAATATCAGCCAACAGGTTGCAGACGTTCTCGTAGAGCAATTGGGGCATTCCCATTCATCAGCGAAAAGGATGATCAAGGAGGCGTTTGAAAGAAATATCACGATTTCAACACCCGAAGAACTTTTTGATGAGATTTTTCAGGAGAAAAGATAAAAGATGAGTGATGATATTATTTCTTATACCTCTGATAAAAAAGGTATTGTTACATCAAATAGCACCCCTGATGATATATCTTCTGATATTGTATCTTTAAGACCCACAAGTTTTAAAGACTATATCGGTCAGAATAAAACGGTTGAAACCTTTAAGATTGCCATGCAGGCAGCCAAAATGAGAAATGAACCTTTAGAACACATATTGCTTCATGGACCACCCGGTTTGGGCAAGACAACCGTTGCCCATATTATTGCCAATGAAATGGGCAAAGATTTAATAGTCACTTCGGGTCCCACTCTAGAGAAAGGAGGAGACCTCATCGGGATATTAACCAATCTGGGTGAAGGGGATATCCTTTTCATAGACGAAATTCATAGGATTCCAAAGGTTGTAGAAGAATTTTTATACCCTGCCATGGAAGATTTTGCCGTGGATTTTATATTTGATAAGGGTATTCATGCAAGGAGTCATCGATACCGGCTAAAGCAGTTTGTTCTGATCGGGGCAACCACCAGGGTTGGTCTTTTGTCTTCTCCATTACGCGACCGGTTTGGTATTTTTCGCACCCTTGATTTTTATTCAAAGGAACAATTGATTGTTATCATTAAGCGCTCTGCTGCTATTTTAAACACGATCATTTCTGATGATGGTGCCCTGGAACTTGCAGAACGTTCCAGGGGAACCCCCAGGATTGCAAACCGGTTATTGAAAAGAGTCAGGGATTATTCGCAGGTAAAATCACATGGAAAAGTAAATCGACAGAGTGTGCAGGCAGCCCTTAAGCTTGAAGGAATTGACGTACTGGGACTTACATCACTTGACAGAAATTATTTGAAAACGATAATAGATTTTTATATGGGAGGGCCTGTGGGGATTGAAGCAATTGCAGCAACATTGCAGGAAGAAACCGATACGCTTGTGGATGTTGTTGAACCATTTTTACTGAAAATCGGTTTGGTTCTTCGAACATCCAGTGGCAGAAAAGCATCACAAAAGGCATATCAACATCTTAAACTTAAACCATAATAATAAAATCGAATTGGCAGTATTAATTTAGATGGGAAAAAAAATATTTTCAAATAGACTAAACTTCTTATTACTGGTAGTGGTGGTGCAAATTTTTTTATCATTCGGCTCTACTGCCTTTTCAGCAATGCATATATCTCCATCCTCTATTATTAAATTACCTGAAAATGAGAATGTAATTCTGGTTGAGAAAAAAACTCAAACCCTGTTCCTTTATATTTTCAAGGATAAAACCCTGTTCGTTCAGTTTCAAGCCCCTTGCTCAACAGGAGAGGCATCCGGTATCAAACAAGAGGCAGGAGACAAGAAAACACCGGAAGGTATTTATTTTTTGTATGATGAATATGAAGACAAATATTTGTCCCCGATATATGGGACAAAAGCATTTCCCACAGATTACCCAAATTTTATTGATAAAAAGGCAGGAAAAAACGGATCGGCTATCTGGATACATGGTACAAATAAAAAACTAAAACCCATGGATTCAAATGGGTGTATTGCAATGGAAAATCATAGTATCCTAAAACTTTCAGACTATGTAAGTCTTCATTCAACTCCTGTGATTATTGTTGATGAAATTGATAAAATTGATGGAGAAACGCTTATCAAGCAGGAGAAAAATATAAGTCTCTTGTTGAATCAATGGATAAAAGCCATTGAAAATGGGAGCTATCATGATTATTTGTCATTTTATTCCTCTGAATACTTACCGGATATCACTTGGTGGGAACAATGGCTTGAAATAAGAAAGACTGCAAACAAGCCTGATTCAAGCTTGAGAGTGAAAAGGGACAGGACAGGGATTTATTATCACAATCATGTTTTTGTGGTTTTGTTTGATTATTTTTTGGTGTTTGAAAACAAAAAAATTTTATTGGGGAAAAGAGAGTTGTTTTTGGAAAATAAAAACAGCAATTATCAAATTATTGGGGATACCTTTCAAAAAATAAAAGTCCCATTGGTCGCTGCTGCGAAAACACTTATAAAACCGACTTCAAAAAAAGAATCTGTTATAGAAAGCATCAATCAGTGGCTGGCTGCATGGTCAGCAAAAGATATGGATAAGTATGCGTCATTTTATGCAAATAATTTTTACTCCGATGGAATGAATAAGAGAAAATGGGTTAAAAAAAAACGAATGATTGCAAAAAAATATAATTTTATTAATATTTCTGGTTCAGAATTTAAAGTAAAAAAAAAGGATAAGACATGTGAGGTCACTTTTTTTCAAAAATATGAATCCAGCGGGTATACTGCCCAGGGGACAAAAAGGTTAAAACTTGTTAATGAAGGTGGATTATGGAAGATATATCAAGAGAGCTGGAAAAAGAGATAGCCCGATCCAAACCAAAGCCCTATAAGCAAAATCGGAAGACAAGAGTTCTTATTGTTGATGATTTCGGAGAGATGAAATCCGGTGATTATTTAAAAACCCTTATAAAGATCCTGTCTATCATAAGTATTATTTGTTTTATAGCAGCAGCTTTATATTATTATCTATATACGGGCTTGTACAGGGATGCTGATTTGACTAAAAACAGACTTATCCTGGCTGAAAAGAAGGTCACTGAGCTGATTCAGGAAAAAGAAGTATTAATGGCAAGACTGGTGATCTCTGGAAAAGACCCGGTGATTGAAAAAAAGAGTGAAAAGGAAGATAAGCCAATCGTTGCAAAGGTTGAAGAAAAACCCCCATTGGTTTTAAAGAATGAGAAAATAAAAACCATTCCTTCTGAACCTGAAGATAAGGATGATATAAAAAGAACCTTAATGGTTGAGCAAGAAAAAAATATAATAAAATCTAAATTAGATACGGTGGGTGAATTATCTGAAATACCCATAGAGACTGAACCACCCAGGGCTGTAAACAAAACGGTTTCTATTGAAAAATTTGTTGTAACAAAGGATGGATCAAATGGAAATCTTCTGGTCCGATTTGATATCAGAAATATTTCCAAAGAACCCGGAGATGTTTCCGGAAGAATATTTACGATATTGAAACCGGATAATCAATCAGAAGATCAGTGGCTTGTGGTGCCA
>NZ_JAIOSW010000008.1 GCF_021107415.1 Desulfobacula sp.
AAAGAAAAAGAAAATCAGGATCAATATTAAATCCCTGGAAGATTACCTGGGGCCACCAATTTTCAAAGATGAAAAACAAATGTCAGGTGTTGGCATAGTAACCGGCCTTGCCTGGACCCAGCTTGGCGGGGCAACTCTCCCCATTGAGGCCTTACGGGTCCATGAGAAAAATCCGGGATTTAAGCTGACAGGAAAACTCGGGGAAGTGATGCAGGAGTCTGCCGCCATTGCCTACAGCCATGTGAGAGCAAATCTTGCATCTTTTAAAATCGATAAAGAATATTTTGATAATGCCTTTATCCATATCCATGTGCCGGAAGGAGCAACCCCAAAGGACGGCCCAAGTGCCGGGGTCACTATTACAACAGCGTTGGTTTCCCTTGCGATTGGAAAGGCAATTGACCGTCCCCTTGCCATGACCGGAGAGATTACTTTGACGGGTGAAGTTCTTACTGTCGGTGGTATTAAGGAAAAAATTATTGCTGCCAGACGATCCGGTATTAAAGAGATTATCCTGCCCCAGGGGTGCATGCCTGATTTTAAAAAACTTCCAGAGCATATTAAAGACGGCATCAAGTTTTATTTTGCTAAAAAATATAAAGATGTGTTTAATATCGTATTTAATAGTCCCTAAGGCGGTTGTCGTTTTTTAAAAGGCTACAAAGCGTATTATTTCAGGTGCTTTGATTTTATATCAGCTTTTTTATCCTTGACCAGGCCTCTTCGGATAGCTGTGCCCCCATGACCTGACAAACTTCATAACCGCAGGCAGAGGCTACCTGACCGCTTTTTTCAATGGAAAATCCATGGGCAATTCCAAAAAGGAACCCGGCGGCCCAGAGATCTCCTGCCCCGGTGGTATCTTTTGGGACAGTTCCTGATTGAGCTTTAATTTTTGTGATATTATTATTGTATGAGACATAACTGCCTCTTTTTCCAATTTTCAGGACAGCATATGTGACATATTGAGACATTTTTTTAATGGCTTTTTTTTCATCATCATATCCGGTATATGCCTCGGCTTCATCTTCATTGGCAATAAGGATGTCAACATAATCTTTTATAATGTCTTCAAGAATATCTTTGGAGGCATTGACCACTTCAAAACTTGCAAGATCAAGAGCGATAAGAGATCCTGCAGCTCTGGCAGCCTTTAGTGCAGCCATCATTAACTCTTTGTTGAATAAGAGATATCCTTCAATCATGGTAATGGCGGTCTCTTTAAATATATCAGAAGTGATTAATTCAGGATCAAGCTCTGTGGATGCACCAAGAAAAGTGAACATGGATCGCTGGGCATCCGGTGTGATAACAGATAGAACTCTACCCGTTGGAGAGTCGGAGATTGAAACAACGGGTTCAACATTGCATTTAATAATTTGTTTTTCAAACCTCTCACCATACGCATCATTCCCCCGCCTGCCGATGAATCTGGCATCACCGCCAAGACTGCCGACACCGACGATTGTATTGCATGCAGCACCGCCGGGAACAACAACAGGCGTTTGGTCTGATTTAGATAAAATTGCATTAATATCTTTGTCTTCTACAAGGGTCATCCCCCCTTTTTCTTTCCCAAAATGGGTTAAAAAAAGGTCAGATTCATTGATTAAAATATCAACAAGTGCAGAACCAATCCCTGTAACTCTTGTTATTTTGTTTTTCAGCATGTTTTTCTCCAAGGCACTATTTAGTTAACATGGATTTTGGGTAAAATCCAATTTCAATATATCCATGGTTTATTTCTGGTCCTCATCAGGTGTGGCCCAAATGATATGTTTTTTGTTGACAAAGAGAGTACGATGCCTTAGAAGATTTTCTAATTCATCTTCGTGTGTAGTGGCATTGAAGACAACCAGAAATGGCTCTTTATTTGTTGCTATGAGATCAGACAGACGGTCATGCCCTGGCTCCCGATTAATGTTTACCTGGCCGTTAATTTTGCTTCCATCAATAAGTTTAATATGGATTGTACGAATATCCATTTCTCTTAGTTTAGCCATTGATCGCCTCCATGTTGATAATAAAAGAATGATTAAAAATTACTAAGGGTTGGACCTGATGTCAACAGGAATGATGGGATATGATTGACAAAAAGAAAATAAATACTTATTAATTATAGTTTTAAAATAAAGTATTTGACGAATAAAATAGTCATCCTAAAATATAAAAGGAGTTTGTAATGTCAGAAAAACAATCTTTCATGTTTACATCTGAGTCTGTAACAGAAGGTCATCCTGATAAAGTGGCAGATGCCATATCGGACAGTATCCTTGATGCCATCATGGCTGAGGATAAAAAATGCAGGGTTGCCTGCGAGACATTGGTAACCACAGGTCTTGCAATGGTGGCAGGCGAAATTACCACAGATTGCTATGTGGATATTCCCAGTGTAGTTAGAAATACAATAAAAGATATTGGATATAATTCCTCAAACATGGGTTTTGACTGGCAGACATGCTCGGTTATTACCAGTATTGATCAACAATCAATTGATATTGCCCAGGGTGTTGATGAAGGTGAAGGCCTTTACAAGGAGCAGGGCGCAGGTGATCAGGGTTCGATGTTTGGGTTTGCAACCAACGAAACCCCGGAGCTGATGCCCATGCCGCTCATTTATGCCCATAAGCTGGCCAAACGGTTGACCCAGGTTAGAAAAAACGGTGCCCTTGATTTTTTAAGACCGGATGGAAAATCCCAGGTCACCATTGAATATGTCAATGGCCGGCCCAAAAGAGTGGATACGGTTGTTGTTTCAAGCCAGCATTCTCCTGATGTGTCTTATGGGGATTTGAAATCTGCCATTATAAAGGAAGTCATTAAAAAGGTGATTCCCGAAGAGATGATAGACGGTGATACAAAATTTTTTGTTAATCCCACAGGGCGGTTCGTTGTGGGGGGCCCCATGGGAGATTGCGGTGTTACCGGCAGAAAGATTATTGTGGATACCTATGGTGGACAGGGCAGTCATGGCGGCGGTTGTTTTTCCGGAAAAGATCCTTCAAAAGTCGACCGAAGTGCGTCATATATGGGAAGATATGTGGCAAAGAATCTTGTTGCATCAGGGATTGCAGATAAATGTGAGATTCAGATAGCTTATGCAATCGGTGTTGCCGAGCCTGTTTCCTTTTTTGTTGATTTTATGGGAACCGGAAAAATACCCGAATCCAAAGCGGTTGAAATTGTCAAAAATATATTTGATTTAAGGCCTGCTGCGATCATCGATACCCTTGATCTTCTACGCCCGATTTACAGGAAAACATCCGCATATGGACATTTTGGAAGAAAAGACCCTGATTTTTACTGGGAAAGAACAGACAAAGCAGATCAAATAAAGGATATGGCCGGTTTATAGTCCATTTTCTGAAGGTTTTTAGTTTTTTAAAAAAGTCGATACAACTTAAAATTTTAAGTTGTATCGACTTTTTTTATTGACATTAATAACAGATACTTGTATTTTGGATACAAAACAACATATCAACATATTTTGATATGTTTATTTAAAAATAAATTTAACAAGGAGTATTAGAATGCTACAACCAATTAAAGATCCTTCTTACATTGATCTTGATCTTAGCCTGAAATATAAAATTAAGGATATTGCCCTTGCAGAAGAGGGACATAAAGATATGCAGCTTTCCGAAAAAGAGATGCCGGGGCTGATGGCCATCAGGAAAAAATATGGTTCTGAAAAGCCCTTTAAGGGTTTGAAAATCATGGGCAGTCTTCATATGACCATCCAGACGGCCATGCTTATTGATACCCTTTATGAGCTGGGGGCTGATATCCGGTGGGCAACCTGTAATATTTTTTCCACCCAGGATCATGCAGCAGCAGCCATTGCACAAAAAGGATCTGCAGCGGTATTTGCATGGAAAGGTGAAACCCTTGAGGAATTCTGGTGGTGTACGGAACAGGCACTGATCTGGCCGGATGGTTCAGGACCCGATATGATTGTTGACGATGGAGGGGATGCAACCCTTTATGTTCATCAAGGCGTTAAAATGGAAAAAGATCCTTCTTTGCTTGATATTAAAACCAATAGTCTCGATGAAAAATGCCTGGTGGACAGGTTAAGGGTAAGTGTTAGGGAAGATCCAAAAAAATGGACCACTATTGCCAAAAAGATCCGAGGGGTTTCAGAAGAGACAACAACCGGTGTTCACAGGCTGTATCAGCTTGCTGAAAAAAATGAGCTGCTTTTCCCGGCCATCAATGTCAATGATTCCGTGACCAAATCCATATTTGATAATCTTTACGGATGTCGGGAATCCCTTGCAGACGGGATCAAAAGAGCAACCGATATCATGCTTGCAGGTAAAACTGTTATTGTGGCCGGATATGGTGATGTGGGTAAAGGGTGTGCCGCATCCATGAAAGGGTATGGTGCCATTGTATGGGTCACTGAAATTGATCCGATTTGCGCCCTCCAGGCCGCCATGGAAGGCTTTAGGGTGGTGACAATGGAAGAGGCCGTTCCCCATGGAGATATTTTTGTGACAGCAACCGGGAATTACCATGTTATTAAAGGCGAACACATTAAACAGATGAAGGATGAAGCCATTATCTGCAACATCGGGCATTTTGATAATGAAATAGAAATGAGTTATCTGGATAATAATCCAAAGGCTGAAAAAATTAATATTAAGCCCCAGGTGGATAAGTGGATATTAGAATCCGGCCGGTCCGTTATCGTTCTTGCTGAAGGAAGACTTGTGAATTTAGGCTGTGCAACCGGACACCCAAGCTTTGTGATGAGCAATAGTTTTTCAAACCAGACCCTGGCCCAGATTAAACTGGCCAAAGAAGATCTTGAAATCAAGGTCTATACTCTGCCCAAGGAACTTGATGAAGAAGTCGCAAGATTTCATTTGAAAAATCTTTCCGTAACCCTGACCAGGATGACCCAGGAGCAGTCAGATTATCTTGGAATTCCCATCAATGGGCCGTTCAAACCAGAGATTTACAAGTATTAATTGTTTTTCTTTGCCTTGTGGGTAAAGGGCAGTACCTTTCGCCCACAGGCAGATCATTAAAGGCTTGTTTTAAATGGTTTAAAATTTTGAACTCGCTATTCTTATTTGCTTATCCAATTATTTCAGTATGTTGTAATTTCGTCGAAAAATGAAAACGCATAATGGTTCAAGATTTTGAACTTTTAATGCCCGGGAAAGCAAATGATATCTTTGTAATTTTTATAAAGCAAAAGAAATAATTTATTGAAATGATCGATTAACAGGCGTTTCGTGGTTTGATGTAATTTAATTGAAGGGAATGGCACGGGAATTGCTTTACAAATATTTAAGAAAGATTAATTTTTTCATCTTTTTTTCCTTTTCTGAAAAAGGCTGCTTCCAAAAAAAGCAGCCTTTTTCAGTTTTAATTCCAGGTAAAAGTGCCAAATCAATATCAGCGTCTATTCTTTTATCAGTTTGATGATTTCATCGTTATCCGGGAATCGTTTTGTCTGATGTTTTGAAAAAATGGTCTTTTCATCCACAATAATGTCGTAGATACCCTTGGAACCCGGGATCAATTGAGGGGATATACCGAATTCCTTTTTTATCATTTCCGCCAGACCGGCAGCCCTTGGTTCATAGTTTCAGACTGAACAATAATTTATTTTTATATCCATGTGATTTCCTTTCATCTGTTTTATGTGGTTCAAGTGTAGCAGTTAAAATAAAAATGTTCAAATCAGATGTTTGAAAAAAAATATTGTGAAACAGGAACTTGATTCCTATTTGTTCCTTTTATCTTTATTGTCGGCGATAAATTTTTTTATTTTTTTTAGATAGGGAATCAATACAATAATGACAATGGCAGCAAACAGATACTGGATCATGTGAAAGCGCTGCTCTAAAAAATCAAAGCAGTAAAACCAGATAATGATGGCGGTCAGGGTGCCCAGAAACGTGGCGGAAAAATTTCTGAACAGGCTTAACCTGAGCATGTATCCGATAATAGATCCCACTACAGGTCCGGTCACCGGGAGGGGAGCCATAACAAAGAGAAAAATGCCGATCCATCCAAATGGTTTTATTTTGTCTTTTTGTTCAAGTGCTTTTCCAGTTAGCCGGGCCATGAGTTTTATCAGCCATTCGTTTCTTAGATAATTGGTGGTGCTTAGCACAAATCCGGCATAGGTGAAACAGACAATGAGCACCTCAATATATAAATTATATAAAATGGTAGGAAAGGCACCGAATCCATTGAGAATACACAGGCCAATGCCGGCAGCCCGACCGCCAACGGTATGGGCAACAAGAACAAGAATAAGAATTTTGGCTATTTGAATTTCAATTATAGCATAGGATATGCTAAAAACCATGAGCAGAGCACTTAAAAAAAAACCGCTTAACAGCAGTCTGCCCTCAATGGTATTTATTAGGGTATGTTTCATATAAATTTTATCATCTTAAGGTTGTCATTTCAGCCCAAAATTTATAGAGCAAGATGGGAAAATTGTCAAGAAATTGTTTGGTCACCGGATTAGCTTGACAAAAATTAACTTCCTATTTATTGTAAATTTTTAATGCTGGGTTTAACATTTTTGGTGGGGCTTTTCCCATATCAAGGCAATGCTTGCCAAAACCAATATTAGTGTCATGATATTTTATAAAACTAAGAGAATGCAATGATCACCTCCATAATTTTAAAAAAACTTAAGAGTGCTTTTACTGATCTGCTTCCCATTATTCTGGTGATCGCTTTTTTTCAGATTTTTGTCTTAAAACAGCCTTTGCCGCAAATGGGAGAAGTCCTTTTTGGCGCTCTTCTTGTGGTGGCCGGTCTCACCCTGTTTGTTCAGGGATTGGAAATGGGTCTGTTTCCCATTGGTGAGGCAATGGCCCAGGCCTTGGCCAGGAAGGGCAGTCTCTTCTGGCTTCTTAGCTTTGCCTTTGCCCTGGGGTTCTCAACCACTGTGGCAGAGCCTGCACTTATAGCAGTGGCTTCGGAAGCAGCAAAGATTGCCGGTCAGGGGGGACTTATTGACCCGAGCCCGGAGTCGCTTAAGCAATATGCCTTTGGGCTTCGCATGTCTGTTGCTTTTTCCGTAGGACTTGCCATTCTTATCGGTGTCATGCGTATCATCCGGGGTTGGCCCATTCATTATCTGATCATTGGCGGTTATGTTATTGTTATGCTGATGACCATCATTGCTCCCAAAGAGATCATTGGGATAGCGTATGATGCTGGTGGCGTCACTACATCCACCATCACTGTACCCCTGGTGGCGGCTTTGGGTGTAGGGTTGGCTTCATCCATCAGAGGTCGAAGCCCTCTTGTGGATGGTTTTGGCCTGATAGCCTTTGCTTCTTTGCTCCCTATGATCTTTGTCATGGGGTATGGACTTATAATTTTTGGATAACAAGGAATTTTGTCTTCGTGGAATTTATATATGATTTCAGTAAAATATTGCTTGCCACCTGCAAAGATGTGCTGCCGATCATTATTCTTATTACTGTTTTCCAGCTCCTGGTCCTGCGCCAGCCAATTCCCCACCTGCGTCGTGTCGTTATCGGTGGTGTTTATGTCGTCATTGGTCTTGCCCTGTTTCTGGCAGGACTTGAAAAAGCACTTTTCCCCCTGGGGAAAATTATGGCTGCCCAGCTTTCTGATCCCGTCTTTATTTATGGGACAGAGAAAGTTGTTGCCATTGCTGACTGGAAGGCCTATGGCTGGGTCTATCTTTTTGCAGCCATGATTGGTTTTGCAACCACCATTGCCGAGCCCTCTCTTATTGCCGTGGCTTTTAAGGCCGGGGAGGTGTCAGCAGGGACGATCAAGCAATGGGGCTTAAGAATCACAGTTGCCGTGGGAGTTGCTTTTGGAATAAGTCTTGGAACATTTCGTATTGTTACCGGCACTCCACTTTATCTCTATATTCTTGTTGGCTATATGATTGTTATTGTGCAGACTCTGTTTGCCCCGAAAAGCATCATTGCTCTGGCCTATGATTCAGGCGGGGTTACTACTTCAACAGTAACAGTACCACTGGTGGCAGCACTGGGTCTTGGATTGTCTGCCACTGTACCCGGACGTAATCCTGCCCTGGACGGTTTTGGTCTTATCGCTTTTGCCAGCCTTTGTCCGATTATAACCGTTATGGGCTATGCACAGTTTATGCAATGGCTGACACAACGCAGCACAAAAATCATGGAGAAACCTAATGCGCTTTAAACTTATTTTATCCTCGGTAAAGGCAGATATCACTGATCGTATTGTTGATGCAGCAAAAGGGGCAGGAGCCACCGGGGCAACAATTATACCGGCCAGGGGGACCGGCATCAAGGAAGCGAAAACTTTTTTTGGCCTTTCCCTGGAGGCACAGACCGACATTGTCCTGTTCCTTGTGGAAGAGCATCTTGTCGTTAAAATATTGAACACTGTAAAGAAAGCAGGAGAATTCCATAAACCCGGGACCGGCATTGCCTTTGTAATTCCGGTTGAACATGTTGTGGGTCTGGAAAGCCAGATGGAAAGTTTTAAAAAAGAAGTTCGGGATAGCTATTTTTAAGTAATGGCATTTATTTTATAAAGGAAGAAAATTATGGTATCTGACAACACCTCAATCATACGGGCAAGGGACGCGATGCGTAAGGGGATTGTATCCATTGACGGCATGGCCACGGCCAGGGAGGCTGCCGCCAAAATGCGGTCTGAAAAAGTGTCATGCCTTCTTGTTAAAAAAAGGCATGCTGATGATGCCTGGGGCATACTGGTCGTTCAGGATTTCATTAAAGGGGTGATAATGCCGGGTCGCTCCCCGGAGGAGGTGCATGTCTATGAACTCATGACAAAGCCTATTATTACCGTACCGGCTGACATGGATATCCGCTATGTTGCCCGGTTGATTTACCGGGCCGGTATACGAAGAGCTTCGGTGGAGGATGGAGGGGAGCTTGTCGGTATGATTTCTCTTTCCGCGTTGATTCTTGATAATGATTTTTTTTAATGAGACAGTTTTTGAGACATGCCTTGAGACATATATGTTAATATACTGATTTTTTATATAAGTAAGTTTCCGGAATAATTGGAGTATCTAATACTTAACAAGATTAAAAATGGTGTGGCATAATTTATGCTTTACATAGGTTCTATGAGTTTTTAAGGCTGATTGGGCATAATTTTATAACCAAACATTAAGAGAAAAACTATGCAGCATGTGTTTAAAATGGATGTGTTAGACCTTGGACCTTTAAGTCTGACCGACGCGATAATGGAGACAGATGAAGGTATGAAGGCCTGTCATCAATATGCGAAGGCTCTGTCTGAAAAATTTTAAGAATAAAAACAGGGCTCGGTTCTAATTTCGGTCATTTAATCTATAGATAAATGGCCGGAGATAGAATCAAATCTGATGCTGAAACTGAGGGAGAAAACACTCGGTTTTTTATAAAAAAGAATTGGTTTTGAAAGGGGAAAAATTATAATGCATAACCGTATTGTATCATTTTGCTTGGTATTATTGATTCTATCAACTGCAATAGTTTTTGCTCACAGCCAAGGCAAAAAAGAGACTATTCTTCATGGCGGGAAAATGGGAAATATTACCTTTCCCCATCATATGCATCAGGGTATTATTAAGGACTGTATGGTTTGCCATGTGGATTTTCCCAAGGAACCCGGTGCACTTCAGACATCGAAAAAAGCCGGGATACTTAAGAAAAAACAGGTTATGAATAAGACATGTCTCAAATGCCATCGAGACAGAAAAAAAGCAGGTGAAGCATATGGGCCTGTAAAATGTTCCGGATGTCATGTTAAATAAAAATGAACATTTTGTCATATTAATATGAGGTAAAAATCAAAACACAAAAAGCCAGTATTGTGTATACATTGATTATTATGGGTTGTATTCTGGCGCTGTCTGAAACGATTTTTCGACTGGATCTGGCGCATGAGCGGAATCTTGTTTTGAAAACCCTTTTTACTACCGGCAGTGTTATTACTCAGCAGATCCAGCAGAACATGGACAATGGGATATTTACCACCGATATCCTTCATGTTTTTCTTTCTACATCTGAATTTAATCCGGATCAATTTAATACCTGGGGTGAAAATATCATGCGAACCAATCCCAATGTCAGCGCAGTTCAACTGGCTCCCGGCGGGGTGGTTCAATATATTTATCCTTTGGCGGGAAATGAAGGAGCCATGGGGCATGATCTGCTCAAGGACCACCGGCGGGATGACGGTGCCCTGCGGACCATTGAAAATAAAAGTTTGACAATTGTAGGGCCCATCCGGTTGATCCAGAACAATCGGATGGCTGTTATTGCCCGGAAACCGGTTTTCAGGCAAATATCCGGCAGGGAAGCTTTTTGGGGGTTTACCATTGTGTTGATTTATATTGAGGATCTTTTGCCGGAGTCTTTGTTTAGTTTGGAAAAACAGGGTATTTTATATCAGGTGGTCGGTCAGAATCCCGATGCAAAAATCGCTCCGGTTTTTATATCATCCAAAACCGTATCCGATCACTGGGATTATACATTGCCCATCAAAATTCCAAATGGAATGTGGCAGTTGAAGCTTTATTCACAAAAATTAATGTTGGATTATTTTTTTTCTTACCGGCTTATCGGGGTGGCGGTCGCTTTGATATTGGGTTTTTTGTTTTTCTGGCAACAGAAAAAAAACCAGGAACGATCCCTTAATATCGAAAATTTAAATACAGATTTAATTCAGGCAACCAGAGAACTCATTATTGAAAAAGAAAAGCTGCAAAAAGCCTTTGAAGAGATAAAGACATTAAAAGGGATCGTGCCTATTTGCGCCAACTGCAAAAAAATCAGGGATGACAAGGGGTATTGGAATATGTTGGAAACATATCTTGAGAGCCATTCTGAGGCACGATTCTCTCACGGAATGTGCCCTGAGTGTAATGAAAAGCTATATGGAAAAGAAGGGTGGTATATTGACATGAAAAAAAAGAAAACATAGAAAACCCCGATCACTGGTAATTACTTCTCATCATAATTTATCAATGATATCCTGAATGCTTTTTATTCCTTCACCTTCTAAAAGAGGTATTGGGGTGATTTGGCCTTGCAAAATCCATTGATTATTTACCATCCGGATGATAATATTTTGTTTTTAATTTTCAATTTTATGGATATTTATGAAGCTTTGTGGCAACATTCTGTCTTTTTTTACGAGGATTGAACACTCATTCTTAAAAAGAAATTTTAAACATCAGGATGTTGAGCCCTATTCTTTATTATATTATCGTTCCAGGATTCTTCTCTCCTTTCTTATTGTCAGCCTTTTGACCGGGTTGCTGGCCTATACCCCGGCATTTTATCTTGCGGTGACCCAAAAGCTGTGGGGTCTTTTAATTATTGATACTGCTGGATGGGGTATGACACTGATTCTGCTGCTGTCACCCACTCTTTCTTTCCGGCATCGGTCCTGTATTGCAGCCGCCATTCCGTATGTCATTGGCCTTTTCATCATTATCCATGTGGGTCCGTTAAGCGGCGGCCCCTCATGGCTGTTTGCATTTGCAGTGATTGCCGGTGTACTTTTAGGTTCAAAAGCAGCGCTGACTGCGGTTATCATTAATGCTGTCACTATCATTGTAATGGGATGGCTGGCCAGTACCGGGAAAGTCCATTTTGATTTTCCTTTTTTTCAGTCGTCAGGGGTATTAATTACTGCTGGTGCCAATTTTGTATTTTTAAATGCCGTGGTCGCTGTAGGTGTTTCTGTTTTAATTAAAAGCCTTGAGATTACAAACCTTAAAGAAAAAATCCTTGCATCCAGCCTGAAATCAGAACAGCTTAATCTGCTGGAAGCCAAAAACAGGCTTGAGCTGGAAGTTAATGAGCGCAAGCAGGCACAGAAACATCTCCAGGAAAGCCGGAAAAGATATCATACACTTTTCGAATCTGCCAGTGACGCCATCCTTATCCTCCAGAATGATTTGAAAATTATTGACTGTAATCTGAAGACGGTAAACATGTTCCAGGTGGATAAACATGCCATCATCGGATCGACACCGGAACAATTTTCTCCTGAATTTCAAGCCAATGGAGAGTCTTCTGCCAAAAAAATTCACAAATTATTAAAACTCCTTCACCAGAAAGGTTCTATCCTGTTTGAATGGTCTCATATCAAGAAAAATGGTACAATTTTTGATGTTGAAGTCAGCCTGACTCTTATTGAACTTTTAGCCAGGACCCATATCCTGGCTATTATCAGGGATATTACCCAGCGAAAATGTCTCCACGACATGATGCTCCGGAATGAAAAAATGTCTTCCATTGGCGGACTTGCTGCCGGTATGGCCCATGAAATTAACAATCCCCTTGCCGGTATTATCCAGAGTATTGACGTTGTTTTAAATCGTATAAACAAGGATAATATGGCAAATCAGGCCATTGCAAAAAAACTTGATTTTTCAATGGATCAGATGTCTGTTTATTTTGAAAAAAGAGGCATTGAACGACTTTTGTTATCTGCCAGGATAGCGGGAGATAAAGCTGCCAAAATTGTTTCAAACATGCTCTCGTTTTCATACCAGGGCCAATCCGATCTCGAACTGGTGGATATCTGCGAATTAATGGACATGACCATTGAACTGGCTCAAAATGATTATGATTTAAAGAAAAATTATGATTTCAGGCTCATAGATATTCAAAAAGAATATGAATCCAATATTCCCGGAGTCCTGTGTGAAAAAACCAAGATTCAACAGGTGTTTTTCAATCTGCTGAAAAACGGAGCCCATGCGATGACAGACCATTTAAAAACCAATGTTGGAAATCAGAAAATGATGTTTTCCCTGCGAATTAAAAAGACAGGCCCGGATATCTGCATTGAAATAGAAGATAATGGTCCCGGCATGGATGATGCTATTGCCGGACAGATTTTTGAACCCTTTTTCACAACAAAGAGGGTGGGTGTTGGAACCGGACTGGGTTTATGGGTTTCCTATTTTATTATTCATGAAAATCATAAAGGCTCCATCACCTTCGAATCCACTCCCGGTCAGGGAAGTTGTTTCAAAATTTTGTTGCCTATTACATCGAAAAACCAGTCGTCTAATGATATAAGATAGAATATACGTTATCAATCGAACCAGTCACGCCGGTGCATTGAATAAAGCCTGCCCCAGGGCTTAAGTTTTTTTTAAAAAACCCGACAGATTATTCCTTGACATCTCTATATCTGTAAGATATATTGCTATCAAATACATATCTAAGAGGGACGAGGATGAAAGAAAACAAAAGCAAGTATGCTATTATGGGCATGTTGAGTATGGGCTCTGTATCAGGCTATGACATTAAAAAAAGGTTTGAAAAAAGTCTTTCATATTTTTGGAACGAAAGCTATGGCCAAATATATCCTATTTTAAAAAAATTAGCCAAACAGGGGCTTGCTACTATATCCATCGAGAAGCAGACAGGCAAGCCGGATCGTCACGTTTATGCCTTGACCGATAAAGGGCGAAAAGTGCTGCAGGATTGGATGGTTCAACCTGTCGATCGCCAGATAGGACGTCATGAAATTCTGTTGAAACTGTTTTTCGGGCAGCATGTTTCGGTGGCGGATAACATCCGTCAGGTGGAACACTTCAGGAAACAACAGTCTCAGAATCTGGAAGAAATAAAAGCCACTGAGAAACTGCTGAAAGCCGACTATGAAGATAATCCATCTTTACCCTATTGGTTGCTGACGGTCAATTATGGGTTGCGTGTAAACAGGGCATACCTTCGATGGTGTGAGGAGACCCTGGCTGTTCTCAAGAAGATGTAACATGAAAGGGAATAGTAGACACTATAAGATATCGGTTTTATGAAGGAGGGCTAAAATGGGTATTGAAATTCATCCGATACGTTTAGGTGCTTGCAATTGTTATGTTATTAAGGATAAAGGGATCATAATGATTGATGGCGGCACTCCAAAAAAGGGAAAAAAGTTTATCAGGACTATTAAAAAAAAAATCAATAAGGCCGGAGAAAATCAGCCTGATAATACTAACGCATGGACATTGGGACCATATTGGATCAGTAAAAGATATCAAAGAAATGACAGGAGCAAGAATCGCCATGCATAAACTGGAAAAGGACTGGCTTAAAAAGTCTTTAAAGCCGTTGCCACCTGCCGTTACACGATGGGGCCATTCTTTTGCAAAAATAATTCAAAAGGTTTTAACAAGAGGAGATGACAATGAGTAAAGATGTTTATGGCAGACTCAGAGCGTTTTTAGATACAATGCCCGGCGGGTATCCAACGACCGAAACGGGTGTTGAAATCAAAATATTAAAAAAGCTCTTTAATCCCGAGGAAGCGGAAACAACAATGAATTTGACGGCAATGCCGGAAACTGTTCCTGTGATTGCAAAAAGGCTTAAAATGGACGAGAGTGAAGCATCTATGAAGCTCGAATCAATTGCCAAAAAGGGTCTCATCCTTCGCGCGCGTTTTGGGGGCGATGTTTTTTATATGGCAAACTCGTTTATTGTAGGTATTTTCGAGTTTAGCATAAACAGTATTGACCGCGAGTTCTCCGAGTTGATGGAAAAGTATATTCCGTATCTTGCAAAGTCCTGGGAAAATGTTCCTACCAAACAGCTCAGAGTTGTTCCCATTGGTTCGTCCATAGATGCAACCCAGACCGTTTCCACTTATGACAGAATCCGCGACCTGGTCAAAGACAAAGAGCTGATTTCAGTGGCTCCCTGTATCTGTGCAATGAATCAGGAGCTGCTTGGCCGTCCATGTGATCGACCCAAAGAACGGTGCATCCAGTTCGACATAGCAGCCCAGTATTATCTTGAAAACAAAATGGCCAGACAGATCAATATGGAAGAATTAATGGAACTCTTAAAAATGGGCGAGGAGAAGGCTCTGGTGATTTCTCCCACAAATGCTGAGGACATAGTAAATATTTGCATGTGTTGCGGATGTTGCTGTGAGTTTCTTGGCAGCCTGAAAAAGATGAGCCGGCCGGCGGACCAGATCCAGTCATCTTTTTTTGCACAGATTGACCAGGAACTCTGTATAATATGCGGCACTTGCGCAGATAGATGCCAGATGGAAGCCATCAAGGAGAATGATG
>NZ_JAIOSW010000425.1 GCF_021107415.1 Desulfobacula sp.
GTAATGGTAAGACCTGCCATCCGGGTCTGTCATGCCCGGCAGAATGTCAAATATGATGTGCTTGAGAGTAATTTGACGAAAGCTGATTTTAAAAAAGAGCCGACCCGATGGGCCTCCACACCAAAGTTCAGGTTTTTGCAGCATAAGGCATTAAATGAAAAACATCTGAAAATCAGTGAAAAATTTAACACCTTAACCCCTTATAATATACATACCCTTGAAGAAAAAAAATCTTATCCGTTTGGTGTTGTAACCGGCGGTGTTCCCTCAAGTGTTGTCAAGGATATGTTTAAAGAATATCAAAGAGATGATATCCCGGTTCTCAAACTGGGTGCACCCTATCCTTTCCCGGAAAAACTGGCCGACACCTTTATGGATGCCTGCGATAAGGTATTGGTTATTGAAGAGACTGATACAGTGATTGAATATATGCTGCGGGATAAGCGCAAAACCCTGGGACGACTCTCCGGCCATGTACCCATGGAAGGTGAACTTGTGCCTGAAAAAATTGAAGGAATTCTAAACAAAACCCTTTCCGACTGCGGGCTTTCGCCTTTATCAGACCATGACTGCGGACTGGAAGCCTTCTCCCTTGTGGGGGGGCTGTCGCTTCCCATCAGAAAACCGACCCTGTGCCCCGGATGTCCTCACAGGGCCTCTTTTTATTCCATCAGGAAAGCCTTGCCAAAGGCCATTTTCCCATCTGACATCGGGTGCTACACCCTTGGCAGCAATTTAGGAGTTGTGGACACGGTTCTTGACATGGGAGCCGGGATTACCATGGCATCGGGATTCTGGAATGCTTATATTCAGGATGATGTAAAAAAACCGCTCGTGGCCACCATGGGGGATTCCACTTTTTTTCATTCCGGCATTACAGGGCTGATCAATGCTGTTTACAATAATTCAAAATTTATACTTGTGATTCTGGACAACCACATCACAGCCATGACCGGGATGCAGCCGGCCATTACCCAGGGCGACCGGGTGGACGGCAGCAAAGGCAATGCCATTGCCCTGGAGACCATTGTCAAAGGATGCGGAATAAATTATCTCAAAGTAGTTGATCCGTTTGATACGAAAAACATGATCCAGACAGTAAAGGATGCCTCCCAATATGTAAATGATCCTGACGGCGGTATCGCCGTGATTATTGCCCGTCACCCCTGCGTGATAGGGTTCAAGGATGAGGCTATTCCGGAAAAAATCCCGGTAAAAATTACCGATGACTGCAATGATTGTGGATTCTGTCATACGCGGTTTGAATGTCCTGCCCTTGTCCATGATGAAGAAAATGAAAGGACTGTAATCAACAAAACGCTTTGTGCCGAATGTGGCGTGTGTATACAGATATGCCCGCAGAATGCCATTGTAAAAGCATAAACCCTTTACGGAGAAAAACACTTATGAAGACGATCAATTATGTACTAACCGGTCTGGGCGGACAGGGAATCCTTTTCATGACCAAGATTTTTGCCACAGCTGCTTTAAATAAGGGATATAGTATCTTAGGCGCAGAAACCCATGGCATGGCACAAAGGGGCGGATCAGTTGTCTCACATTTACGGATAGGAGAAGCACGGTCCAGCCTGATCCGGGCCGGTGCTGCTGACTTTCTTTTATCCATGGACGAGTCTGAAGCCTACCGGTATCTGCCCTACCTGAAAAAAGGCGGAAAATTATTTGCCAATGCATCGCCTGATGCATTCCCGGATGAAAAAGTATCCGCCTATCTTAAAAAACAAGATATCGAGCCCCGGGCCATGGAAGCCGCCAAAACAGCCATGGAGTTAGGGGGGCCAAGATCTACCAACCTTGCCATGGTGGCGTTTTACGCAGCCTTTGGCTTTGGCCCTTTAAACGCAGATGATCTGAGAGCAACGGTGGACAGCATGAGTCCCGGACCTTTCAAAGAAACCAATTTAAAAATTTTTGATGCCTGCTATGACACCGGCAAAAGCATGATTTAAAAAATATATGGAGACCTTTATGGAACTTTTTAAAAACCTCACAGTACTATCACTTGAACAGGCAACCGTTGCCCCTTATCTTACCTATAGGCTTGCCCAGGACGGAATGAATGTCGTCAGACTGGAACACCCGGTATATGGAGACCCCAACCGGTTTATCGGAGAAAATGTTCTGGATGAAAAAAGGATGAACTCCTATTTTCTGTGCATCAACTCCGGAAAAAAAGCGTTGTCATTGAACATGGCTGATACCCAGGGTCAGGAGATATTCAAAAAACTGATCAAAGAGCTTGATGTTGATATTTTTATAACCAATCAGCTGCCAAAAAATTATGAAAAACTTGGCATGGCATATAATATAATAAAAGAGGTTAAACCGGATATTATCTGGCTGGGACTTACAGGATTCGGCCCGGATTCCAATGAGGGTGCCTATGATCCCATACTCCAGGCAAGATCGGGCTTAATGGAACTCACGGGCGAAGCTGACGAGGATCCTCAGGTACTGGGTATCCCCCTGCCTGATATGGGAACCTCGGAACACGGATACGGCCTTTTGATGAAAGCGCTCTTTAAACGGGCAGCCACGGGAGAAGGCACTCGGATTGACCTGTCCATGTTTGAATCTTCGGTATCCTGGCTGACGGTTCCCATTGCTCTCTCAGAGAGCTTTGGTGCGAACATTTCCAGACGCGGCAACACCCATGAATTTTTCAGCCCGGTATCGGTTTTTAAAACCAGCAACGGTTTTGTTTATCTTGCTGTGGGAAATGACAAGCAATGGAATAACATGGTTTCACAGGATATGTTCAAGTCTCTTGCAAAGGATGAGTACAAAAATAACCAGGGCAGGATTGCAGATGTAACAAATTTGAACAATGCCATTAATGCTATCACGGGAAAGCACACCTCTGAAGAGATCATTGAGCTGTTCAACTCAATAACCGTGCCCATTTCAAAAATCAAGAACGTGAATGAGGTGGTTGAAGATCCGTTGGTTGCAAGACGTATTCTCACTTCAACAGATCCAAAAACAGGCACAAAAATAACCCTTGCCCCGCCGCCTAACATGACACCTTTTCTTGAGGAATCCGACCGGAAACTTAGCTTTCCTCCCAGATTCGGTGAACAAAACCAGGAAATATACGGTAATCTGCTGGGATATGATGAGGCCACCCTTACTGAATTTAAGGAAAAAGGTATTTTTTAATAAACCTTTCCACCATTTTAAAAGAAAGAAGGTTCTTAGTTCAGGACGTCTTTGAGAATTGGAAAAAGGCCACCATTGACCAGACCATGGAGCGGGTTTCAAGCCTTTGGAAAGGAAAGATTGCCGCCTTCCTGGCATTCACAAGAAAACCCCGCCCGAAAGCCCTGAAAAACCTTGAAAAAA
>NZ_JAIOSW010000111.1 GCF_021107415.1 Desulfobacula sp.
AAGCCAAAAGGCGCAAAATTTATTATTGAGCTTCCAGCTTGATGGTTAAACAGGAGAAATAAATATGTATCCTGCGGTATTAATTGTTGATGATAACATAACGATCATAGAATCTCTTGAAGGAATTCTTTCAGACGACGGATTTGAAGTCATGCATGCCTTTAACGGGTATGAGGCATTAAAAATAATTGAGGCTGACTCTCCTGACATTGTTCTGCTTGACATATGGATGCCGGGAATGGATGGGATTGAAACCTTAAAAGAAATTAAAAGAATAGCACCCAGCCTTCCTGTAGTGATGATTACAGGTCATGGCACCATTGAATCTGCGGTTGATGCAACAAAATCAGGGGCTTATGATTTCCTTGAAAAGCCATTGTCCATCGACAAAATCATGGTCACCATCAATAATGCCCTGAACTTCAGAAAACTTGAAGAAGAAAACATATACTTACGCAAAAAGAGTATCGAAAAAAATTCTATTACCGGGACCAGTCCTGCCGTTCAAAAACTATACGGGGAAATTATGAATGCAGCGCCTTCTGATGCCTCTATCCTGATTACCGGGGAAAATGGTACAGGAAAAGAAATGGTTGCCAGAACTATCCATCAATTCAGCTTGAGGCCGGAACAGCCCTTTATCATCATCAACTGCGCAGCCATCCCGGAAAATAATCTTGACAGTGAGCTCTTTGGTCACGAAAAAGGTGCCTTTGAAGAGGCCACATCAAAAAACAAAGGCAAATTTGAACTGGCCTCCGGCGGGACACTCTTTCTTGATGAAATCGGGGACATGAATATCAATACCCAGGCAAAAATCTTAAGAGCCCTTGAATCCAAAACATTCCAAAGGATTGGCGGCGGAAGAACCCTTCACATGGATGTCCGTCTTATTGCTTCGTCAAATAAAAATCTTGAAAAAGAAATTGAGGCCGGTAATTTCAGAAAAGATCTTTATTTCCGGCTTAACGTAATCCCCATTCATGTACCGGCATTAAGGGATAGGAAAGAAGATATTCCAATGCTTGTGGATACATTTCTTGAAAAATTATCCAAACAGTCTTCAGGAGAAAAGAAAACCATATCTGAGAAGGCCATGGATCTCCTTATTGCGTATGAATGGCAGGGCAATGTCAGGGAGTTGAAAAACCTTCTGGAAAGGCTTTCGATCATGGTTGAATTAGACTATATTGATGTAGAGGATCTCCCCCAACCTTATAACATTGACTGCAAGCCGGGCGAACAGATTGAAAAAGACCTTTTTCTTTATGGCGATGATCTTGCCCAGGCCAAAAAGCGGTTTGAAAAACAATTTATTAAACAAAAGCTCTCCCAGGAGGAAGGAAACTTGAAAGCTGCGGCTAAAAAACTTGGAACTTCTGTAAAACATATACAAAAAAGTATTTTATAAACTTTATGAGAGTCATCAGCGGCAGTTGCAGAGGTAGAAAACTTATTGAAATTCAGGGTCGGCAAGTCCGTCCCACATCTGATCGTGTAAGGGAGGCCATTTTTAACATTCTGGGCCAAAAAGTAAAAAATGCAAGAGTGCTTGATCTTTTTGCCGGGACCGGTGCTCAGGGCATAGAAGCTCTAAGCCGGGGAGCTATCCATACCACCTTTATTGATCTTGCCTGTGATATCATCCATGAGAATCTAAAACTTTGCCGTTTTGAAAAAAAAGCTATGGTCATCTGTCATGATATTGTTAAGGATGCTATTCCCCAAAGCCTTAATGGAGAGCGGTTTGATCTGGTTTTCATTGATCCGCCTTATGGAAAAGGGTATATTGAAGTAACGCTTCAAAAAGAATCCTTCACAGATCTGCTGGCAAAGGATTGTATCATCATTGCCGAACAATCCTGCAAAGAGAGTCTTCAAATTAAAATTAATACCCTTGACATTTATAGACAAAAAAAATACTCAAAAACAATCATTTCTTTTATGAACAAAATTTAAAAAAAGGACGGTTTATTAATGGCAGACAAAAAAAGGACAGCAATCTACCCCGGCTCTTTTGATCCCTTAACAAATGGACACATTGATATTATTGTGCGCGCACTTGATATTTTTGACGAGGTTATTGTAGCCGTGTTGTGTAATCCTTCGAAAAAAGCATTGTTTACCATGGAGGAAAGAGTGGAAATGATAAAACAAAGCTTTAACGGCACAAAACCCGTTCTGGTAGATTCTTTTGGCGGACTTCTTGTGGATTATGCAAAAATGAAAAATGCTGTAGCCATTATCAGGGGGATGAGAGCCACCTCAGATTTCGAAAGTGAATTCCAAATGGCCTTGATGAACAGAAAACTGAATAAAAAAGTACAATCTATTTTTCTAATGACGGGGTTCAGATGGATTTTCACCAGTTCTTCCATTATTAAGGAAGCGGCACAATTTGGTGGAGACATCAGTGAAATGGTCCCGGAAGCGGTTAAACTAAAACTAATGGAAAAATACCCCCCCAAGAAAAGAAATGAATAATAGAATAGAGAAATAATAATGGATTTATGGCAGCTTTATATATTTGTATCTGTTGTTGAAAATAAAAGCTTTTCAAAGGCATCCAAAGCCATTAATCTTTCCCAACCCACGGTGAGCAGTCATATTAAAGAGCTTGAGAACTATTTCCAATGCCGCCTTTTAGACCGGCTTGGAAAAACGACAGAACCCACAAAAGCAGGTGAAATTCTTTATCAATATTCAAAAAAGCTCTTAGCCCTTAGAGACCAGGCAAAATCTGCCATGCATGATTTTCTGGGAAGAACAAAAGGAGCTTTTTTTATTGGCGGCAGCACCATTCCTTCCGGATATATCATCCCAAAGCTTATCGGCCCTTTTTCAACACAATTTCCTGATATTTCCATTGAATTGACAGCAGGTGACACCCTGCAAATTGTCCAGAAAATCAAGAATGGAAAAATAGAAATCGGCATTGTCGGTGCAAAAATTGATGATCCACAGATCAAACAGGAGAGACTTGTTG
>NZ_JAIOSW010000472.1 GCF_021107415.1 Desulfobacula sp.
TGCTGATGAAAATATCCTCGGAGAGGACAATGTTTTAATCAGCACATTTGTCAACGCTTCCGGCCTTTTTGCAGTGGGAAATAATCTTTTCAGGCAAACAGAGGGTTCGGGTAATGCAACAGAAAGAACACCTGGAGAAGAGGGTGCTGGAACCGTGGTCAATAATTTTCTTGAAGGCTCCAATGTGAGCGTAATTGAAGAAATGGTTTCTATGATTGCCGGACAAAGAGCCTATGAAGCCAATTCAAAATCAATTCAGACTGCTGACAGTATGCTTACTACTGCTAATGGATTGAAAAGATAGATGATTAATATGTTTTTAATAAAAATAAATATTAAATCCATTTGGTTTTTTATCATTGGGTTTATACTTATTCAGCATCTATGTCCATATAGCCTTTTTGCAGAGGAGAATCAGGCATTTAAAAGCAGCATAAAGATAATTGTAAAAGAGACAAGTCTTGTAAAGCAATCCCATATTTTTTTAGGAGATATAGCCGATATAAATGCCAATAGGTTCTTAAAGGAAGCACTTGAGAAGATAGAGCTTGGTTTTTCCCCAAAACCGGGTAAGATAAAATTATTGGATAAAAAAAAAATAGTTTCCATTATTCAGGGTCAAAGGTATCTGCCTGAAAATATCATCGTCACATCTCCGCAACAGATCTATGTGAAGCGACTGAGCCAGAAGATTTCAAAACAGGAAGTCAGACAATTCGTTGACAGCCGGCTTTCCCAGGTTTTTAAAAATCAGGAATATCAATTAAAAACACTGAATATCAGAGGGCTTGAAGCATATCCACAGGGAAAGACCCGGTTTCTGTTTGATTCAAATGAAATGATTAATAAAAATGGAAAATTTTCCTGTTACATTGATATTGTCATTGATGGAATAAAAGAAGACAGGCTGAGAATTTCAGGAGTGGTGGTTTTATATGAAAAGGTGTTTTATACTAAAAGATCTCTTAAAAAAGGTGCGACAATATCCATTGATGACATCATTTTAAAAAAGAAAAATATTTTTGAGTTAAGTGAGAATTTTATAAAGACATTTGATGACATTGACGGAAAGATTTTAAAATCAGGTATCCGTAAAGGTGATTATTTAAAAACAAGTCTTCTTTCAGAGCCTCCCATGGTACAAAAAGGAGACATTGTTACGCTTGTTTCCAGAAATCAAAACCTGTTAATTGTTACATCGGCAATATCCAAAGAAGACGGGTTTGAAAATGAGCTGATAAAGGTTGAAAATCTTGATTCAGGTAGGCTTGTCCGGGTAATTGTAAAAGAAAAATCTAAAGTGGAGGTCGTATATTAGAAAAATGATGATGAAATTTAAAACTATCGGCCTTTTAACGCTGCTTTTTTTTTATATCAGTTTTGCAGGTTGCATATCAGGTTCCCCAAAAGATACTACAGGGCTTGTGATCCCTGAAGGAACTTCAATCCAACCCGGTATTCAGCCGGAATTTTCTTCAGTCCGTCCTTCGGAAGGATCTTTGTGGATGAATAAAAACGGGTCAATGTTCGAAGATTCAAAAGCAGCTCATGTCGGAGATACAATTATTGTTGATATTATTGAGAATTCAACATCCAGCATGGATGTGAATACGGAAAGCTCAAGAAAAACAGGAATGGATATCGGAGTGCCGACTATGAATATACCGGGTGTGACTAATTATTTTCAAGCAGCTGCCGGCGGGACCAAGCTTATAGGGACAGATTTTTCAAATAATTTTGCAGGTGAAGCCAAAAGTGATCGTTCAGGACAGGTAACCGCTTCCATAGCCGCAAGAATTACTGAAGTGCTGCCCAATGGGAACTTAAGCCTGTTTGGCAGACGGGCAATGAAAGTCAATAACGAAGTCCAGTATATTACGGTTTCAGGAGTTGTCAGGCCCCAGGATATTTCAGCTGCCAATAGGATAAAATCCACCTATCTTGCAGATTCGCGAATCGAGTATTATGGCAAAGGCGCTCTTGCAGATAAGCAGAAACCTGGTTGGGGAACGAGAATTATTGATAATATATGGCCCTGGTAAAAAGGAAGTTATCCAATGTTAAAAAAAATATTAATCAATTTATTTATAGGGATTATTATTGTCTCAAATGCCCATTGCGCAAGGATTAAAGACCTTGCAGCCATTAAAGGTATCCGTTCCAATCAACTCACCGGATATGGCCTTATCGTCGGGTTAAACGGTACCGGAGATAAAGACGGGGTTAGCTTTACAAAGCAGGCCCTTGCCAACATGATGGAGAAGATGAATATTTTTATTGATAAAAATGGGCTGAAGGTAAAAAATGTTGCGGCTGTTATAGTAACTGCAAACATTCCGCCCTTTGCCCGAATCGGTGATAAAATTGATGTTCTGGTTTCATCCCTGGGAGATGCCAAAAGCCTTAAAGGCGGCACATTGCTGATCACCCCCTTAAAAGGGATAGATGGGCGGGTGTATGCTTTGGCCAATGGACCGGTGGCTCTTGCCATGCCGAGTGGTGCAGGGGACAGGGACAGCCATCTTCAGGTCGGTCGGATTGCCAACGGCGCATCGGTTGAACAGGAAATTGCCTTTAAACTGGATGGGAAAAGAAAATTAATCCTTTCTTTGTTCCGGCCGGATTTTACCACTGCAAAAAGAATGACGGATACCATTAATGCTTCAATTGGAGAGGGCGTTGCCAAAACCATTGATGCCAGTGCATTGAGCTTAAGGGTCCCGGACAATATGTGGCAAAAGAACGTGGCGGAATTTATCGCAGATATTGAAACACTTTCGGTTATCCCGGACACGATTGCCAAAATCGTGATAAATGAGAAGACCGGCACTGTTGTAATTGGAAGTGATGTCACCATCTCAAGTGTTGCCATTGCCCATGGGGATCTTTCAGTCACCATCAATGAAGATCCTGAAGATGAGAAAAAAGCCAGTGTCATGAATTTGCCCGGCACATCAACCATTGGTGACCTGGTCAGGGGGTTGAATTCCCTGGGGGTAAAACCCCGGGATTTAATCAGTATTTTGCAAAGTATTAAAGCTGCCGGAGCACTTCAGGCAGAACTTGTCATTATATAGTTTTTATTAAGGGGTTTTATATGGATATTGATCTTGTTAACCAGAACCTGGCAAAAGCAAACCTTGGTAAGATTGAAAAACAAACATCAGATCTTGTCCGTAACAATATCAGGGAAAAAGAATTAAAAGAGGCCTGTGCAGGATTTGAAGCCATATTCTTAAACACAATGATAAAATCCATGCGTGATTCCTTGCCGGGGGATGCGCTTTTGAATGATTCCCACGGAATGGATATTTATAAGTCAATGTATGATGAGCACCTTGCGGATGAGTTGTCAAAAAGCAAAACATCCATTGGGGTCAAAGAATTTTTATATCAGCAGTTAAAAGAATCTTTATAGATCTTAAGTATTTCCTTTTCTTTTCTCATTTCTTCTATCTTAATGTGGCATAATTGTTGCTATTTTTAGTATTCAGAGAATTAAACAGCCATAACAGGGAAAATAATTCCCTAAATAACAATCCAATCTGTTGGATTTATAGCATGTCCTTAAGGGGACATGCAAAATCACAGGAGGAATCAACATGGAAAATTTTACCCCTGATATTGAAGATATGCTCAATGAAAAACTGGACTTGTATAAACAGCTTAATGCTCAATTAAAACAGGAGCGTAAATTTATTGTCGATATTGATGTTGATTCATTGTGGAAAAGTTCAGAAAAAAAAAAGAAGATCACTAAAGAAATTCAAGCATTGCGGGGTAAAATTTTATATCATCTGGATGAGATGTTTTGCACCAATGATATGGATATCCGGTCTTTTTCAGTTTCATATCTCATCAGAACCATTCCAGCCCCTAAAGAATTGAAAACAAAATTTAGAAAGATAAAACTTGCCATAGAAAACGAAAAAAAAGAACTTGCCCAGGTGGCATTGGAAAATAAAAAATATGTCACAGAATACCTTTCGGTAATTGATGATGTCATGTCCATAGCTGTAGATAATTCCAAGCAGGCCCAGTATGATCTTTCCGGGGCAATGCCCGGATCTAAAAATCCCAATTGTCTTATACATGCAGAGGTATAGAAAATGAGCGGTATTTCATCCACTTTAAGTATTGCAAAAACAGCCATCGCTGCCCAACAATACGGGCTGAATGTTACCGGCCACAATATTGCCAATGTAAACAACCCTGACTATTCAAGGCAGAATGCCAATCATATCAGCAATAAACCTTCCCTGTATTCAGGGTTTCTTTTTGGAACCGGTGTTAATGTTACCCAGATTCAGCAATCCGTAGACCAGCTGCTTGAAAACAGGCTGACAGATGAAAAATCCGCCCAGGCCATGTTTGAAGAGGCTGAATCTTATATGAAAGTTCTTGAGGGCTTTTTTGATGAAAATTCTGAAGCCAGTATGAACAGCATTATAAGTGATTACTGGAATGCATGGCATGATTTGAGTGATAATCCTTTAGGTGTATCCGAAAGAGTCCAGATTTACGAGAAAGGTGTAAAGATGGCGGAACAGTTTAATTCTTTAAGATCAGACCTTGACCAGGTTTCTTTGGATATTACCTATGAAATCAATGCAACATTAACCACAATCAATTCGTTGTCCACCCAGGTTGCAGATCTGAATCGGGAGATACTTGGCCTGGAATCAAGCAGAACGGCTAATGATCTCAGGGATCAAAGAAACAGTCTGGTGGATCAGTTAGGTGAGTTGATTAATGTTGATGTGATCGCTCAGGGTAACGGTTCTCTCATAATAAACGCGGCCAATGGGTCTACACTTGTCAACGGGGTGGATCATTATAGTTTGAGTATGAAGACCCAAAAGGTCATGTGGCAGGGCTCCTTTGGTACAACCTTTGATATCACCGACGATATCAGTGGCGGAAAGCTGGGGGGGTGGCTTGAAATCAGGGATGAAGTTATTCCCAAGTATCAAGCCCAGATTGATGAGCTGGCCAGGGAGATGATATGGGCCGTGAACTATCAGAATTCCCAGGGGGCAGGCCTTGAATATTACTCCGGAACATTGACCGGCAGTTACAGTGTTGATGAA
>NZ_JAIOSW010000278.1 GCF_021107415.1 Desulfobacula sp.
AATGACCAGGAAAGGTTGAGTGTCAGCCATTGCAATGGTGACCATATAAGACCTGCACCAATGCCGAGTGTATTGTCTTTTCTGTTTATATCAGGCTCATCGTATTGATCAATGGCGTATGAACCGTCTAATTCAGCCGTCAGTCTTCTGGTCAGTCTGTAGCTCAATAAAAAGCCTGCTTCATAGTAGATGTTGAATCCCAGGCTTGCTGCATCAGCGCCTGTCGGTGTATAGCCGCTGGAACCTGTGATGGAAAGAGTTGCTTTTCTGCTTAAATCAAAGATTTTGTAACCATCAAATTCAAGGAAGAGGTCTTCTGAATCAGAAGAATTCGGATTGTCCCATTCCTGAAAAAGGATACCAATACCAATACTGATGCCTGAATCTTCAGTAGGTCGCCAGTCAAAACCAATGGAAGGGTTGTATATGGTATGGTCTCCGGAGTCCTGGTCTGTATCGGTATGTACATAGGAAACATAGGTATCTAAATGCCGGGTCATGATTTTAAGGAGTCTGATGTTGCCTGTCCAGGTTTCCGGGTCATCCGTTGAAATATCAAATTCGGTCTTTTCATATGATGCGTTTAGATCTAATCCAAACTGGGGTGTAAACCAATAAGAAAATGATGCTGAGGGGTTATGAGATTTGTACTCATCTGCATTTGGATCTTTATATGCATCAAAAGAATAGGTATAATCCATACCAACTGAGTCTCTTGGTCCAAACTGATACAGGACACCTGCGGATGTAGTATTGGTATCATGTTCTTCCCAGCTGTTTGTTCTGACACTCCGAGTTAAATCTCTTACAAAACTTTCAGATAAAGTAATGCTGGTACGTTCTGAAGCCTGGATTTGTCCTTCAAGCGAAATATCATGAGCCCAGGAATCATTCTCGTCATATTCTGCATGATCTGTATATTCGGGATTATAATTTAAAAACATGCTTGCATTTTTATCAATGATCCCAAAAAAAAATCCAGCTCCGTAAATGGTTGAGAACTCGTCATCCTTATTGTTTTGAGTCTGGTTATAGTTATCTGTATATTCTGTTGTGATTGAGACAGAGGGGACAAACTGGGTGATGACTTTAGAAAAAGCAGGTGACACTAAAAATAATGTTAAAAAAAAGATTGTCAGGTTGTATGAAAATTTCATGGTTCACCTCTTTTATAAATTTATGGCACAATGATGGTGTCATCAGCCTTTAAGGGGATATCCCTGCTAAAATCGCCTTTAAGAATATCATTATATTTAATGATAATGGTGGTCTCTTTTCCATTACTTCTCCGAATCAAAATAATTTTATTTTTGGAAGCCCATTCTGTAAAACCACCGGCAAGGGCAAAAGCCTGCATAACCGTTATTTTTTTTGTAATAGGATATTCGCCGGTGTTTACCACCTCTCCTAAAATATAAAATCTTTGGCTGACAGGATTTGCAAGAGTGACCGTAACATTGGGTGACTCCACATACTCTTTAAGCTTTTTTTCTATTGTGGCCTTAAGTTCCATTGTGGTTGAACCCCGGGCCTGGATATCATCCAGCAGCGGGAATGTGATCTTGCCGTCACTTCTCACCATTGCAGCTTCTAAAGATAAATCCGGTTCCTGCCATGTATTGATGCGCAGGATATCACCCACTCCTATTTTATAGGGTGCGACACTTTCCTCAGCCAGGGTAATAGAAGGCATGCAAAATCCAAATAGCAAAAAACAGATGATAGACCATTTTTGTAAATTTTTTAACCTGAAGGTCACACGTAACCTGGAGGTCACACGTAACCAGAAGGTCACACGTAAAAAAAACATAGCTCCGCCCTTTCAACTACATGGTTGTTTATTCCAAACACATTGAATATTACCAATATTAAATATTACCTGGCACCTCTGCCAAACAATACTGTTTTTACAGTTCTGATGATTATAACAAGATCCATGGTAATGGACAAATTTTTTATATAAAAGAGATCATAATTAAGTTTTTCTATGGCATCCTCAACAGTGGCGCCATAATCATATGAGACTTGTGCCCATCCTGTCAAACCGGGTTTCACTTTAAATCGTTCAGTATAGTAAGGAATCTGTTTTTCAAGCTCATCCGTGAAATATTTACGTTCCGGCCTGGGTCCGACCATACTCATTTTGCCCATTAACACATCCCATAACTGCGGCAATTCATCAATCCTGAATTTTCTGATTATTTTGCCTACCCTGGTAATTCTGTTATCATCTGTTTGAGCCCAGACAGGTCCTGTTTGTTTTTCAGCATCTTCAATCATTGATCGAAATTTATGCATCATGTATTCTTTCTGGTTTTGGCCCACTCTATCCTGGGAAAAGAAAACCGGGCCTTTTGATGTAAGCTTGATCAAAATAGTTGTCAGCAAAAGCAACGGAGACAAAAGAATTAACATGATACTGGAAATAATGATATCTTCAACTCGTTTGACAAATGTTTTAAGCCTGGTTTTTTTGAAGCCTTCTGAGAATATCAGCCATGAAGGGTTGATCTTTGTTACCAAAAGTTTTCCGGTCAACATCTCATAAAAAGTACTGCCCTCCAGTACTTCAAGACCTTCAGTCCTGCAGTTGAGCAATTCTTTTGTGGGGAAAGCTCCTCTTTTTTCTTTGAGCGCAACCACAACTTTTTTTGCACCCATTCCCAAAGCAATTGAGCAAAAACTTTCTCTGTTACAATCTATTGTTGGTTTAGCTGCAATGGCTTCATCAATATCATCTTTGTCTGAATCCGGAATTAAGAGTGCTACATTATACCCGCAGTCAATGGTGTTATTGATTGTGTTGATAATATCAAAAGCAAGCGGTGTGGACCCCAATATAATAATACTTTCGTTAAAAAAACCTTTATTTAAAATCCAGATGTACCCAATCCGCCAGCCGATAATAAAAACCAATAAAAATAAAACGCTTAAAATGAAAACCTTTTGATCAATGATGGCAACGGGAAGAAAAAAATAAATTATAGCCAAAGCAATTGATGTTACGCCAAGCGCCTGAAGAAGTCTGATGCTGACCTCCGGAATGGAGGATGCAATTTCAAAATCGTATAAGTCATTATAATAGAGACAGATCTGGCATATAACGGTAATCAGAAAAATTTTTAAAAATAATATCAGATCAAACAAAAAAGAAGCAGAATTAGTTAAAAGCAACGCAGACAGAAAAACAGATCCAAAAATAAATAACCCTTCGGATAAAAAGAAAAGAATATTTCGTATGGGAAAATATTGTTTTAAAACCCTAAGCATTTTTTACGCCATATCCATATTTGCCATATCCATATTTGCCATAGCCGTAACCGACTCTTTTCTTAGCGAAATTATACACAACCCCAATGATTTTCTCTTTCCCATAAATATCAATGAGATCCAGAACATCTTTTTTCCGGGTTTTCCCCTGTTGGATTACAATTATAATTCCATCGACCTGTCTTGATATTGCACTGGTTTCTGAAGTTAAATAAGGCGGCGGTGTGTCAATAATAATATATCTATCAGTATACCTTAGTTTCACTTCATGGATCAGCCGTCTCATCTGCTCAGATGATAAAAGTTCCGAAGGATTAGTGGGAATTGTACCGGCCGGAAGAAGGGTCAACTTGTTCAAAAAAGTTTTAACAAGCAGAGATGATAAAGGTTTTGCTTTGGAAAGATATTCACTCAATCCCTGGATATTATTAAACCCAAACATGGAATCAATTGAGGGCGATCTTAGATCACAATCCACTAAAAGAACATGCTCATCAATATTTTGAGCAATGCTGATCGCAAGGTTTGCCGCCACAAAGGATTTTCCTTCGCCCGGAGAAGTGGCGGTGATCATTATACATCTCGGCGGGTTACCTTTTTCAGGAAAAAGAATATTATTTTTTAACTGCCTGAATTGTTCGGCTTCAATTGAGTGTGGTTTAAGACCGGTAACAAGCATGGGGTCAATATTTATGGTTATATTTTCAATTTCATTATCATGTGTAGCCATATCATCTACCGGGCCATGTGCCGGGTCATATCTTTTCTGACCATGAGACTTTGATATAATTTCAGCGTCAAAATTGTCTACAACTCTTTGTACTTTTTCAACACTTTGTTGTGATTTTTCCAATGCTTTGAAAATTTTTCCCAATAGATCACTCCAATACTAAATATCGATATACGTTTTAACGAGATTAAGCGTTTTATCAATGCCTTTTAAATTTAAAAAGGCAAAAAATAAAAACATTGTACCTGCGTAAAAGGAAACAATGGCAAATGCAAATAGTTCTATCCTTTTTTTCATAACAGTCCCGGGTTTCGCCAGGGGAGGGATTGATGCCAGTATGGGCAAACCAATTTCCGTTTCAATCTGGTCCTCAGTTCTTATGACCGGATTTAAAAATTCAAGCAAAAAGATGATCCCGCCACCCATACCAAGACCGATTGCAATAGAAAACATAAAAAGTTTCTTAACATCCGGTGAAATAGGTTTTTGGGGAAGCCTTGCATAATCGATAATACGAAATTGCTCCCCTTTTTGTTTCTTTTCCATATTAACTGCAAGCTCTGCTTCGAGACGTCTGGCAAGAAGTGAATTATAACTTTCTCTTATGTTGTTGTAGTCCCTTTGGATGGATTGAAGTTCCTGCTCTCTTTTAGGGGTATCTTCAACTCTTTTTTGATAAACCTGCATGGTTTTTTTAATCTGCCCGATATTTATCTTTATATTACTTATTTCGTTTTCCAATTGTCTGAGATTAAATTCATGCTGGAATAAAACATTATTATTGGGAGCTGCAACACGGGTGTCATCAGTAGCCGGACTGTCTATATCCTTTTTCTTCTCCTGCTTTTCTTCTTCAACTTTTTTTTTAAGCTTGGCAACGCTTTTTGTTAATTTAATAACTTCGGGATGCTTATTTGTATATTTTAACAGCAATTCATCCAATTGTCTTTTTCCCTGGTCATATTGCTGTTCTGTTACTGACAAGGCAAGGGTTCCCACAACAGTACCATCCGGCTGCAGGGTTGCAGTGCCGCTTTGTGCCATTTCCTTGAGCCTTGAAATTTGACTTTTTAAAAGAGCGGCTGCATTTTGAGTATCTCTCATTGCAGTTAAAGCATCAGTACGTTGTAATTGAAGCCTGTCAAGGGTTCTCAAATTAGTTTCCAGCTCGTCAGGCAATCCTCCCATATATGCTGCTCTGTATGCAGCAATTTCTTTTTCGCGATGCTCAAGCTTTTTTTTAATTTTTTCAAGTTCTGATTCAAGAAATTCACTGGTTCCAATGGCCTGGATTTCTCTGGCTTTAAGATTTTCATCCATAAAGAAGGTTGCCAGCTTATTGGCGACTTTCATTACGGTTTCAGGGTTGTTGCCGGTAAAGGATACGGAAAAAGCCTCAGTACCCTGCCTTCTGCTGCTGTTTTGTGTCACAACAACCCGTTTTCTCATACTTCTTATCTTATCTTCTTGAAACATATTCTCTGCATCATGAAAAAGCCCGAATTCTTTGATAACCATTTCAAGATTTGTTCTGCTTAATATCTGCTGAGAAATCGTATTGATTCTTTGGGCAATATCTGTTGTAACAATTGACTGAACATAGTCTGTCGGCACCTTTTGAGGCTGGATAAGAATAGTTGTGGAGGCCTCGTAGGTCTGTGTTGAATTAAGGGTGTGAAAAAAACCCAGTGTAAGAAAAAGGCAGAGAGGAAGGATAATGATCCATCTGCGCCTTATTATTATTTCAAGTATCTGATCCGGTTTTAGTGTTGCTGCCTGCTGTTGGATATCCGCCATTCTAGTATATTTTCCAAATTTTTATTTTTATTTATTGCCCGACCGAAAACCGCCAATTTTCCCGATTACTGCGTTGGGCGCAAATTTTAATCAAACATAGAAAAAGAATATATATTATTTCTTAAAACGGCTTTTTTGTCAATGAAATTCATGCTTCACACCCTTAAAAAACCGTATTGGAATTATTTTTTTCTTTTGAAATATTTTTTTAAATGACCGTATATTTCTTATTTGCTTATTATATTTTATATGTAGATAGCAAATTACATGCCAGAATGGGAACTATACATTTTCAAGAATTTAGATATTCAATATTCCAAAAATTGATAGAAATTTAACAAAAATTGTTATTTTATATATTGAAAAATTAATATTGTTTTCATTTTTATTTTTCCCCTTTCATGCATCTTCATATTCTTTTAAATTAAATGATCGAAATTAGAATCGCGTCCTTTTATTTTGATTTTTGGTAAATTAGGTTATTTTTTTCTCAAAACCATGTAATCTTTTACCCAATTTATGTAATCTTTTTCACAATTCAAAACTTAATTTTATAAGAATGCCTTGTTTAAAGGGTTTCACTTCCTGGCACGCTAGTTGCTTTGATAAAGACTAACTGTGAAAAAATGAAAATGAATTAAAATATAATTAACTAAGGAGACAAGTTATGAAGAAATTGATTAAAATAGGATTGTTATTTGGATTGTTACTATTATTTGCGGGAAATGCCTGGGCGTTGCCAATAGCTGGAGATTTGGCTACAATGACTCCTGGTGATAGATATACTTTGACAACCAATGGTGTGTCTTATAATACGTTCTGTGTTGAAAAGTACAATTATTTCTCATATAACGGAACATACCTAATCGACTCTGTTGAAGATTATGCAACTGGCGGCGGTGTTGATAATGACAATGATGGCTATCCTAACAGAGACTACATTTCACAGCAATCCTTATGGCTGTATGCTTCATTTTATGACGGCTTGTTTGGATCAAAAGATGAAATTGTAGAGGAGATGGTTCAACAAGCCATTTGGTTTATGGAAGATGAAATAGATGTCGCTGACAATTGGTTGGCTCTTCTCGGTATCAGAAACATTTTAAATGCTGCCCAAGATGGTGTTATAGACAACTATGATTTCACTGTAACAGGCTGGGACATAAAAGTTGCTAATTTAGTCAATCTGGATGGCTCCGGTGATAGACAAAGCCAACTCGTTGGTGCGCCAGTTCCGGAACCCGCTACCATGGTCCTTTTTGGAATCGGTCTTCTGGGTCTTGCCGGTATCGGGAGAAAAAGAACACAAAAATAAAATACCATTGATTTTAATTTAGAATTAAAGCAGGGCCTTGTAAGGGGTCCTGCTTTTTTATTCTCGCACCAAGGCACAAGGGAGTGAAGTTTTTATTGCGGCAGATGAAGTTTATCTGAAAACGTTACCACAAATTCATTTCCATCCGGCATTAAAGAAAACTGATATGAAATGCCCTGAGCTTTACACAGCTTCATGATCTTGAGAAGTCCTTTTCCTCTTTTTTCCATATATCCGGAACCGGACAGGAATGAAGCAATGGTCTGGTTCCTGGTAAACTGACGGTATATCATGCTGTCCAGTGTCAAAGTGTTGGGCAGGCCGCCGGGAGACCGGATTTCAATACAATCCCGGAACATAAGGATTCTGATTGAAGCACCGCTGATGGTGTAATCCCTGTGGCAAACAGCATTGACAATGGCCTCCCTCAGCGCTTCCATGGGGTATTGATATTCATCTTTGCGTTGAGTATCATTTATCAGGTTCCTGTCCTGATGAACAACAAAGTTTAAAAACGACATAGCATCCTTGATCTGTTCATCTAGAGATCCTTTAAGGTTCTTCTCACTGATAGCCTCGGAAACAACATCTTTACCTTTGTATGCTCCACAAGAGATATAATAGGATGGAAAATATTTCTGGGGATCTTTTCCAAATACCAGAAGTCCCCCAAGAGTCGGGTAATAATGATTATCCAGTTCAACCAATATTGAAAGATTGTTTAATTCATTTTCCAGATAGAATGAATCTTCAACAGCTAAAGGAGATTGGCCCAGCCGCATCAGGTAATCATTTACTTTAAAAAGATCTATCGAATTGACGTTAGCCTTTAAAACCGGGGTTTCATCATATTGAAAAACATTCTTATGTTGGAAAAGGCGCACGAGTTCCTGCTGAGTTGGAATCTGTTTTGTTGACCCGACACGAATATGGTAAATCCCTTTGCCACTGCAATGAGGTATTTCTCCCTTGTCAATGGTCAATATAAAAACAGTCTTATCATCTATTATGACTTTTTCGATAAGAGGAATCACGGGTGGATGAATATTATTCTGGCAGACATTGATAATAAACTCTTCGAAATTTTTTTTCGAACATCCGCGTATAATACCAGAATCATCAACTCCAAGCATGATTTGGCCGCCTTTAAAATTCAAAAATGCCACAATTTCCTCAGCCAGTGATACCGGATGGACATTATCGGTTTTAAACTCGATCTTTGAGGACTCACCGTTGTGGATGATTTCTAATAATTTATTTTTATTCATTTTATTTTTTCTTCAACCCTTTGCTGATTATCTTGAATGCCGTTTTTAAGGTAGGTTTGACAAAAGCTTTCTGATTGTTTAAAAGCCTTTTGGAATCAACCCACAGGACAATACCACTATAGGATGCCCATAGGACATCTGCAAGAGCCACGGGATGTTCGTCTATGAAAACACCCTGGTCAATACCTTGTCTTATGACATCAATGATGGCCCCATGAGCCAGGGCTGAGTGTGCCTTGATCTGCTTTAAGACTTCATCTGAAAGATTCTTAAGTGTTTCCCCTGACTGGAGATGAAATAAGTTGATTAAAATATTTGAATCATATTCATATACATCAATAAATACATCCTGAAAATTATCAATCTTTTCTTCCACTGAAATATCCCGGCGGACAACTTTTTGAATTTTATCTGCCAGACGTTTTAATATTTCAATGGAAAGAATTGTATGCAATTCTTCCTTATTTTTAAAATACAGGTATAAGGTTCCAGGACTCAATTCTGCTTCATAAGCGATTTCTTCCATTGTAGCAGCCCTAAACCCCTTATTGGAAAAAACTTTACGTGCAGCATTGATAATTTCTTTTTTTCTTTTCTTTTTTTCTCTTTGTTTTCTTTCATATATACCCATATATTCCTCATTATTTTTTGAATGCGATTCATAAACTGATGAATGATTAAATAATTACAAGAAAACAAGAGAAATCTCAAGAAAAAAAATTAAAAAATCTAATTAAATTTGTGACTTAATATTCCATATATCCCCTGCATACTCTTTAATGGTTCTGTCACTTGAAAACATTCCTGTTCTTGCTGTATTCAAAAGGGCTTTAACCGCCCATTGATTTGATTGTTTAAAATCTTTGCCAATCATTGCCTGGGCGTTAACATAGGATGAAAAATCAGCAAAATGAAGATAATAATCGCCCTGTTCAACCAGCGTGTTATAGATATGCTGAAACAATTTTGGTTCTTTCGGGCAAAACAAATCTGAGCTTAAGGCACCCAATACCCGCTTTAAACGCTCATCTTTTTCAAGATATTCTTTTGGATTATACTGATGCCTGGCCTGTTCAACTTCTTCAACCGTCAGACCGAAAATATAGATGTTTTCCTTTCCAACCTGTTCATAAATTTCAATATTAGCCCCATCAAGGGTACCGATGGTGACGGCCCCATTCATGGCAAATTTCATATTACCGGTACCGGAAGCTTCCATACCGGCAGTGGAGATCTGCTCGCTGACATCAGCAGCCGGAATAATTTTTTCTGCAAGGGAAACCCTGTAATCAGGCAAAAAAACCACTTTCAATAATTGATTTACCTCGGGATCCTTATTGACAACCGCGGCAATTGAGTGAATAAGCTTTATGATGAGTTTGGCAGTATGGTATCCGGGCGCAGCCTTTCCGGCAAAAATAAAGGTTCTAGGATGTCCAATATCCACATGATCTTCTTTTATTAACAAATACATATGAATAATGTTTAAAATATTTAAAAGCTGGCGTTTATATTCATGAATTCTTTTTGCATGTATATCAAAAATGGATTCAGGATCAACCTTTTCAAACGCTTTTTGTTGAATAATTTTAGCCAGCCGTGTTTTATTCTCTTTTTTTATTTGCATGAATTGATCTATAAAAGCCGAATCATCCTGGAAATCTTCTATTTTTCTGATTCTTTCAAGATCTTTAATCCATCTGTCCCCAATAGCCTCACAAATCAGTTTTGTCAGTCCGGGATTACATGAGACGATCCATCGTCTGGGGGTGACACCATTGGTTTTATTATTAAATTTATCAGGATAGAATGAATAAAAGTCCGGGACCAGTTTTGTTTTTACAAGTTCTGAGTGCACTTTTGCCACGCCATTGACAGAATGACTGCCGATAATGGCAAGGTTGGCCATCCTGACCTGTTTTTCTCCTCCTTCGCGGATAATAGACATCTTGGAAATCAAAGGGGCGCTATTCTCACCGAATTTTTCTTTTACCGTATCAATAAACCGCCTGTTAATTTCATAAATAATCTGCAAATGCCTTGGAATTACCCGTTTAACAATGGATACCGGCCATGTCTCAAGTGCCTCGGGCAACAGGGTATGATTGGTATACCCAAGCGTTTTGGTCGTAATATTCCAGGCTTTTTCCCATTCAAGAGCATTTTCATCAACCAGAACTCTCATTAACTCTGCAACCGTTAATGCCGGATGCGTATCATTGAGCTGAATGGCGACTTTTTCATGAAATTGATCAAACCCGGTATTTTCTTTTTGATAAATCCTGATGACATCTCTTACTGAACAGGCTACCAGAAAATATTCCTGGACTAACCTTAATTCTTTTCCAACTTCCTTTGAATCTGACGGATAAAGTATTTTGGAGATGGTTTCAGATTTTATTTTTTCTTCAACAGCTTTAAAATAGTCGCCGTCATTAAAAATCTTCATATCAAAATCTTCGGATGCCCAGGCTGAAAAAAGTCTTAATCGATTAACCGTACGCCCGCCATATCCTGTAATAAGGATATCATGAGGTCTGCCGATGAGAAGTTTCCAATCTGTCCACATGGGATTATATTCTCCATCCATATCCTTTGTATCTTCAATTTTACCATAGATGGGAATCATGCATTTATTCCCTGACCGCCTGATAAGCCATGGAGAAGATCGATTTGGCCAGTAATCGGGTTTTTCTCTTTGATATCCATTAACAATCACCTGTTTAAAAAGGCCGTAGTCATAATTAATGCCATACCCGAATCCCGGCATATCAAGGCTTGCCATGGAATCTAAAAAGCATGCCGCAAGTCTTCCAAGACCACCGTTCCCCAGTGACGGATGCTGTTCTTCTTCCACAAGCTCTTCCAAATCATATCCAATCTTTTTTAAAAATCTGGCGCATTTATCGTAAATCCCTAAATTCATTAAATTATTGGATAAAAGTCTTCCAATTAAAAATTCCATGGACAGATAATAGAGTCGTTTTGAAGCATTATCTCTATACCGCTGATTTGTTTCAAAACTGATATCCATTAAATATTTACCCACGGCAGAAGACACGGCATTCATAAGATCAAGCTTTGTGGCATCCTCAATTTTTTTACCCAAAACGTATTTAATATGGTGATAAAAAGAAGCTTCAAAACTTGTAAAATCAAAATAAGACATAATCATCTCCTAATTAAGGTATTTTCGTGTTAATATAACACAAAACTGATTAATAATTAATTGGAGATGCATATAATGTCAAAAACAACTTATTGGGCTGACAATTATGTCCAGAAACTGACCAGTGCTGAAAAAGCATTGCGACATATACAGCCCGGGCAAAGAGTATTTATTGGCTCTTCATGCGGAGAGCCCCAACATCTTGTCAAAGAATTAGCAGATGCCTCTGTCCGATTTACAGATCTTGAAATTGTCAGATTATTGTGTATTGAAAGCGGCCCTTTAACACTGGTGGCCAACCGGTCCCATTCCCAGCAGTTTAATATCCGGTCCTTCTATCTGGGGTCTGCATCCCCGAGCAAAATTCATCGGAATAAAAGATTTAACACACCCATTAACCTTTCCCAGATTCCCTATTTGTTTAAATCAAGAATGATGCCCATAAATGCTGCCCTGATCCAGGCTTCCCCGCCCGACGATTTCGGGTGGATGAGTTTGGGGGTATCCGTGGATATCACACTTGCCGCCTGTGAATCAGCAGATATTGTAATTTGCCAGATAAACCCGAATATGCCAAGGGTATTGGGCAGAAGTTTTATCCATGTCAATGATGTGGATTATATTGTTGAACATGAAGAAGACCTTTTAACCATACAGCCCCTTCCTGAACTTGAAACGGCTAATACTATTGCCAAACATTTATCACGGCTGATTGATGACGGCTCCACCCTGCAAACCAGTTTAGGTGTGACAAGCGAAGCCCTTATGCTTTGCCTGTCTGAAAAAAATGATCTGGGTATCCATTCTCAATATTTATCAGACGGGTTGATGCGCCTTTTTTCCATGGGAGTTATCACCAATAAAAAAAAAGAATTTAATGATGGAAAACTTGTGGCCGGAAGTGCTGTCGGATCAAATCTTCTTTATGAATTTATTGATGACAATCCATCCATTGAATTTCATCCGTCAGATTATATCAACAACCCGTCTATTATTGCCAGACATAATGCCATGGTCTCTTTAAACACTGCCATGGCCATAGACCTGACAGGACAGGTTGCAGCAGATGCTCTCCCTTATAATAATTATACCGGCATCAACGGACTTCTTGACTTTACCAGAGGAGCTGCCATGTCAAAGGGCGGCAAGTCCATCCTCATGATGACCTCTACATCCGATCATGGCAGAAAAAGCCGAATCATTCCCAATTTATCTGATATTGCAGTGGTTGTGCCCAGAGGGGATGTTCAATTTGTTGCAACAGAATATGGTGTGGTTAATCTTTTTGGAAAAACCCTTCAGGAAAGAGCTATGGGATTGATCAGCATTGCTCATCCCGATTTCAGGGATGAACTCTTTTCAAAAGCCAAAGAATTTAATTTAATTGATATAAACAGAAAAATCAAACAGGCTATTAAAGGAGTTTATCCTTTAAAATATGAAGAAACCATTACAATCAATGGGATTGCCATCATGTTCAGACCTGCCAAACCCATTGATGAAAGAGGCGTTCAGGAACACTATTATACCATGAATCGGGGGGATATTGTCTCAAGATTTTTTCATGAAAAAAAGAGTTTTGTGCATGATCAGATTGATACAACATTTGAAATTGATTATATCAATGATCTGACCATTGTTGCGACTATTGGAGAATTGGGATTTGAAAAAATCATTGCAGTTGGTGAATATTTTCGAAACTCCATTATCAACATGGCAGAAATTGCATTTTCCGTATCCAGGGAATACCAGAGCATGGGAATTGCCCAAATCCTCCAGAGGAAACTGACAAGGGCCGCCATTGATAATGATATTAAAGGGCTTGTTGCATATACCTCTCCTGAAAACACGGGGATGATAAAGCTGTTTCAAAAATTACCATATGCCATCACATCAGAAAAAGATAATGATATGATTATTCTAAACTGTCTGTTCTCTAAACCCAAAGAAGATAAAGAGAAACAATAAAAGTTTATTTTTTTACCCAATTTTTTAAGAGCAATGCAACAGATTCAATATGATAGGTATGGGGAAACATATCTATGGGTTGAATTTCGCAGGTCTCGTATTTGGGGGACAGCATTTCAAGATC
>NZ_JAIOSW010000018.1 GCF_021107415.1 Desulfobacula sp.
GGGACTTTGGGAACAGAAGGCAGGTCTTTTTTGTTTTCCTGTCTGTTTTCTTCAAGGATCACGTGGGAACAGGCACCATCCAGGGTAATGGATGCAACACAGGCTTTTCTTATTGTTTTATTTTCAGGCATCAACTTATCATTAAGGTAAAGCGCTGTCTTGATAACGGAGAATAAAGCAGATGCAGCCCTGGTGTTTCCAATAACTGAAGAGGTTGATGTAACAGGGCAGGCAGAAAGACCCGGATCTTTCAAATAAAGCGTGTTTAACACGTCGGCCTCGATTGCGTCATCATGCCGTATCCCTGTAGAACAGGTTTCATAAAGACAGATATCCTTTAATGATGTATTTGAATCTTTGAGGGCATTTTCAAGGGATTGAGTATAAAGGGCTTGTGATATTGTTGAATCATAGTCTGTTTCACCGGGAACAGGGCCACTGCTTGCACCTGCCACACCTGTTATGACACCATAAATCCTGTCGCCATCTTCAATGGCTTGATCCAGCCGTTTTAAAACAATGGCAGCAGCCCCTTCAGACGGCAGGATTGCATCAGTATGGGGTTTGGCTATTTCATTGAGAGCAAACTGCCGGATATCCCCTGCAAGGTCAACACAGCCGCAGATAAAGACATCGGTTTCATAAGCACTTAAAGAATGAACAGCTGTTTCAATTGCCTTGATGCCACAAGCTGCTCCGGCAGACAGGGTGAAACACGGACCCCCAAGCTTAAATTCCCTTGCCACACGGGATGCCACAATTCCGCCAAGAGCACCCAAAGTCCGGTTAAAGGTCAAAGGCGGAGAAATACTATCTTTCAGCTCTTCATCAAGATGATTGATTTTCCAGCGAAGATGAAAATCAGTGGCGCCATAATCAAATTCAATTCCAATGGCACAACCGAACCAATCCCTCTGGGGTTCACCCTCTAATGGTCTTGGACTGATCTTTGCGTCTTCCAGGGCTCCTTTGGCAGCTTTAAGAAGAATAATCTGCTGGGGCAGGATATCATCCATTTGATTGGGAGGGATATGGAATTCGCCAACCCCAATTGCCAGGTGATCCAGATAAAATCCCGGTTTTTCCCTGCAAACCTGAGGCTCTTTTCTTCTCCATCTTGATCCCGGATTCTCCGGATTCAAGCGTGTTTTATTAAATACGAGATCCTTAAAATCGGACAGGGAGTGACAGTCCTTTGCAATGGTTTCCATACCGACAATGGCACAGGAAACCTTTTTTAACATCTCTTTTTCATCAACAGGCAGTTGCTTTGTATTTTTTACAATATGGTTACTTGAGTTGTTTTTAAATTCTTCAACCAGAATATGGGCGTTGATTCCGCCAAAACCAAAGGCACTGATACCGGCCCGCCTGGTTGAATGGATGGATTCAGGGGTCCAGTCTTCAACCTGGGTTTGAACCTTGATATTACTCTTATTTAAAATGCTTTTGGAAGAAGGCGCTGAATAATTTAATGAAGGCGGTAAGAATCCCTCATTCATTGAAAGAATGGTTTTAATAAATCCTGCTGCACCTGCTGCTGTGAGAAGATGGCCGGTCATTGATTTGACTGATCCGATGGAAAGAAGTTTATCCGGACACTCAAATGCATCAAGCAATGCATGTATGCTGGACAATTCCACCTGATCCCCCACTGGAGTGCCTGATCCGTGGCATTCCATGTACTGGATGTCCAAAGGGGTCCAGGATGCCTGTTTGTACGCCTGGATCATGGCCCGGACCTGGCCTTCCGAGGCGGGTCCCACAAGGGTTCCTTCAATATCATTAGATGCCCCGGTACCCGTGATGACAGCATGAATTTTATCACCGGAATTTATGGCATCTTCAAGTCTTTTCAACACAACAATGCCGGTTCCTTCACCCACAACGAGCCCGTCGGCAGTCTTATCAAAGGGTGAGCATCTGCCCGTGGGAGACAATGCCTGCAATTGTGAGAACCCTATCTGGGTATAAAGAGAATCCGGTCTGGAAACACCACCGGCCACCATGATATCTGCCTTTTTTAAATGAAGGTATTCACAGGCAAGCTTGATGGAATATAAAGAAGATGCACAGGCAGCATCAAGGGTAAAGCTGGTACCTTCAAACCCCATGGCTCTGGCAAGAATTGCAGCCGGAAGTGAAACCACTGCCGCACGTAAGAAATCTTTTGGCACAATTGCTTTAGAATTCTTATTGCAATTGCAGACAATCTGCCAGGAAATCTGCGAAGATGTGTCAGTGGGAAGGGCGATGGCAGCTAAAATCACCCCGGTTCGTTTTTTATTTTCTTTTGTATGGGAACATTGTAAAAAAGCATCCCTTCCTGCATGCAGAACAAGCTGGTGCAAAGGATCCAGTTGGGATAACAGATCCTTATCCACAAGAAAACCATCAGGATCAAAATGGAAATGTTCAATGAGTCCTGCTTTGTTGGAGATGGCCTTGTCAGGAAGCGTCTGATGCGAGATAAAATCCTTGACAGGGCCTATCCACCGATGATCCGGAACGGTGATAATCGAGTCTCTTTTCTGGATGATATTGTCAAGAAATTGCTTGGTATCCAAAGCCCTGGGAAATACTCCAGCCATTCCGACAACGGCTATTTTATCTACTTTTTTAAGCATTGGCCTTTTTTAGAATTTGGTTTAGCATGGGTTTAGCATATGATTTTTCATAAGAGCTGATATAATTTAGAAATCGGCTGATTTCAAGAAATCTTTGTAAAATTTGTGTAAAATTCTTAATTCAGGAATAAATAAGAAAAAAACCCTGTATCACTGATTTTGCCAAAAGCCAGAAAGTTATGCCGACAAAAAAAACAGCCAAAGATCTATCAAAAATATTTTCTGTTCTTCTTTCATTATATCCCAGGACCCAGCCAAAAAAAATACCGGCAATCAATCCGCCCGCATGGCTCCAATTATTGATATTGGGCATTAAAAAACCAATTAAGACAAGAGTGACAACCCAGCCCGAGGTCTGTTTATACACCAGCTGTCCCCATTGCCCCCCCCTTGATTTGCCGAAATACAGCGCCGCTCCGATCAGTCCGCAAAGCCCTGATGAAGCACCAATGGTCAGATAAACATTGCCAAAATAGGATAATAAAAATCCTGCAATGCCAGTAAGGGTATAGATGGAAAACATTCGAAACAGGCCGAATTCTTTCATGACCAGGGGGGCAATAGTTTTCAGGGCCATCATGTTAAACAGAATATGGAGAAGCCCGCCGTGAAGCCAGTTGGCTGTAATCAAAGACCACCATGCCTCAAATTTAATAATGGGAAGCCGGCCCGAGGCGCCAAGAAAGTTCAGCACGTCCATTGACGGGGTTAATGCATAAAACGGATTAAGGCTCAGAATCATGTTTTTGCCACTGTAAATCAGGCTGATAATAAACATGATAACATTGGTATAGATTATTGCCTTCAGAACAATGGCAGGTGTGAGAACTGGTTTTTTATAGTGTGTCATAATTGTCCGGCGTTATAAGGTGTATCCCCAATAAAGTCAACCCGGCAAACTCAATCGGGCAAGGTCAATTGGGCAAAAGTCAATCGGGTAAACTCAATAAAGTTCATTGTTTAAATATTATTACTTGAAAATAATCAATATTAGGATAAAATCAACTTTTTATATTGCATAATAATGAGGTGTTGAGATGAGTCTGCTTTCTATTTTCAGTCTGGCCATAGCATTGTTTGTTCTTGGTGTAACGCCGGGTCCAGGTATGTTTGCCACAATTTCAAGGTCCCTTGCATCAGGCTTTGTTTCATCCCTTGGAGTGGTTGCAGGAATTGTCACCGGGGATATTATTTTTCTGGTGTTTGCCATTCTGGGCATGTCGGCCATTTCACAGGCCATGGGGGATTTTTTTGTGTTGGTTAAGGTTATTGGCGGGGCATACCTGATTTTTCTGGGGGTTAAAATCTGGATATCCAAACCTGTCCCGGTTCAACACTCTAATGACAAAAAAGGCACGAAGTATGGCAATTATTTGAGCGGACTTGTTATTACCTTGTCAAACCCCAAAGTGATCCTCTTTTATTGCGGTTTTCTCCCCACTTTCATGGACCTGTCTTCCTTGAGCGGTATGGATTTCTGTATCATTGCCGTCACAGTTTCTATTGTTTTATCAAGCGTCTTGATGTTTTATGCATATCTTGCCAATCGGGCCAGAGTATTCTTTTCCAGTACGCGTTCTGTCAAACGACTCAACAAAACTGCGGGCGGGGTGATGATTGCTACTGGTGTCGCCATTGCAGCAACATCCTGATTTTAGCTTTCGAGACAAATATTGCCAAAAGCCTTGGCATATCTGCGGATGAACTTCTTTTTGATAAAGGAAAAGGTGTTGCAGATAACAGGATTATGGATAAAAAACTTTTAGAGCAGTTTGAGCTGGTTTCTATGCTGAAGCCCTCTGATAAGGAGGCTATTATGACCATTATAGACAGTATGATCATTAAAAACAGGCTTGAAGAGGTCATGCCCGGCCACTCTGATGCTTCATGGACAAATCAGATGCGCAAAGCCGTCCATAAATTCAGAAGCAGGGGTAGAGATTATTCTGAAGATGAGATAAATAATTTTGTGGATGAAGCTGTACAGGCAGTCAGATCAGAGGAAGATGGTTGGTATTTGGCTCGCACAAGAGGAAGCCATCGTCAATTCAAGCATTCAAGCAAACGTGGTTTGGTCACTGTGGCAGGGAAGCCAAATGATGACATGGCACCAGGAACCCAAAATAGTATTTTCAAACAAGCAGGATTAAAAAAATGAAATATCTAGTAGTGATTGAGGAAACAAAAACAGGTTTTTCATCTTATTCTCCGGATATGGATGGTTGTGTAGCGACAGGCAGAACAAAGAGAGAAGTAGAAAAAAATATGAAAGAAGCTATGGAGTTTCATTTAGAAGGGCTGCGCTTGGAACACCAGGAAACTCCAAAACCACATTCATATTCAAGTTATGTAGAAGTAATGGCATAACAAAACCTAGGGTTTAAGCCAGGCCGCTGCCCGGTCAGCTATTTCATTGATACGCTTTTCAGGCCAGGTAATGATATAGGGCGGTAAAATAAGCCTTGAAATCAGGGGCCTTTTGACTTCCCTGCAGAATAGATCCAGTATGATGACTTTTTTGAACCACTCTTTTTTTCCAACTATAGTTGTCTGGTGCATGAAAGCTTCTGTCAGGCGGGCCAGTAGCTGAATATAACTGATGGACTGGATGTCGTAGTGCGCAACGCCGGCAACGGCATCCTCCCAATGTCCAAGTTCAAGGCAGGTGTCCAAAGTTTCAATGAGATGGAGGATTTTGGGATATGTTCCTTTCTTTTTGGCTTTTTTCCTTTGTTTATCAGACATGGCGGCAACCCGGCCATAGGAAATTAATTGATCAAGCATGCATCTGCTTTCCTTTAACCTTTTTCCCCTGCGCCAGATTTTGACTGCTTTTTTTACCTCCCCCGTGGAAAACAATCCAAGCCCGAGAAGATGGCAGATATGGCCGGCTGTGCCATGGTCAATGCCCTGGATCTTCACGTCTTTGAGCAGCGCAACGATTCGAGGCCAGTCTTGATTCTTCAGCGCATGGTCTGCCTTTCCCATTAAAGTCCGTGGATGATCCGGAAAAGTCTCATACGCCCATTGTTCAATCTCTGTGGAAAGATCAAAATGGATTTGCTCTCCGATCAATGCCTCATGAAATGCAAACACATCATCCAGATCACAGTGATCATTTCGTTTCATGTCATAAAATATTTGCCGGACTTCTTTCATGCTGGAAATCTGAATCTTGATCCTGTAATCCATAAATTCATCATATTGTTTTCCTGTGGGTATTTGACAAGGTAAATACTGCTCCAGCAGAGGGATATCATTTTTTAGTTTTGGCGTGCTGTCGGAAAGATCAAACCAGGGTTTTTTTTGATCCAGCAAAACCGACTGGATGCCGTTTTCTCCTGAAGCCACTCCTGCCACTTGATTGGAAAGCTGGTCAGTGGCAAGGATAAAATTTTCAGGCACACGCACCATGTACAACTCTTCAAAACCATCCTGGTTCGGCTTAAAGGCAGACAGGCATGGATGATACCCGTCATTGATGTTTTTATGATAATGGACAAAGACCAGGCCGGTTTCCATGGAGGTGGCAATACCATTGGCCAAATCGCTTCTGGAACCTGAAATTTTGTGTGTAACGGGATGACCGGAATCAACCGGAATCACCTCCAGATGAAGACAAGTATCGGCTTCATCCAATCCTTCCTCGAATGGGAACATCTCGCCGTCATCATAGACCAGGAAAATCAGATGAATGCCGTCCGGGTGCATGGCCCCGCCCTCCACAGCACCCGGGAGCTTTTTAGTAAACAAGGTCTCCTGCCTGCCGCTGCCTGAATAAATCCTGATGGTGTCAGAGTCTATGGCAGAATCGCACAAATGATACTCACCCTTTTGATTTACTATCCATGGAACCCCATCAATCCAGACCGACCTTACCTCTCGCTGCTGCTCTATGTCGATCACCAAAGCCGCCTGCCTTTGACTTTGGTCCAAAGACCGGCAGTGAAGCCAGATATTGTTCTGTCCGGAAAAGAGCCAGAGGTCTTCCAGAACATGATTTTTTTTGACAAAAATGCTGCAATCCTTCCAGGAAAGAATATTTAGAGGATCCAGGGTAATGGTTAAAACCCCACCTTTGCCACCGCATATCCAAATTTTGTCTTCATCCAGGCGAAGGGTCGGCATATCCATATTTACTGGGGGCCGCATCATAATGGCCTGATCAAATATCTGGGTTTTGGAATCAAAAATCCTAACAAACAACCAGCAGTCCAGACAGGAAACCAGAACGATACGACGGCCGTCAGCCATAATGGCGGCAAAGCTGTTACACTCATTCCACCATGCAATACCGGCCTTCCAGAAGCATGGTTCAAGCCCGGACGATTTCATCTGAACCAGGGACATGGCCTTTCTGATTGAAACAGTCTGTTCAGCAGCCTTTTTGCGCCATATTTTGTCCTGGTCACCGGACATGAGCCGGGCAAGCGTATGGGCCGTTTCCCGGGCAGTGAAATGATTCTGCCGGCTAATAGCGGCTGCATAAGTTACCTCAAGATCCTGAATACGTGCCAGTTTTTTAAGATCAGCCATCATCAGTTCCAGCTCTTTTTTATCCTGCAAGTCAAGCAGTTTACCATTGATGGCCTGAATACATTCCCGGGCCGAATCTACCCGTTTACCGGCCAGGAGATGGGCCAGTTTTTTCAGCAATCTTTTTGATTTTTTCCTTTCTTTGGCCTGTATCTGGTTTTCGGCCTTAGACATCAGCTTGCGGCCTGCTTGAATGTGCAGTACCAAGTCTCCAATATTATTGATTTTTTCAAGCACAAGCAGGGGAGCTTCATTATTGTCCAGCATTCTGCATGCTTTTCCAAGGGCCAGCACAATCTCTGCTGCCTTATCCGGTTTGATGTAGGAAACAGAAGCTGTCAGCTCATCTGTCCAGGAAAAATGCTCATCCTTTAACAAAGTCAGGCATTGATGCTGCTGGTCCCGGGAAAGGGAGATATACATCATGATAGATTTTTTTTGTTTACCCTTTTGCCAGAGGCTTGCAACTCCATGGACCTCTTCGTGTTCACGCTGCTTTTGTGCTGCCAGTGTTGCGTTTTCAAGTTTTACCTCAATTTCTTGACCGATGTCATCATGACTGATATCAAGTGCTTTTTTGAGCAGCATGACCTCACGGCTGTAATCTTTTTCTGTCCCGGCTTTGTCGGCCTGGTCCAGAAATAGTCTGATTTTTTTCTCCTGTTGCATCCGGGTAAAATCCATGCGGATTTTTTTTGCTGTCCTGTGGCCGGGAATTTTTTTCAATATCTTTTCAGCCATAATGTCTGCTACATCATGATGGCACTTTTGCCAATGATCCAGCATTTTCTTTTCCAGGGGATTCATCAGGTCTATCCTGAGTTTCTCAATTCGTTCAAACAATTCCCTGGTTTCAGAGGTGAATGGATGGTCCCGGGATGAAGAAAGGATTTTACAGAGCCTTTCAGACTCATCAGGTGCATTTTGGGAGATATAATATTTACACCCTATAACATAGACCTCCATGGCAGCAGGCTCTCTTGACAGATTTAAGCAGGCGAGTGCTTCTCCTATCCTGCCTGACCTGGCCAGGGCCAGGGCCAGTTTGGCTGAAACCATGGAGTCTTTCTGGCTTTCCTTTGCAAGGGAATCCCAAAGTTCAATGGCTCTCTCATAAGCAGCCAGGTAATCCACTAAAAATTCAAGAAGTGCCTGGGCCGCAGGGAGCGCCCCCTGTGATACTGAAAAAGCCCGGAACAAAAAATCCTCACACGCATTATAATCATAGGCATCCAGAGCTTTGGCACCAAGGGCCAGCAATTCATCAGAAGAGTATATTTCCTGTTTCAAAGACACATGGGGTTTGACTGTTTTTGCAGGAGACTTTGACGCTTCCCTGCCAGGGGAAACAGGGGTGCTGTTCCGGAACACAGGGTCTTGTATGGTTTGCAGATCCATCTCTATCTGAACCCAGGATCGTGCCGGGTCATCCAGTTCAGAGACCAAAGCATGGCAGGCGTTCTCATCAAAATGCTTCAACTTCAAACTCACCAGCCCTTCATCATTCGGATCAGGTATAACCAGTAGATTTTTTTTAAATTTATTGATGAGCAGACTCTGGAGCTGCGCCTTGATTCTGTATCGTTTTTCGGTTTCTCTCCGGGCAATATTTTTGTTGGTAGGATTGATCTGCCGGATGAGACGAATCAGCTCAAGGGCAGTGACAGATCCCCTTCCTGCCAGGATATCCTCTATCTCCTTATATTGTAACCTTTTATTCTTCTGTTTTTTCTTTGCAGCCACTGTTCACATTCCAGTATTTAACTTAAAAAGGAGTCTGAAACAAGCGTGTCTTTAAGTTGAAAGTTTGCGGGCTTTATCGCCTTAAGTGCGTTATATTCTTTACTTTTTATTTTATATAGATCCCATCGTAATTGCAGATTTATCCAGAAATCTTCTGACATGCTGAAAAACTTGGCAAGTCGTAAGGCGGTGCTTGGCGTTATCCCCCTTTTTTTGTTTACAATTTCATTAACCCGCTGATAGGGCACATGAATGGAATAGGCAAGTTCTCTTTGTGTGATACCCATAGGGATCAAGAATTCTTCAAGAAGCATCTCGCCTGGATGGGTTGGCTCTCTATGACTTGGTATTCTAATCATTTTTTTTCCTTTTTATTCAGTGATAATCAGTAATTATAACCTGATAAGGACCATTTGTTGTCCATTTAAAACAAATCCGATACTGATCATTTATGCGAATACTATTTTCTCCAATTCTATCCCCTGATAACGCCTCAAGATTGTTGCCAGGTGGAATCCTAAGCTCTTTCAGAAACAGGACAGAGTCAATTTGATCCAGTTTTCTTGAAGCAATCTTCCATAAAGACCGGGGACAGATTTTTCGGGCATTTTTGGTATTCTGGCCATTAAAGATATCTTCTGTCCCTTTGTTTCTGAAAGATTGAATCATGAATGCATGATAGCACGGACTTCATGCTATTGTAAAATACAATTTTATCCTAAGTTACTACGATCAAGAATTCTAATCCTTCATCAATTCAGGACGTCAGTAACACCAGTGGAGTTTATACAGCAGCTTTCTGACAGAACTGCTGTGATATCAATTGAAGAATTTGCGGCTGGATTTGGGAAATAAAGAAAAATAATAAGTTCTATATAGGCCGGGTCTTCAGATGACCCGGCCTGTTTTTTAACAAGCCTTTGACCAAGTATGTTTTCTTGCTGTTATCAAGCAATATTCTGTAGCCAATGTAGCCTTCACCCATATTTGTCCGGTGTGATTGTCACTGGTGTTGCCATTGCAGCAAAATCCTGATATTATCGTTTATATTCTGCGGCTGCGCTAGTCATCACCGCGATTAGGCCAGGAAAAATAGAAACATGGATATAGAAAATGTAATCAATGCTATCCGGAGCAATTGTGTGAGAATCACCGATCATGCTGATGAGGAAGCGTTTGATGACACTCTGACATATGAAGAAATATATTCATCGATAATTCAGGGCGAAGTTATCGAGGATTATCCAAATGACAAGCCATATCCAAGCTGTCTGATTATGGGAAAGAATTTTTCAGGTGAGCCAATTCA
>NZ_JAIOSW010000145.1 GCF_021107415.1 Desulfobacula sp.
GGCCTTTTCCATGGGCAGCCGGAACATGTTTTGTTCCAAAAAATGTAGACAAAAAGATAAACAGACAATAAAGAAATACCAGAATCATTCCCGGAATAACCGCACCAATAAACATATCTCCAATGGGTACTTCCATTACGGGACCCAAAAGAAGTAAAACAATGCTGGGAGGGATAATCTGGCCCAAGGTTCCCGAGGCTGCAACTGTGCCGGAAGCAAAAGAATTTGAATACTTATACTTAAGCATGATGGGCAAAGACATCAATCCCATTGTGACAACTGTTGCCCCGACAATGCCGGTGGATGCACCCAGTAATGCGCCGACAATGACAACGGAAATGGCCAGTCCGCCCCGTACATTTCTAAAAAGTTCTTCCATTGTTTCCAGTAACTGCCTTGCCAGCCCTGATCTTTCAAGTGCAAGACCCATAAAAATAAACAGGGGAACCGCCATGAGCATGGTATTGTTCATTACTCCCCACATCCGCAGGGGCAGCAGATCAAAAAAGCTCACGTTTAACCCGATAAGACCAAAAAGGAAGGATGTCCCCATCATGGTAAAGGTGACGGGGAATCCTCCCATTAAGGCAATGGTCAATACTAAAAAAAGCCATGCAGCCAGGTAGTCGGCAATCCAAAATGGTAAATATTCAATCAGCATTATCGTTTTCCAGGGGTTTGTCCATAAGTATGAACGCGCTTTTTACAAAAAGTGAGATTCCCTGGATCAACATTAAAAAATAACCGATTGGTAAGGTTGCTTTTAATAAAAATCTTGCAGGAATACCGCCGGGATCAATGGAAACTTCTCCTATTTTATATGCCACAATAACCCATGGAATACTTGTACTCAAAACCAGATAACATGAAGGGATTAAAAAAAACAGGACACCGAATAAATTGATTATTGCCTGTTTTTTTTTATTCATGACTGAATAAAAAATATCCACGCGGACATGTCCGTCATGCAGCAGGGTAAAGCCTGCACCTAACAGGAAAATAAAAGCAAATACATGCCACTCCAGTTCAGCCATAAACACAAAACTGGTATTGAAAACATAACGCATGATCACATTGGAAAAGATCACCAGGATGAATAAAAAGACAGCGGATGTAACGATAACACTGCCGATCCATTCATTGATTTTATCACAGAACAAAACGGCTTTTTTAATGGTTTTCATAAATTTAAGCCATTGTATTCCAATAGACTTTTTCAGACATCTTCCCCCACACAGCTGTTTTTGCCTGGAATGCTTTATAGTCTTCATGTACTTTTGCGGCAAAAGGATCTTTTTGGGCTTCTTCTTCAATCACTTCTCTGGATATGGTTTTTAATTTTTTTAATACATCTTCAGGATAGACCTGTACATCCACGTTGTGCTCTTTTACCAGCTTGTCCAGGGCTGTTCCGCTTTGTGCATCAAATGCTGCCAGGGTTCTGACATTAATATCAGCTGCTGCAATATCAAGGACTCGCTGAAAATGTTTGGGCAGATCATTGTAGGCTTTTTTGTTGAAGAAGATATCCAATACGGGACCGGGCTCATGCCATCCCGGAGTGTAGTAATATTTGGCAACCTTATAAAGCCCAAGCAGTATATCATGAACAGGGCCCACAAATTCTGCTGCATCCACAACCCCTCTTTCCAGGGCTGGAAATATTTCAGATGGCGGTACAAAGACAGTTGTCACACCCACTTCTGAAAGGACCTTGCCTGCGATACTGCCGATCCGCATTTTTAACCCCTTGAAATCCTCCAGGGAGTTGATTTTTTTTGCGTACCAGCCGCCCATCTGCATACCTGAATTTCCAATAATTCTGGGAACAAGATCAAACCGGTCATACAATTCATTCATTAATGCCTGACCATTGCCTTCATAGAACCAGGCGTTAATAGACTGTGCATTCATTCCAAAGGGGATGGAGCCAAACCAGTTAAACGCTGTTGATTTACCCGCCCAGAAGTAGGGAGAACCGGTTCCCATTTGTACCGTTCCTTTGGACACTGCATCAAACGCACCCGGAGGGGGTACTAATTCACCTCCGCCATAGAGCTTGATTTCAAACTGTCCGTCCGTCATTTCTTTTACATTCTCGCAAAAGGTTTTTATACCGTCAAACATGATTCTTACTTTTGGATTCCAGAATGAAGTGGCCGTCCATTTGATTTTTTTAGGAGATGCAATAACTGTAGGTGCTCCGACTGATAATGCGGCCGCGGCTGTTGCTGTCCCGATTCCTGCTTTTTTTAAAAACGTTCGTCTTTTCATGGTGCCCCCTTAAAATTTATTATGAGTTAAATTTAAGCCTATCTTTAATCCGGCCTGTCATGAATTGTCTAAAACAGGCAGGATATTTTCAGCAAATGGTATAATATACCCTTTCCCTTTTAAGCTTTTAGTGTAGTTGTCAATATTATTCGTATATTTAAACCCTAATTCTTCAGTTGTAAGTTTTGAAAAATCTGAAACAAGCGTTACATCAAACCGGTTAAGGACATCAATCACCCTGAACGCGACATAGGACGGCATATTAAAATTTAGTACCAGTTCCTTGCCGATTTTTTTGGGATCATCTTTAAATTTTTTTAGAAGAGATGAAAAGGTATCATGTCGCACACCCTGTGAACACCCGGCAACAAAAAGGATCTTTCCGCCTTCTTTGACAATATTGATCGCATTGAAAAGGGCTTTGGTGGATTGATACAATTGTCTATCTGTCCTGTGGCCGCCTGCTGAGATCAGGGCAAAATCTCCTTTTTGGGAAATACGGATACAACAGGCCTGGTCCAGTTTTTTACAGCCGTTCATAAACGTGTTGTGCAACGGACCCACATCGGCATGGAAAATATCACCCATACCATTTGCAGCAAGGACCACATAAGTACAGGTTTTATTTTTTAAGAACAGGTCTGCTGCATCATTCAGATCTTCATTAATGGGATTTCCCCAGAGCTTTGCCTGCCGAACCATGGGATGGGGTGCTCCATCTTTTTTCATGGCAAGAGAGTGGTTTTGCTGGATAGAGTCATATCCTGCAATACCCGGTAATATATATTTTCTGCCACCACCAAACCCGGCTGCCATATGATGGAGGATGCCACCAAATATGATTATATGATCGGCTTCAACTGCCTCTTTAGTGATATAGAGTTGTGTCTTTTTATAGGTTTCACCCAAATAGATAAGGCGGGCTTGATTTTTATTTGCAGAATTGAGAATTTGAATCCTTTGACTGCAAAAGGTTCCGGCAAGCAGGGAGAACTGATCTTTACCCATATCATCATGGGTCCCAAGTGCAATAATGATTTTGATGTTTTCCTTTGAGATCCCCAGTTCAAAAAGAGTTTTTACAATTTGAGGTACAAAAATATCTCCCCGGGCCCAGAGTCTTGTGTCATCCGGGATGATAATGGCGATTTTTTTATGCCGGATATCTTTTGGAGCATGGGTTCTTATCCCTTTTGAAATGATCAGTTTGATTTTGTCATGGCTGATTCCCGGAATATCTTTACCCATAATGATGTCAAACACTTTATCATCAGATATGGTGATGTTAAGGGGGGCTTGATTTTTTTTTAATTTAACTTTCATGCCGGTTTCAATACCGAATGTATCAGACTTACAGGGTGCAGAACCTGTAAATTGTCATTATTATTCAGATTGCCGGCAAGGTTCATCCTGCAGACCGGGCAATCCGTGAGCCATAGTTTTGCCTGCACGGCTTTTGCATTTTTAATTTTTTTATCAACCATTTTTTTTGAGAGTTCCGGATATTCATAAAAAAACGTACCCCCACCTCCGCAGCATTCCTCAACATCAATAGTTCTTTTGTAGCTTACAAACGGCAGTTTTTCAAGCAAAGTTTCAGCAATGATATGGGAGTGGAAAGTATTCTTTGTATGGCAGGGAGCATGGTAGGTGACAGATAGTTTTTCTGTGAAATCAGGATCAAATTCAAGGCGGTCAAAATTTTGATCAACAAATGAGAGGATATCTATTACCTTTGTGGAAATTGCCTTTGCATCAAAAGGGTTTTTACCTTGATTTTCTAAAAGACGGGGATATTCATTTTTTAATGCTTCTCCGCAGGTGGAACAGTCCACAAGAATGGCATCACAATCATGGTCTTTTAAGGCATTAATATTTGTCATGATATTTTTAAATGCCTTGTCTGTCGCTCCGTGAAATAATAATGGAATGGAACAGCAGGTCTGGTCTTTTGGAATAATAATTTTATATCCCATGTGTTTTAAGATTTCAATCGTGGCAAAGCCTGTGTCATCATATAAATAGTTTGTTGCACACCCGGTAAAATAGACCACGGTTCCCACTTGTTTCTTATTTGAAAGGATAATTTCATCATTGGCTTTGCGCAGTGGAGTACAATTAAGTTTTGGAAAATTTTTCAAAGGGATATTGCCAAGTTTATAGTCCCGGGCAAAGCTGTCAGGCACAAATTTTTGCCCGGGTCTGGCAAGACCGGCACCCAATTTTATCCGATATTCACGGGCCAGCAGATAAATCAGGCTTTTAATGGCGGGTGTTTCACCTTGAGTTTCCACCATTTTTCTTCTCATTTCCATGAACTTTGAATAATGATCTATCCCGGAAGGACAATTGGCGGCACATGATCCGCACATCAGGCATTTTGATACAATCTCTTTTAATAAAGGAGAAGAAGCAAGGGTGTTGTTGTCATAAGCTTTTATCAGTTGAAGCTTGGCCCGGGGGGATACCTGTTCCTCTTTTAATATTTTATACACGGGACAGGTATTGAGGCAAAGTCCGCATTTCCCACAATTTTGAAGTGTTTTTTCAGTCATACGAATGTTCCAATTATACAAATTTACC
>NZ_JAIOSW010000491.1 GCF_021107415.1 Desulfobacula sp.
GGACGTTCTAATGCTCTGACAGCCGCTTCAACAACATCTGCCACCATGACAATACCGGGCTCTCTTGTCTGGGGTTCGGGTCCAGGATATCTGAAATCTGCTTCATTTACTGTATCATTACCGCTTTTTAAGCTTTTTTGATAAAAATATTTGATCAGGGATGTACCATGATGTTGAATAATCCCTTCAATAATTTCATTTCCTAATTTATTTTTCCTGGCAAGCTCAACACCCTTTTTTACATGCTCGATTAAAATAAGGGCTGACATGGAAGGAGAGAGCTTGTCATGCCTGTTTTTACCGTCTGCCTGATTCTCAATAAAGTATAATGTTTTTCCTAGCTTTCCAATATCATGGTAATAGCCCATTACTTTTGCCTTAAGACTGCTGGCCTCTATGGCCGATGCAGCAGCTTCCGCCAGGGTGGCAACAATGACGCTGTGATTATACGTCCCCGGGGCTTCAATCATCAGTCTTTTAATTAGAGGTTGATCAAGGTTTGAAAATTCCAGAAGCTTTGAGTCTGTTGTATAATCAAAAATAATTTCAATCAGCGGGGTAAATCCAATGGTAAAGGTGGCTGCAAAAAGACCACCGCAAAAAGCTAAGATCACTTCTTTTGCAAGAATGGTAACATTGGGTTGGGCAAGGGAATAGAATCCAATGGAAAGAGCCAGAACAACATTGAAGGCCGCAAGCTTGAAACCGGCTATGATAAAGTTTTTTCTTTCTTGTCGTTCTTTAATCCAATAGGCAGCCGTAATACTCGAGAAAAAGAAAAAGAAAAAAACCTCAAAACTGCCTGAAAATGCAAGGCTTGTCAGCAAGGAGAGAACAATGGTGAAAAAAACGGCAATATCAAACCCCAGGAACAGACAGGTCAGCATGGCTGCTGCCGGGATGGGGATGATCATGAAAAACGATAAAGAGGAGACATCCCATGATGCTTCAGGATTTGCTGACTGGGCAATATAAGTTGAAAATTTGGCAAAGGTGAGATACAAAACAAGTCCTAAGGCCAGAAAGAGGATATGTTTATTATGGGTAGTTTGTAGCTTTTTATGGTCTTTTAAGAAGAGAAGATAAACCACCAGGATGGAAAGAAAAGTGATTAAGGCAATTCCTGTGCTGGAAATAAAAATATCCTTTTCTTCTGCCTGTTCCTGAAGAGCAATAAGCTTTACCTGCCGCACCTTATCCACCCGTTCGCCTTCCCTTAAAATCATTTCACCGGCTTTGATCTGATACAGAATCGGTTTGATTTTGGCTTCAGCTTTTTGTATCCTTTTTTGTGTTTCATTTTTATTTAAGGTAATATTGGGTTGCAGTAATTTTTGACACAGATCAACGATCAGGTTGGAAAGATTATAGTTGATATCTTTTAGTATGGGTTGCCCTTCGATTCGAACCATGGTTTTTGCCTGATCCGGACCATAAAAGACTTTCAAATTATTGACGGTCCTCTCTTTTTTGGAGCCTATGGTTCGAAGAATAATTCCCTTGTGGGCTTCTTTTAATAGAATCTCTTTATTTGCCACAATCCCGTTTGTAAGAATGTTATCAACAATGGTTACAATATTCAGGGTAATGTCGGAAGAGAATTGATATTTGTATAGAATTGAGTAGACCCCTTTGCTGATTTCAATTCCCAGTTTTTCTTCAAATTCAGGTTTGGTGTCTAAAACTATGGCAAATGTCGGATCAGGTTCCAGGTTTTCTTTCTCTGCTTTTTTAAATAATTCCCGGGGGATTCTCATTGCAGTATCAATGTCGGAAGCGATTTTTTTTAACAGGCCGGCATCGAAATCATAAATTTTTTTTACAGAGTCTTTCACTTCATTTATTTTTAGATTTGTGGCTTCTTTATCTTCAACAAAGAAATTTTTAGGTGCTTTGATGTCTCTTTTTGCAACATCCCCGATATTATAAGAATAGGATGTCTTACTTTGTTTCGGGTAGTAGGTGATGGTAAAGAGTACAGTGATAACAATTAGCATTAGCCACAATACAGAAGGTGATGTCAATAAGAACTCTTTTGCCTGCTTGAGATTATTTTCGTTTTTGCTTTTTTTCATAGGCATCTATAATGTTTGATACAAGTTTATGCCGGACAACATCATCCTTTGAAAAATAAATAAATTCAATCCCTTTTATATTGGTTAAGATGTCTTTGGCTTCAATCAGACCGGATTTTTTTCCTGCCGGCAGATCCACTTGTGTAATGTCCCCTGTGACAATGGCTTTTGACCCATAGCCGATTCGTGTTAAAAACATCTTCATTTGTTCTGATGTTGTATTTTGTGCCTCATCAAGGATAATAAAAGCATTATTTAATGTTCTGCCCCGCATAAAGGCAAGAGGGGCAATCTCAATGGTATCCTGTTCAATGAGTGCTTTTGCTTTTTCAAAGTCCATCATGTCATAAAGGGCATCATATAAAGGCCGAAGGTAAGGATTGATTTTCTGGGCCAGGTCTCCGGGCAAAAATCCTAAAGTTTCTCCTGCTTCAACAGCAGGTCTTGTTAATATGATTTTTTTTACCTCCCCTTTTGAAAATGCAGCCATTGCCATGGCCATGGCAAGATAGGTTTTCCCTGTCCCGGCAGGGCCGATGGAAATAAGAATGTCATTGTCTTGGATTGCTTTGACATATCGTTGCTGGGAAGGATTCCGGGGGGTGATGGCTTTATTTCTAACCGTTTTAAATACCGTGGTCTGGAATATATCTTTTAAATGGGAGTTATTGTTGTTTTTTATGGTATTGATCGCTGCATCAATATCGGCTTCCCCAAAGGAGAAGTTATCTTCTAAAAGATGATACAGCTGAAGGATCAGTTTCTCAGCAAGATTTATATCTTCAGGCTTGCCGCTAACCAAAAGCGAGTTACCCCGGGTGTTGATGGTAACTTCCAACGCCTCACAGATTTTGTTCAGATTATTATTATGATGTCCAAAAAGGTCCCGGGTAAGCGCCGGGTTTTGAAACGTAATATTTTTCATGGCTTATAGGGTGCATTTTATTTGCTTAAAGGTCAATAAAAATCTTGACTAAAAAACGTGTAAATTGTTATTGAGAAAGCGCTTTCAACCAAAGCAAAAAAGGAGGAATATGAACACATTTGATATTGTTGTGATTATTATTATCTCATTTTGCCTGATAAGGGGACTCTTTAAAGGAGTCATAGGGGAAATGTCAGGAATTATCGGTGTTATAGCAGGGTTTTATGGGGCCTATACCTACTATCCTTTGATCACAGTCTATGCTGAAAAATGGATTTGAAATCCTGGAATCAGAGATCTTAGTGGTTTTTTCTTCTTATTTTGTGCCATTTTTGTTATTATCAGTCTTGTTTCTGTACTGATCCGTAAACTTTTAAAACTCGTTTTCCTGGGATGGGTTGACAGGACTTTCGGTCTTGTTTTTGGCGCGGCAAAAGGATTATTGGTTGTTTCGGTTCTTTTTATTATGATCACAACATTTCTTCCAAAGAGTTCAAATGTTTTAGCCGGTTCAAAATTTTCTCCTTATGTTGCAAAGGTATCCAAAGCCATGAGCGTGTTAGTTTCACAGAATGATAGAAAAGAGTTTCTAAAACAGCTGGAAGGGATTTTTTAAAATTTGCAAACAATAAACAGACTGTTTGATATTATTCGAACATTAAGAAGCGA
>NZ_JAIOSW010000463.1 GCF_021107415.1 Desulfobacula sp.
ATAACCCTGACATCAATTTTAATGCTCTGGTTTCCTCCAACGGGTTTGATTTCAAATTCCTGTAATGCCCTGAGCAGTTTCACCTGGGTTGACAATGTCATCTCCCCGATTTCATCCAGAAAAACAGTCCCTTCGCAAGCATCTTCAAACAATCCCCGTTTTGCCCTGACCGCTCCTGTAAACGCACCTTTAACATGGCCGAACAACTCACTTTCCAGCAAGTTCTCCGAAAGTGCCCCACAGTCAATGGTAACAAAAGGACCATTGCTCCGGTCACTGATCTGATGAATATGATGCGCAAAAACAGATTTGCCAGTACCGGTTTCTCCTTCTATAATGATGGGTGCCTGGGAAGCGGATATTTTGTCGATTACCTGCATGACTTCTTTTATCTGGCGGTTATTGCCGAAAACCACTGATTGATTCTCACGTTCTGCTTCTTCCCTGTGTATCCGTTCAAATTTCTTATGAATTTTTCCAAACTCAATGGCACGGCCGGCAATAATTTCAAGTTCCTTAGGCTTAAACGGCTTTGTAACATAGTGAAATGCCCCGATTTTTATTGCTTCAACCGCACTTTCTATGGAGCCTTGTCCGGTAATAATGATAAATGGCAAATCCTTGTCAACCTCTCTGATTCTTTTCAGCAGATCAATACCACTCATTCCGTCAAAAGCCATATCGGAAATGACCAGGTCATATTCTGTTTCACAAAGGGCTGCCCATGCCTTCTCGGTAGAATCAACAGCCGTTGTCTTATACGCCTTTCTGGAATAATAACGTTCCAGAAACTGCAGCATTTCCAGTTCATCTTCAACTATGAGAATTTTTTCCACCATTTAAGCCTTACTCCTTTTTAGCTGCCGGCAACCTCACATGCATGACAGTTCCGGCCTTTTCAACAGATATGGGAATAATTTTCCCACCATGTTTTTTGATAATGTGATAGGCAACAAAAAGCCCGATCCCAAATCCGCGGTGCTTGCCGCTTGTAAAAAAAGGATCAAATATTTTTTTGATATCTTTTTTTGCAATTCCTTTGCCGGTATCTTTTATCAAGACCTCAACAAATAGTTGTCCTTCAATGGTTTTATGTTCTATTTGAACATTAATTTTATCGCCTGTGCCCGGAATACTTTCAATTGCGTTAAGCAAGAGATTGATAAAAGCCTGCTGCAAGCTGATTTCATCTCCATATACAAAATATTGGCGGGATGAAAGGTCTTTATGAATTGAAATATTCTTTAATTTCGGCTTGATAAAATGGATGCACACTTCTAACACATCGGCAAGATCCAGATTTTTAAAGGCATTATCTTTAAAGGATGCCTGGCTCAGAAGACTTTCTGTAATTTGTCCTGCCCTTATGGCATTTCTCTGTATTGAATGCAGGCTTTCGTTGACTTCCTTGGGGTCCAGTTCCCCGCTGATGATATCTTCGGTGTGGGCCAGTACAATACCTATGGGATTATTGATTTCATGGGCCAGGCATGCTGACATTTTTCCTATAATAGCAAGTTTTTCACTCTGGACAAGTTCTTCCTCCAGCCGTTTCCGCTCCGTAATGTCACGGGCAAAACAACAGGCGAGCTGTTCACCCTCGCTTCCAAGCCTGATGGTTGCAGCAATCATTTCGACACGAATTAACCGGGAATCGTGAGATATAAGTCTTGTTTCATTGGAGCCATAACCGGTTTTGAACAGCATTTTAAGAAAACTTGTCATCGCTTGAATGCAGGGCGGATCAACAATAGACGTCAGGTGAGGTTTTTTTTCACAATCACGGTCAATGGAAAGTCTTTCATAGGCCGTGTTGTTGGCCAAATGTATATATCCTTGCGGATTGATCAAAAAAACCATATCGGGTGAGGATTCTATAAGTTCCCTGTAACGCTGTTCCGATATGTGCAGATCCCGGGTAATACGGGTAACTTGAGATTTAAGCATATAGTTCCATATTATGAAGCCTATCATAAGTATGAGTAAAAAAAATGCTCCGCTTAATAAATATATTTTATATTGTGACCAGACAAAGGCCAGGTCTCTGCTGCTGAACCACTTTGCTTCGACTTTTCCAAGCCTTCCGTCACTGATGGCCATTCCAAGCCCGACACTCAATTGTTTTAAAAGCATGGTATTGCCTTTGGAGACAATAATGGCCAGAGGGAGGCGCCCCATGGTTACCCCGACCTGGCGGATATCGGTCAGCCTGTGTTTTTCGACCAGATAGTTGACCACTCTTTCCGACGTCCCGATCATAATCTGTGCATGGTTGCTATCCAGCATCTGTAAGGCTTCCAGCAAGCTTCTTGCCTGTACAATAGTCAATCCCTGCCAGTCCAGGCCCAAATCCATATATGGCTGCCCTCTTACCACCACAACTGTTTTACCCGGAAGGTCGTTTTGTTTTATCGAATTAATTTCTGCTTTTTTAACATAAAAAAACCGCTTTACAAAAACATTGAGTTCAAGAAAATCAAAATCCTGCTTTAATTTTTCCGACAACACTATACCACTGACAACATCAATCTCTCCAAAACGGAGTGCAGCCAACAAATCTTCCGGATTACCCACCAGAAACCGCACATTTTTTTTATTAATATCGCTGATGGTTGTAATAACATCAACCGCATATCCCCTGACACGATACTCCCCTTTACCCTTAAAAGAAAATGGAGGGAAACCGGTTGGCACGCCGACACGAAGCACCTTTGAATCATTACCAAGACCTGTCCCGGGCTTTAAAACAAGAAAAATAAAAAAGAGTAACATCCCCAGGCATTGATATATTTTAAATTTTTTATTATCCATGATATTTATATAGCTATTAAATATAGCAATTTCCATACCCTTGTTTTCAATGCCATTAGCCAGTATGTTTTTCCGGGCAAAGCCATCCTCAACTACCTGATTTTTTGTTATCATCCTATCTTCTGCATGTGCCGGAATAAACACATAGCATACTATAAGTGTGCTGATATCGGCACTTGCAATATACAGGACAGACCCATTATCAAGCAACAATTATATGCCATATCCCTGTTTTTAAGCATGTATGGAGAGTGGCACATTTCTTGATAGTTATGTATGACAGCATGTAACTATTAATTCGTTTGGAATACTTTCCCGGCCTTGCCGTATTCAAGGCTGAAAAAGTATAATTTATAATCAAATACCACTAAGGAGGTAACAGGATGCAATTAAAAAAAGTAACCATTAGTACACTTTTATTGGCTTTGACCATGGCGGTCATGCTGACATTGGCACCCGGCACCGCAAGTGCTGACAACAAGCCTGAAAAGGTTACAGTTATTTATGGCGGCTCTTCCTGGCTTGGGCACTACCCGGCCTGGGTCGGCATGGAAAAAGGGTTGTTTAAAAAACACGGCCTGGGAGTTTTGTTTCAAAATTTTTATGC
>NZ_JAIOSW010000213.1 GCF_021107415.1 Desulfobacula sp.
CCCAGTGCCCTGCCGTATTTGTCAATATTATGCGCGGCGGCCCGGGCTTAGGCGGTATTCTGCCTTCCCAGGGAGATTATTTCCAGGCCACCAAGGGCGGTGGTCATGGCGATTATCACCTTCTGGTTCTTGCACCGGACGGTGTCCAGGAAGCGGTTGAAATGACCATGAAAGCCTTTACACTGGCAGAAAAATACCGTGGGCCGGTGATGATCTTAGGTGACGGGTTGATCGGACAGATGATGGAGCCTGTGGAGTTCCCGGATGACCTTAAGACAGAACCCTCAAATAAAGACGATTGGGCAACCAGCGGCATGGACACAAGAAAAAGCAATAAAAGAAATCTTGTCAGATCTCTTTTTCTTGATCCAAAAGTACTCAATGAGAACAACCTTGCCTTAAAAGCCAAATATGTGCAGATGAAAAAAGAGGAGGTGCTGTATGAAGGATATAATACAGACACGGATTATAAAGTCCTCATTGTCAGTTACGGCACCATGAGCCGGGTATGCAAAACATCCATTGATATGATGAAACAAGAAGGGATTGAAGTTGGGCTGTTAAGGCCAAAATCCCTGTTCCCGTTCCCGGAAGATGCGATTTTTAAAGCGGCTACTAAAAAATGTTGCAAATCGATTATCAGCATTGAAATGAGCATGGGGCAAATGGTCGAGGATGTGGAACGCAGCGTTAAAGGCCAGAGAGAAGTTGATTTCTATGGCGAATGCGGTGGTGAGATTCCCACGCCTGAAAAAATTATCGAAATTATTAAAGGACTGCTCTAATCGCTAAACTTAGGAGAAAGATATAATGGGAAAAGCATTTTCAACGCCAGAAAGCTTAAGTGACAATATGACGCATTATTGTCCCGGCTGTACCCATGGCATTGCTCACAGGCTTGTGGCAGAAGCCATTGATGAATTAGGTATCAGGGGAAGAACTGTGGGTATTGCCCCGGTGGGGTGTGCAGTTCTGGCATATAATTATTTTAATTTTGACTTCCAGGAAGCCGCCCACGGCCGTGCACCTGCCATGGCAACGGGAATGAAAAGAGTCCGACCGGATCTCATTGTTTTCACTTACCAGGGAGACGGTGACCTTGCCAGTATTGGTATGGGTGAAATCATCCATGCAGCCAACAGAGGTGAAAAATTTACCACCATTTTTATTAACAATGCCATTTATGGCATGACCGGCGGCCAGATGGCGCCGACAACCATGCCGGGCCAACGGGCCACCACAGCACCAGCAGGCCGGGATACGGATCAGACCGGTATGCCCATGAGGATGGCGAATCTCCTGGGAGAACTTGTGACCCCGGGATATATTACCCGACAGGCTTTACTAAACCCCAAACAGATCAACAAAGCGAAAAAAGCCATTAAAAAGGCCTTTGAATACCAGGTTGAAGAAAAATGTTTCAGTTTTGTGGAACTTATCAGCACCTGCCCGACCAACTGGGGTCTGACACCACTTGATTCATTAAAATGGGCTGAGGATACTCTTTTGCCGTATTATGAACTGGGAGATTACAAGGTACCTGAGTAGGGCCTGAGTATGATTTGATAAATCTTATACAATTTTACAATTATAGTTGTTTTTGGAGAAACCAATGCAAACAGAAATAAAATTTGCAGGATTTGGCGGCCAGGGAATTTTGCTCAGTGCAAAGCTTTTAGCCTATGCAGCAATGAAACAGGATTTTTTTGTAGCCTGGGTACCCTCATACGGACCTGAAATGAGAGGTGGTACAGCTTATTGTACCGTTGTTATCAGTGACAAAAGGATCGGCTCACCCATCATTAAAAACCCAAGCCATCTTGTGGCTATGAACCGTCCCTCCCTGGAAAAATTTGCCAATGATGTAAAACCGGGCGGTGTTATTTTTATCAACAGTTCTCTTATTCCCACCCGAAGTGAAAGAGATGATATTACAGAACTGGTTGTTCCGGCAAATGATATTGCCACAAAAGCAGGCAGCGTCAGGGCAGCTAATATTGTTGCATTAAGCGCATTTGCTGCAAAAGCAAAAATTGTTGATTTGGAACTTTTGAAAAATTGTGTTAAAGATGAGTTTGCAGCCAAAGCAAAAATTATTCCGCTGAACATGAAAGCATTTGATGAGGGTGTGAATATCGCAAATAACAGTTAAAGTTAACCATACAGACCACAAGGGGGCCACATGATCAGAATAGAAATATCTCTTTTTCTTAAAAATGCACCTGGCGAACTGGCACAATTAACTGAACTTTTAGCCGGGGCCAATATTAACATTGATGCCATTACCATCCAGGATGCATCTGCCTACGTCCAGAACCTTTTTGAGGCCAGGGGCAAATCTTTAAAAAGGCTTGCATCTTCTGCAAGTTACAGCTCCATGAGAAGAGACTCTGCTCAATTTGCCCTGACACGGCTCATTGTTGACCAGCCGGAAAAAGCCATAGATCTTTTAAAAGAGAACGATTATCTCTTTGATTCAAAAGAAATCGTTGCCATTAATATTACAAATAAACCCGGTGAATTTACAAAAATTACCAGAAAACTGGGTGAAAAAAAAATTAATATTAATTATGTTTACGGATCTGTATCTGACTCAGACGGCAAATGCCTGTTTATATTCAGTCCCGAGGATGTAAAAACCGCAGCCGAC
>NZ_JAIOSW010000025.1 GCF_021107415.1 Desulfobacula sp.
CACTTTATGAAAGGTTCCGAGCTGGCCGAAATACGTGTGAAAAAAATCGGTGATGCTCTTTCAAGTCTTGCACTTGAAGAAGAACGTGTTGCCTTTGTTGAAGTTGCCATTGATGAATATGACAAACTTCCTGAAATAATCAATGCCTTTGTTGAAGAAGTTGAAGACCTCGGTCCAAACCCATTCAAAGGATTCTAATCAAAACTATTTAAAAAATAGTTTAGGAGGTATATAAGTATGACTGAAAAATATCTTGCTCAACCGGATCTTGACTTTATTGCTCAAGTAAGAAGTCTGGGTGGTGAAACACTTAAAAAATGTTACCAGTGTGCCACTTGTTCGGTTGCCTGTCCTATTGCTCCTGAAGACAGTCCTTTCCCAAGAAAAGAAATGATTGCCGCTTCCTGGGGTCTTAAAGACAAGCTGATCTGCAGTGGTGATATCTGGCTGTGCCATGAGTCTGTCCGAGAGGCGCAGCACCAGGGGATGTCCTTTCTGCTATCAGATCTGTGGCCATTACCGAATATGCCAGACCCAAAGCATTGGCAAATGCAGTCAATGATCCGAAAAAGCTGCCTTTACTGCTTGGAATACCCGCCATCTGGTTTGCTTTCTGGGCATTTATTACCATGACTGCCGGTGAGACAATGACCAAAATTTTTGAATTCATCCCATTATTTGACTGGGCACATGTCCACGAGGGTGAGCATGTGATTGCACACTCAGATTTTTTCTCGACCTGGTTCGTGGATATGACTTTTGTGCCCATTGCAGCTGCAGTGGTCATCATCTTTTTTCTCAGCCTTAAAAATTTCTTGAATGATATCCATGAAAATGCGGTTCTTGAAGGAAAAACTGATAAGACTACCTTGAATTACAAGGAATTTTTTCAGGCGCTTATCAGGGTTATCCCGGTAGTTTTAAAACATGATAAATTCAATGAATGTGAAGCCAATAAAGATAGAGCAACTCCGCATATGATGGTTCTTTATTCATTTATCGGACTTTTTATTGTGACCGCTGTATGTGGCATAATGTTGTATCTTGGCGGATTGCCCGGCCCATATTCTCAGTTGAATCCGATCAAATGGCTGGCCAATATTGCTGGCGTAGCCCTGGTCATCGGGTCAGGGTTGATGATCAAAAACAGGCTGGATAAGAAAGATGACCAGATTACCTACTACAAAGACTGGTTTATCCTTGGCATTGTTTTTGCCTTGGGCCTTACCGGCATGCTGACTGAAATGGCGCGTCTTGCCCATATGGCATATCTTTCTTATTTCCTTTACTACCTGCATCTGATTGCTATTTTTAATCTGTTTGCATTCCTGCCGTTCTCAAAAATGGCCCATCTTGTTTACAGACTTGCGGCAATGACTTATGCGGAGTACAGCAATAGAAAATAACTGAAAAGTATAAAATTTAAATCATTTTAAAAAAAGGGGGAGATGATTTTTTATCATCTCCCCCTTTTTTATTTTGTCACAATCCAGTATAATTAAACTTATTTAATAAAAACTAAATAAACTATTGCATATTATAAAAATTAATATAATATAAAATTTTTATAAATGTTACTTTAAAAAAATCAGGAGATTAACAGGTTTGAACAAGATTGCTGTACTCCCGGGTGATGGAATCGGACCCGAGGTAATGGAACAGGCGGTTAACATTCTTAAAAAGACTGCAAGCCTTTATGAATTTGACTTTGAATATGAATTTGCAGATATTGGCGGTATTGCCATAGACAACCATGGAAAAGCATTGCCGGATTCAACTTTAGCCCTGTGTGAACAAAGTGATGCCATTTTATTTGGCTCAGTCGGCGGCCCGAAATGGGAGCACCTTCCCCCGGGAGAGCAGCCGGAAAGAGGCGCTTTATTGCCCATAAGAAAACATTTTGGCTTATATTGTAATCTTAGACCCGCAAAGGTCTTTCCTTCCCTGGCAGCGGCCTCACCATTAAAACCTGAAATTATTAAAGACGGTTTTGATATTCTCTGCGTAAGAGAGTTAACAGGCGGCATCTATTTTGGGGAACCCAAGGGAAGACAGGGAGAAGGACTTGATGAAAAAGCCTATGATACAATGGTCTATACCCGATTTGAGATTGAACGGATTGCACGGATGGCCTTTGAGGCAGCCCGGAAAAGAAGGCATATCGTGACATCTGTCGATAAAGCCAATGTACTGTCTACCATGGTGCTGTGGAGGGAAACGGTTATTGATATTGCAAAAGAATTTCCTGATGTCACCTTAAACCACATATATGTTGACAATGCCACAATGCAGCTTGTCAGAGATCCCCATCAATTTGATGTACTTCTTTGTGGGAATATGTTTGGGGACATTATTTCTGATGAATGTGCCATGATAACCGGCTCCATGGGTCTTTTGGCTTCCGCCAGTCTGAACGAAAAAAAATTTGGGCTGTATGAGCCGGCAGGGGGATCTGCCCCGGATATTGCAGGAAAAGGCATTGCCAATCCCATTGCCCAGATTCTGTCCGGTGCAATGATGCTTAAACATACCTTTGGACTCTCGAACGCTGCCAATGCAATTGAAAAAGCCATTTCAAATGTTCTTGGAAAAAATATTTTTACAGCTGATCTGACTGATGAAAAAAATAAGGCTGTGGATACAAAAACCATGGGAAACGCTATCATAGAAGAACTGGAAAAAATTACGAACTAGCCGTACCTATTTTGAAGAACGCTGAAACCCTATGGTTAAAGGATATCGTATTCTACCTGTTACCCTGTTTTTTACAATTTTGGAACCAAAGTCGCAACCAAACCCGCAACCATTTTTACACCGACTTTGTTTGATATAGTTGATTGTTGATGCAAGACTATGTTTTTTTATAGCCCAATAATTGTTTTTGATAAAATTATGAGCTTATATTGATTCTTATACACTTCTTATTTCATAACACATGCCACGACATTGTGAGTAGGCAAACTTAGCTCGCTCTGAATCTGTTTTTCCAGATTTATATACTTCTCTTAACCATTTTACATCCATTTTTCCCTTTAAAAATTCAATTAATAGTTCAAATTCACTTTTAGTAAATTTGAACTCAGTGCCCAGTTTTATCGATGCATTCTCTACTAGTTTTTTCATTTTTTTTGAATCATCTGTATGAAGAATATCTAGTCCAGATTTTGCTACTTTTTTTGCTGCTGTTGATGCGACAATTGACCCTATTAAAGCTCCACCAAGTGCACCGACGGGACCTAGCGGACTACCAAGTGCAGCACCACCAGCCCACCCACCAATTCCACCAGCAACCATTGCTCCGTTAGTTGCAAGGTTCTTTGCTACCTGTTTCCATGAAACAGACTTATCAAATAATGCACGATAAAAATCAGGGCCAGTCAAAGCCACAGTAGTGACAGTCCCCACTACTGCATTACCTCTAGCCAACTTTGAAACATTATTTATAGCCGCCCCACCATAAACACTTTTACCTAATGAGGCTTTTGCAACAGACTGTATAGCTTTTTTTCCAACTGCTGTTTTATGAGCAACCTTTACAGCACTTTTAATAGTACTACGCGCGGTTACTCCAGCAGATTTACCTATAGCATTTTTTGCCATTGCACTGTTTCCCATTTGACGAGCTACCTTACCGACTGTATTAGAAGCATGGCCACTCAATTTTGATAATACCTCACCAGTTCCACCACGAATATCTTCCCACTGGTCATTAACTATAAATACATTCCCATAGCATGCTCGCGCAAAATCTTCACAATTATTTAAAAGAATACTATACTTTTTATTGTATTCATTTTCTTTAGTATTAAGCAGTAATGCTGCATTCTTACAGATATTCTTACCATGCTTTTCGTTATCAGGACTTTGTTTTTGTGTTATAGATTTTATGTTTATTGAAGATCCAGCAAATCCCGATAGTGAGGTCTTTAATATTTTATTGGCAGCTGGATACCCAAAGTGAATAACTTCATTATTACCAATGTAAATTCCAATATGATTTGCTGTTTTCATTTTTAACGTTTTAATAGGTCTTTGTAGCATGGCTCCTTTTGGAAATGTCATTGTGTTCTCCTTATTATTTTAATATTTTTTAGATAAAAACATTAAAATATTTAATTGTTAACATTTAGAGATCTCTCATTCCCTTAAAATTTTTCATAAAGGTTTCATAGTCAATTACATTTAAAGGTAATTGTTCATTTCTTGATCGAAAAAGTGCTTTCCAGAAATTTTCTTTTATTGCTGTAGCATAAAAAGAATGGACATCTTGTTCATTGATAATTTTTGGCAAAATAAGACCTCTTTTTTTACCAAAACATTTGAGAACTTTATCACTTATACTTGAGTCAGGCATTCTTATTGTCATTAGGTATTTTCCTTATCATTATCCTGAATACTATTTAAACTAAGCAAATTATATGCCATCTATTTATGAATTGCTGAATATTATTTGTTGCTATTCTATTACGAACTTTATGCAGGATTGGACAAATAAATATGTTTTTAATTTTTACATTGTACGTCAAATAAAAAACAAATTTTGTAAAAACAGCCCCCTCTTAATTACAGAAAAGGGTTATTTTTTTACCATCTTTCTTGATATTGATAAGTTCATTTTTTAGTTCTATTCTACGACTCTCATGGGTTATGCAATGGGGATTTGAGGGATTTAAAACAGATGCCATTTCAAACTCTTTGCTAAACTTGCCGCTATTACCATTCCTTAAGTCAGACAGGTTCAGTACCTTATAGTGTGACGCCAATTGTTAAGAGTCATCAATCTCATTATTTGGTATTGAGCATTATCTAGTCTTGTGGGAACAATCTCTTTTTCCCATTTACATAAAAATATTTCATCAAGAGAAAATGATGTGGGTTTACATTTTTTATCGAGTGGTCTTGATGAGCCAGGGTTCATCATAATCACAACAGCATCCGGCGATTCAAAAGGTGAATCCTTGATTGATTTACATATTATTTCTAACGAACTTCTGCATTGAAAAATCTGTCCATCAATGACAACATTGTAAAAGTGCCCTAAAACCTTGAACTATTTTTTTAGTGTGTCCGAGTAAATAAATTCCATTTATTCTCCAAGTGGTGGTGTCAATGCCGACTCTATTTTTAACAGGATAGAAAGACTTCAAAATGTTTACATGTTATCTTGTTAACTGTATTTTACTCAATCCTTACAATTCTTACTGATCGACTCCTTCCCGTCCGATTACCGTCATCATGGTTCCTGTCATTTGTGCAACCAATTTTCGTTCTCCAGAATTTTCTGAGTACGCTTCAGAAAGACAAACGGAGACAGTTTTTCCTGTTTTCAGTACTCTTCCAGTAAAAATAAAACTATCGCCTTTCGCAGGTGCCAGAAGATTGATTTTGTACTCAATGGAGAGCACCGCTGCTTCTTTGGGCATGAGTGAGAATGCTGCATACCCACAGGCGCTGTCCAATGCAGTAGATACTATTCCAGCATGCAGGAATCCGTGTTGTTGGGTATATGCTTCGTTGTAAGGCATACGAAGTTCAATTCTACCAGGCTCAATTTTTTCCAATGTTATTCCGAGTGTCTCCATCGCTCGCTGCCTTGCGAAACTTTTTCTTACCTTCTCTTCAAATTGTTCATCCTGGGCAACAAAATTATATGTCATTAGATTCTTCAAACTCCCTGTTTCGTTTATTGTATAATGACTTTTTTAACAGATACCAAAAAAATACCCAACCGAAATCTGAATTAAAAAATTTAAATTATGATGCAAGTTATCATAACTTTTATCTTGTCAAAATTTATAAGATATCCACTAAACTTGATGAATGTTTTTAATCCAATATACCATAATGGAGTCTTGTTCAATTTGATTTTTCTCGTTTCCATATAATTGATTTTTAAATCCGAGGATGAAAAATTTATCTATACCAGATGTGGCATTCTGGAAATATTTAAAAAACCCGGACTGGTAGATGAAGCGCTCGGTTATTTGTCGAATTTGACTTATACCATTAGTACTCAGTAAAAACCGGATCAAATCATTATTATTTTGCAACATACAACTTTTTAATATAATGCTCTTTTTCAGTAATTTTGAAACTATATTTGAAATTAATAAATCCTAAGGCAACAATGTCTTTGAAAACAAAAATAGGATTACTTTACGATGACTTTTAATTCGTGGTTTGCTTTTGTCATCATCATGATGATGATGATGACGGATAGCCCATTTCCCTACCTTTAAAAGGTGAGTACTGGAGCTTCAAGCCATTGGAAAAATATTATACAGGGGATTGAAAATTATTATCCCATCCCTCGAATTTTTTAACTGTAAATACTATTGAACAGACCTTTATATCTATTAATAATTTTTGTTTAAACTCAGGAAAATAATTTTTCCTTATTTAAAGCGCAGACTTCTTGCTGTCTGAGGGTTGATGGATAATTTTTACAACATTCAGCGCATTTTTTACACATTTTCATAGATATAAAATTCTCTATTTTGCTTTTAGTGTTTTTTATCCACATCAATCTCTACGAAAACGATGAGTGCCTTTCGTAAAAACAGAAAGACCCCGAACGATATCCTGTTCAGGGTCTTTTATTTTTCAAGTCATCAAAATATTTTTTTTTAGCAAAAAAAATGGTTAACTAAACCACGGTTACATTTGTTGCTGAAGGACCTTTTGGTCCATCTTCGATGTCGAATGAAACACGGTCTCCCTCGTTGAGGGATTTAAAACCTGTTGTATTAATGCCTGAATGATGTACAAATACATCCTTTCCACCATCTTCTTGTTCGATAAATCCAAAACCTTTTGAGTCGTTAAACCATTTTACTGTACCATTAGCCATGTTGGCAATCTCCTAAAAAAAATAAAAAAATACAAGTTTCTAACTTTGGGGGATAATACCGCTTTGGTTGTCGGGAATATACACCTTAGAAGGGAAACCTACGTGTTAATACAATATAACACAATTTATCTAAAATATAAGAATGTCGAATAGAAGTCAAGCATTATTGGATCCTATCCAAGGTTTTTCCGAGTCTGAAATTGTACAAGATACCATTTGTATTCTTAATGGTTTTAAATAGAAAATATCCTCGTTGGGAATGGATTTTAGAATAGTAAAAAGGTGGCTAATGTGTCTATAAACGCTTAGAATAATACAAAATTTAACTATGTTGGCTGGTATTCGTAGTGCTCACCCAAAACAAAAATTGAGCTCCCCTATATTTGGTATTTGAAGTTTTTTCAGCTTTGATATTTTTTATTCAATTATATGACTCATAAATGTTTTCATAAGCAATTCTTCCAAATTAAACGATATAATATAAAAAATTATTAAGATGAGACAGTTCAAGTATTCGGAAAATTATAGCTCTTCACAAAACACTTGAAATTCTCTTTCTTTAAATTTATGACCCCATCAGCACGACCGTGAAGAATAAGGTTAAGAATTTTCTGACAATCAGAGAGAACCTTCAGACAGGCTTTATGGGGGTTCAAATCAATTTGTTCTGCATAACCTTTAATATACTGATAAGAATTACCGGTGGTATCTTCACAATTTTTACCGGCGATACGTGCCAGGGCCTGAGCGCTTAATTCTGCGGTTATTTCCTGTAAAGGTTCCTGTCCCGGTTGCAAATTGCCTTTGATTAAGTAATCTGCTGCATGTGCTAATTCGTGAAAAAAACCTTTTCTTCCTTTGTTGCCAAAGCAATCTCTTTTCTTGCCGGTATAAAATATCCGTAATAACTATAATTCCCAGGAACACTCTTAACCTCTATCCCCCAGTCATATGCTCTTTCAATCAAAGGAAGTTCAGGCAATTCAATGTTCTGGTAATCCAGGGGGGTCTCCTTCAGTATCCTCGACCTTGAATACTGCCACAGTCTTGAAGTATGTCAAAACTATTTGTTCTTCATCGGTTTCTTCATCTTTTTGTTTTTTAAGACAGGGGACAAGGATATAAATGGCTTTGGCTCCTTTTTTTACCTATCGTCCAACTTCCAACCATTGCCGGTATCCTCTACTGTCAGAGCTTCCAGAAAGAGATTGAATAGTACGGTTGGTAAAACTCCATTTAGCACTGGGAAATATCAGGAATTGGAAAGGAAGAAATGGCTACGGCTTTTGGGATTTCTTTTTGAATATGTTTTTTAAAATCAAGCTGGTTCAGGCGTAATTCTCTGGCAACCTTATGCAGGGTTAAATTTTCAGAATGATAAACATTGATTGCTGCCTCCCATAGCTCATCAGGAATTCGGGAGCCACGTATCCTTTTTTTACGCCAGGATTTAAATTTTTGCTTAACGCTATCCAAAGCAGGGTTTTGAGTGAAGTTTTTTTCTACAGTCATCGGTTCCTCCTCCTTATTATTGGGCTAAATTGTTTTGGAGAATCGATATTACCTTTTTTTATAACTGATTCACGCATGCTCACCGAAAGGACACGAGCCATGTCAGTAAATTTTTGAAAAAAATTAATAAGAGCCTGCAAAAAATTCAATTTTTGGGAGCTTAGTTTTATAAAATGGCGTTGTGGGTTTGATTCTGCAGCGCTGTTTATTTTTTGAGAAACAAACTGGGCCTGGATCGGAAACAAACTGATGGTATTCTGGAAACAATCTGAAGAAGTTGAGTTTCAAACTCGAATTGATATTCTTATGTTGAAGCTATGGAAAGATTGTTGCTATATTTTGCAGGCCGATTGCATTTGAAGATAATAATACCTACCTAAAACTACCATTAAGATACCACCTAATATCATTGTGGCTGAAACCATTAAACGAAGAGTGATCGTCTCAGATACAAAAATAATTCCTCCGAAAGCTGCAATTACAGGAACCAACAATTGAAGTACCGCCGCTTGCAAAGCTGAAAGTCCACCAAGAGCAGTATACCATATCGCATAACCGATCCCAGATGTTACACCGCCTGATAGTATAGCTAATAGTATACCCTCAAAAGAATAATTTAAATTCTTACTCGCAATAAGCAATAAAATAATGGCAAATGGAATAGTTCTAAAAAAATTATAACCTGTATCCACAAGTGGGTTTTTCGAGTTTCGTCCAATAAGAGTATAGATACCCCAAGCAATACCGGCTATAGTCATAAGCAAGAAACCAATAGCTGATGGTGTCGTCACCGCTGGCAGAGTCAGATAAACAAACCCCGCAAAAGCAATCATCACCCCAATCCATTCGGTACCATGCAATCGAGTTCCTGAAATAAGAGACAACATTATCATCGTTATTTGGACTGAACCAAACAAAATGAGTGCCCCGGTTGCTGTGTTCAGCGTAATATAGGCAAATGAAAATGAAATGGCATAAAGAAACAGCATTAAACTGGCATACCAACTCCCCTTTGTGGACGAGCCAGTTTTATTTTTATTAATACTTAAAATCGCCAGAAGAACAATGGCTCCAGATAGCAGACGTATAATGGTAAAGCTGGATGCATCAATGGCTCTCTCACCCAATGCCAGTCGACACAGCACCGAATTTGCAGCAAATGCAATTAGTGCTAAGCCTGTAAAGATAATAGTTTTGACTAAGTAATTAGTGGGTTTACTGATCAATTTCAACTCCATAAAAAAACAAAATAAGTTAGTTGTGCGTTTTGGTTATCAATTGAATGATATCCGACCTCAAATAACAATATCTATAATAACTGTAAAGAGAAATTCAATTCTGGTTTTAAACTCAAATTGATATCTTTATGTCGAAGCTATGAAAAATTGTTGCTATATTTTTTATATTATAGAGTAGAATTTGGAAGAATGCCTGGCCATGAGGCCCTTGGTTCATATAATTGAATAAAACCTTCAAAACTGGAAAAGCCTTATAAACCATATATGGGGTGCTCAAATTTTATCCGGACTGGGTCTTTAAAATACCAGTGAACGCCGTTGGTTTCCAGCCGAAACCCCATAATAATAGATAAAAGACTCACTCTCAGCAACTGAATTTCTCTGTTGAAAAGCAGAGCTATTTCTTCCCTTTATAGTTTTTCATTTCTATATACCAATCCTCATTACCATAAAGCTCATCTGAACATTCAGGGCACATACCATGGCTAAATGATGCTTCAGAATGTTCTTGGATATAGCCTTCTATTTGATTCCAATACCCGTTGTCATCACGTATCTTTTTGCAATGCGCGCAAATCGGAAGTAAACCGCTTAGTGTTTTAATATCATCAAGTGCATTTTGAAGCTCTTTGATTAATTCCTCCCATTCCTGTTTTTCCTGCCTGAGCTCCTTTTCAATCTGTAAGCGCTTGATTATCTCACTATTTTATTTTTTCTCAAACGGAACAATAAAAATTGGAATTATTGAGCGTTTCAAAACATTTTTTACAATGTCAATACCCAAGGTTTTTTCTAAAAAACCTTGATGTTTGCATCCCATAATGATGAGGTCGCAATTCTCATCTGCGCATGTTCCAACAATTTCATCTGCGATGGATCGACCTTCCGCCACAATGATTTTTTTAATTGGTGAACTGTAATCTTGATCTAAGTCAAGATCTTTTTTAAAAAAATCACCAATGGCCTGCTGAATTTTTAATGCATCTACATTTTTCCCAAACATTGCTTTTTTAGCGCTATCTTTTCGTTGGGATTGTAAATCCTGGTAAAGAGTTTCCCCAAAAGCCATCTTTGTAAATTTAACAGGGCCGCTTGTATTGTCCTCCATCACGTGGAGTATAATGATATCTGCTTTATAATAGGCGGACAGGGTTGCTGCATGTTCAAATACCTGTTTCATTTTTGTTGAAAGGTCAGAAGTAACCAATATCTTTTTAATCTGTTGAACCATTTATATCTCCATATAAATTATGGTAAAATTTTTTTACCAATTATTGTCGATTTCTCAAATCATATTATCAGGGTTTTCTTTTGTCTTTAAAAATCTGATTTGAAATAACAATTCTTTGTATTTCAGATGTGCCTTCATAGATGGTAAAAACTCTGGCATCCCTGTAATACCTTTCTACATCATAGTCTTTGGTAAACCCGTATCCACCATGAATTTGAATAGCTCTGGCCGTTACCGTGTTTACCATTTCAGATGCAAACAGTTTTGCCATGGATGCTTCTCTGGTATAATTTTCACCCCGGTCTTTCATGGCGGATGCGGAAAAAACCAGTTGTTTGGTCGCTTCTATCTGTGTGGCCATATCGGCAATCTGGAACCGGATAGCCTGGTGTTTTGAAATAGCAGAGCCAAATTGTTTTCTATTTTTTGCATATTTTACTGCCGCATCAAAAGCTGCCTGGGCAACACCCAATGATTGGGCGGCAATACCGATTCTTCCGCTGTCAAGGCCGGACATGGCAATCTTAAATCCATCCCCTTCGTTTCCCAGGCGGTTTTCTTCAGGGATGCGACAGTTTTCGAATATCAGGTCTGTGGTATCTGATGCACGAAGTCCCATCTTATCTTCCATGTGTCCCACGGTCAGACCCGGCGTACATTTTGGAACAATAAAAACACTGATACCTTTATGACCAACACTTTCATCTGTCTTTGCCGTTACAAGAACGACCTTCCCGTTTTTACCCGAAGTAATAAATCGCTTGGTCCCGTTAATAATGTACTCATCCTTGTCTTTAACGGCTGTGGTGGACTGATTGACAGGATCGGATCCGGCCTCGGGTTCTGTCAAAGCAAAGGCCCCTATTATTTCACCTGAAGCAAGAGGGGTTAAAAATTTTTCTTTTTGTTTTTCAGACCCAAATTTATTAAGGCTCTCGCAGACAATGGAATTTTGAACCGACATGACAACAGAAGTTGAGGCACACGAATAGGCAATCTCCGATAATGCCAGCACATATGAGACGGCATCTGCAGCCTCCCCGCCATAGGCTTCAGGGATCATCATGCCCATTAAACCCAGTTCTCCCATCTGCTTAAAATTTTTTTTAGGAAATTTTTTTGTTTTATCCCTTTCGGCAGCACCTTCAGCAACAACCTTCCTGGAGAACTCTCTGACCATGCTTTGAATCATTATTTGTTCATCTGTAAGTTTAAATGACATGTTTTATTCCCTTTTATATCGCTTTTGTATTTAAGGTGCGTATACAACCACAATCAATTCTGCCCGGGTTTGTCCTACATTTTTAAGATCATGTTTAATGCCTGAATTAAAATGAAGAGAATCGCCTTTGTTTAAAGAGTTGACATGATCCCCCACTTGGACATTTACGTTACCTTCCAGCACATGTACGAATTCTTCTCCCTCATGGCAAAAGCTTACACCGCCGTGGCTTTTTTCAGCGTCAATCACAATGCGAAATGCTTTTAAATGCTTATTTTCAGCACCCGGGGCCAACGGCGTGTATGCATAATTATCCGTTCTTTTGGTATAAGCTTTTGACCTTTCTTTACTGGTGGATTCTTCGTGTTTTAACAAGTGGTAGGAATCAACTCCAAGGGCTCTGGACAATTGAATCAGTGTTCCAACCGAAGGGGTTTTCTCACCGGATTCTATCATTTTTATCTGCTCTTTTGAAAGACCGGTCTCATTTGCCATGGCATCCAGGCTCATTTTTTTATCCAGGCGGGCTCTTTTTATTTTTTTTCCGGTTGGGGAATCTTCTTGTTTCTTAGCCATATTTTCTCCTGTCTACCAATAGATACTTTTATCAATAGTTACACCTGCCAATAATTACATCTATCAATAATTAAATTGTTTAAAATTTACATTTTCAACGATGAGATATTAATTGTTTCTTGCACAGTTGACGCCTTCATCAAATGCCTTCATATTCAAAGGAATAATTTTTGCTTTGGCTGCAAACTCTTCTTTTACACAATCTTTTAACAGGTCTAAATCAACTATGCCGGTCTTTGCGGCAAATGCACTTAAAGCCACAATATTAGCGGCTCTTACACTACCTGCTTTTATGGCAATATCATTTGCCGGAACAACCAGTTCAACAATATCTTCTCTGTTGCTTCTTGTGGGAATAAGAGAACTGTTAATAAAGATAACTCCATCGGTTTTTACATCATTGGTAAATTTTTCCAATGACGGCCGATTCATTGCCACAAGGTGAGTAGGATTTTTTATGACGGGTGAACCGATTTTTTTGCTGGCAATGACAACAGTACAATAAGCTGTCCCGCCTCGCATTTCAGGTCCGTAGGATGGAACCCAGGCAACAAAAAAGCCCTGTTTCATTGCTGCATATGCCAAAAGCTTTGCACTGAGCAAGATTCCCTGGCCTCCAAATCCTGCAAATTTTATTTCTGTCTGCATTGTTTTCTCCCAAAAATATCAATAAAAGTAAAATACCCTATTCCGGTACTTTGTAATCACCCAGTTCATAGTAGGGCAAAAGATTGTCCTCAGCCCATTTTAATGAATCAAGGGGTGTTAAACCCCAGTTTGTCGGGCAGGTACTGACCACTTCAACAAAACTGAAACATTTGCCTTCCACCTGGTACTCAAATGCTTTTTTAATGGCTTTTTTTGTTTTATTGATCTGCTGGGGTTTTAATACGGCCTGGCGGGTTACATATCCTGGTGTTACGAGCTCTCCTAAAAGATTGGCCATTCGAATCGGCATTCCGGTCTGGTCGGTATCACGTCCTGTGGGGGCCGTGGTTGCCCGTTGCCCGGGCATGGTGGTTGGGGCCATCTGGCCGCCGGTCATGCCGTAAATGGCATTATTGATAAAAATGGTTGTAAATTTTTCTCCTCTATTGGCCGCATGGATGATCTCTCCCATACCAATGCTTGCAAGGTCTCCGTCTCCCTGATATGTGAAAACAATCAAATCAGGCCTTACTCTTTTTATGCCAGTTGCCATGGCAGGGGCTCGACCGTGGGCTGCTTCCTGGAAATCAAAATTAAAATAATTATATGCCAGTACAGCACACCCCACCGGCGCTATCCCCACGGTTTTTTTTCTGAGATCAAGTTCATCAATGACTTCTGCAACAAGTCTGTGAACAATCCCATGGGTACAGCCCGGACAATAATGTGTCATTGTGTCACTTAGACTTTCCGGCGTTGAAAATGTTTTTCCCATTATAATTTTCTCCTGAATTTAACTATTTAGAGCAATCTTTTAATCACCTGGATAATTTTTTCCGGCGTGGGAATATCACCGCCGCATTCACCATAGAAATCAACTTCTCTTTGACCTTTAATGCAGCGTTCAACATCCTCAACCATTTGTCCCATGCTCATTTCAATGCAAATGACTTTTTTACAGCTTTTTTTTGTGGCCGCATCAAAAACAGCTTCTTCCGGGAACGGAAATAATGTTTTAGGCCGAAACAACCCGACATGAATGCCCTGTCCTTCCATCATATCAATGGATGTTTTGCACACCCGGCTCATGGTGCCGTAGCTTGTGATGAGGACTTCGTAATCAGTATCAGTATTGTATTTTTCATACAGAATTTCTTCTTTTTTCATCTGCTCATATTTAGATTTAAGGGCCAGGTTGTTATCATTGAGATCTTTGGGATCAAGAAAAAGAGATTTAACCAGATTTCTTTTGTCACTATTTCTTGTTGCCATACCATTTGCTGCCCATTCATCTTTATTGGAGGGTTCTGTTTTAAGATTATCCGGAAACTCCACAGGTTCCATCATCTGTCCGATCAGGCCGTCCCCCAGAATCATGACAGGTCCCCTGTATTTTTCTGCAAGAAAAAAGGCATTCATGGTCATTTCAACAGCTTCCTGAACACCTTCCGGCGCTAAAACCAGCAATCTGTAATCCCCGTGACCGCCTCCTTTGGTTGCTTGGAAATAATCGCCCTGGGCAGGAAGAATACCACCAAGCCCTGGTCCTCCCCGCATGATATTGACGAATACAGCAGGCACCTGTGCGGCTGCGATATAGGATATGGCTTCACTCATCAAACTTATACCCGGACTTGATGAAGTCGTCATAACTCGTTCACCGGCCCCGGCTGCACCAAAAATCATATAGCCCACGGCGACTTCGCTTTCTCCCTGCAAAAACACACCATCAACTTCGGGTAGTCTTTTTACAAGGTATTCTGCCACTTCTGACTGTGGGGTTATGGGGTATGCAAAATAGTTTTTACAACCCGCACGGATGGCTGCTTCACCAATTGCTTCATTTCCTTTCATCAACACTTTTGCCATTATTTTTATCCTTATAAATTGTTGCAGCCGTATCCGGCTAAAAAAACTATTTTTTCTCGAATTAAAGGCAGATATTTTTTACAGAAGAGAAATAAAGGAGAGGAATAAAACCCGATATTGTATTGGGAAAAACAGCCTTATTCGATAAAATTTTTATGTGGTTTGCTTTTCCAATTCAACAATACTGATGGCAACATCAGGACAGATTATGCAGCACATTGTACAGTAGATGCAATCTTCCGGTTTTGCCTGAACAATAGGAAAATGCCCTTTTGTATTCACCTTGTCCGTGATTTCAAGAACATTTTTGGGGCATACATCGGCACACAGGCCGCACCCCTTACACCGTTCTGAATCAATAATATGTTTGTACGTCATTTGCTATCCTCCTTATTATTTCAATCTTGTTTTCAGATTAGGAACACGATTTTTTAATATTTTAAAAACAAACCGGGTTAAGCGGTCCATATCAAGCAGTGCCACTTGTTTCAATTACAAAGACAAAAAGCTGTCTTGGCCCGTGGGCACCGTATACCATTTCAAGTTCTATATCCGCGGTTTTACTCGGTCCGGTGATAAAGGTCATGCAATTGGTTAATCCCTGTTCTTTTTCCTTAGGGTCCCATTTGAGCCTAAAATACAGCTCTTTTAAGTTTTCAATGATCTGATCTTTTGTTATGACGGCAACATGAATGGAAGGTACAAGAGACACTGCCCGGGGCTGATTGGGGCGGGTTCTCATCACCAGGGTGGCAGACTGGGCAACACCAAAATCCGCTGATGTGATACCGATATAGGATTCAATGAGTTGTGATCGGATTTTTGCTCTTTCCTGTGCCCCAGGTTTAGCGGATCCCTTTGTTGTAAAAACGGTTACATCTTCTTTGTCCAATGTTTTTTCAAGGTTCAATTTGTCAATCAGCGGATGCTTCCAGGCAATGACAGATTTTTTCTTTCCCCATTCAGGCTGTGTGTTTTGAACCAGCTCAAGGATGGCTGAACTTGCTCCCGAACAATCTTTTATCCGCTTGATGGTTATATGAGCAAGACCAGCCTGTTCCTGGAAAAGATTTACCAGGGTGTCTTGTGTAGATTCACTTTTATGAGTATAGGTGTTTAATACTGTTTCAGCATCCTTTGGCCGGGTGCCGAACACTTCGGACAAGTCACAGACAGAGGTTCTTCCCAATGAAGATCGTATCGTTCTTATAAAGTCTTGCTGGTTATTATCCATTTTTTAAGGACTCCTAAAGTACTTCATGATTAAGACTTTTTATTTTTCCACAGGGTTAAAAAACTTTTTTTTGCAATAGGTTGCATATCACGGCTTTGGGTCCAGCCTTTGAATCCAAATGGTAATTTTAATATCAAGCCATTGTGGCGGGGTAAAAATTTTTGAAAAATCGCACCCATCTTTAATGCAAAATCATAAATTTTCCGGTTTTGAATCACCATGGACCAGAGTTGAAACATTAATTTTTCTTTTGGCTCGGCCGGTTTGACATCCCAATTTTGATCCCCCTCGGCCAGCTTGGCCCGAAGTGCCAAGAGCATCCTGGGAAGATTAATATTCACAGAACAGGCTTGTTTGCAGGCACCGCAAAGGGGTTCGCCCCGGCACAAGTCCTTTGCTCGGTTGATGCCTACAAAAAGTGGTGTGAGCACAGCACCGATGGGACCTGAATAGGGATACCCATAGGCGTGCCCCCCGATTTTCCCGTAGACTGGACACACATTGAGGCAGGCCGCACACCTGACACAATAAAGAACTTCACGAAACTCGGAATCGGCGAGGATTTTAGAGCGACCATTATCCAGAATAACCAAATGAAATTCATCCGGTCCATCAATTTGCTCTTCGGTTCTCGGACCTCCGATATAACTAACATAGCCTGCCATATTCTGGGCGGCCGCTCCCCTTGATAGGAGCCGGAACAAGATATCATGGTCTTCAAGTCTTGCCACAATTCTTTCCATTCCCATGAAAACCATATGGATCTTGGGCATGGTGGTGGACATGCGGATATTTCCCTCATTGGATACTGTTGTGATATGACCTGTTTCAGCACAGGCAATATTACAGCCGGAAAGGCCCATGTCTGCGGTTAAAAATTTTTCCCGCAACGCTTTTCGTGCTGCCTGGGTAAGGACGGGTGGGTCTTCACAATAAGGAATATTCATCTTTTCAGTAAAAAGCTTTGCAATTTCTTTTCGTGTTTTATGAATGGCCGGAGCGATAATATGAGAAGGGGCTTCTCCGGCAAGCTGGATGATATATTCACCAAGATCCGTTTCATTGACTTCAATATTGTTTTCTTCAAACCGATCATTTAAACCAATCTCTTCGGTGACCATGGATTTGCCCTTGACCACCATTTTCACTTTGTTTTTTTTAGCCACATCAAGGCAGTAGCCGGTAGCATCTTTGGCATCCTTTGCAAAAAAAACCTTTCCACCGCTACTTTGAATTTTTCCGGCAAGGGATTCAAGAAGCACATCCAGATTATTGATGGCGAACTCCCTTATTTCATGGCCTTTCTGCCGCAACTCCGGCCCTTCGGGAAGGTCTTTATAGGTTTGTGCGGTTGCCGGTCCCAACCGGTTCTGGACACTTTTAAGGGCATTTTGTAACACACTATCATTAATGGCTTTTACAGCATTTTGCGTGTAAGACTCTGTATCTATCTCAACCATATGGTCTCCTTTATTGGGCCAGCACCTGGGCAATATGCATAATTTTTATTTGAGAGTTTCGCCTGTTCAGCATTCCCTGAATATTCATCAGGCAACTGATGTCACACCCCACAACCGCATCCACTTTTGTTGCGATGATGTTGTCCACTTTTTCTTCTAAAATAGCCGTGGAAATATCAGGATATTTTACGGCAAAGGTACCGCCGAACCCACAGCATTTTTCCGAATTTTTCATTTCAACCAATTGAAGATCTTTGATATTGTTCATAAGCTTTCTGGGTTGGTCACCCACCCCTAAATTTCTTAAAAGATGACAGGAGTCGTGGTAGGTTACACGTCCTTTAAAACGGCTTTTCACATCTTCAACTTCGAGAATATCCACCAGATATTCTGTGAGCTCAAAAATTTTTTGACTGACCTTTTTTGCCCTTTCCCGCCAGGGGGAGTCGCTTCTAAAAAGATTTGGATATTGATGCTTTACCATATCCACACAGGAACCGGATGGACAGACAATCACCTCGGCGGTTTCAAAAATTTCAATAAAGCGTTTAGCAGCAATTTTTGCCTGCTTACGATAACCTGAATTAAAGGCAGGTTGCCCGCAACAGGTCTGGTTCAAGGGAATATCCACAGAAATGTTTAAGTTTTCAAACAATTGAAGCATGGCATACCCGACTTGTGGGTACATGCTGTCAACAAGGCATTGAACGAACAAAGTGACTGTCTTCTCTTTGTGCATGATGTGAGATTTCCTTTTAATATTTATTTTAGAGATCATTACACATGGCTATGAACCTATTCATTCTTAGTTCATAGTTATCCATCCTCATATTTATCCATAAGCCACTGACGGAAGCCAGGTGACAAGCCAGGGCCACATCATAACAATAAACAATCCTGTTAATTGCAAAATAATAAATGGAATGACCCCTTTGTAGATATCCATCAGTTTGATTTCCGGAGGAGAAACCCCCTTTAGATAAAAAATAGCAAACCCCACAGGGGGGGTAAGAAAGGATGTCTGCAAACTAATGGCTACCAATATGGCAAACCAGACAAGCTCAGGGTTGCCAATGGTCCCGAATCCTGGAATATCAAGGCCTAAGCGTGTTATAACAGGAGACAAAATTGGCAGGATGATCAGGGTAATCTCAATCCAGTCCAGGAAAAATCCAAGCAAAAAGACCATTCCAAGTATCACTGTGATAATGCCATAGGGTCCGAAGGGAAGGCCTGAAAAAAGGCCTGCAATAAATTCATCGCCGCCAAGCTCTCTTAACACCAGGGCAAAGCAGGTCGCTCCGATAAGGATACCGAAAATATATCCGGTTGTGTTAAAGGTGTTTTGTAAAACTTCTTTGAAAATTTTAAAATTCAACTTTTTATTGGTAAGTGCCAGCACGATTGAGCCCAGCGCTCCGATACCGCTTGCTTCGGTTGGTGTTGCAACTCCTATAAATATGGATCCCAACACTGCAAGAATCAATGCTCCGGTGGGAAGGATGGTTTTGAATACCTCCCAGACGGCACTGAATTTTAATTCCTGCTGATCTTCGGCAAGGGGTGCATTCTGTGGACGAAGAAAACCATAGCCCAGTATATAAATCATATAGAGCAGGCCCAGAATAATTCCGGGTATCAATGCGCCCATAAATAAATCTCCCACGGGCAGGCTTAATTGATCGGCCATCATCACCAGCATAATACTGGGAGGTATTAGAATACCTAAGGTGCCTGAAGCGCACACGGTTCCCACTGCCAAAGGTTTTGCATAGCCCTGCTTGAGCATGGCCGGAAGAGATAATAATCCCAGAAGTACTACAGATGCGCCAATGATCCCTGTTGCTGCGGCAAGAAGAATACCGATGACAGTGACACTAATGGCAAGTCCCCCTCTAACCTTGCCGAACAGACCCTGCATGGCAATCATCATTTTTTCTGCAATACCGGATCTGTCCAACATCAATCCCATGAAAATAAACATTGGCAGGGCAATCAGTATCCAGTTATAAAGGACTTTATAAAGACGATTAACGACAATACCGATGGTCATGTAGTCAAGTCCTGTAATCGTACCCAGCCAGAGATCTGAACAATAGCCGATTAATGTGAAGGCCATGGCCACACCACCCAAAATAAAAGCTATTGGGTATCCGGTGAACAAAAGCACGATAAAACTAAGCATCATCCCTATGACAAGGATACCATTAGAATCCATCAGATTTTTTCCCATGATTATTTTTAAGATAAATTACAGCCCGGATCAGCCGGGACAAAGAACCGCAAAGCAATAAAAAAAATGCAATGGGAATAATAGATTTGATTGCCCATCGATACCCAAGCCCCATGGGCGCAGCAGATCGTTCTCCCACCCGAAATGCTTCTGCAGCAAAATCCCAGCCGTGCATAAGAAAAATAAAAATCATGGGCCAAAGAAATAAAATTATACCCATGATTTCTATTTTTTCTTTTGTCGGCCTGGAAAATCGTGACTGCATGATGTCTAAACGGATATGGGAATCTTTCACAAAAGCGTATGAAAAGCTCAACATAACAACCACTGCATATATATGCCATTGTATCTCCTCAAGCGCTACAAAACTTTTTTGGAAGACGTAGCGAAGAATGACCTGGATAATAATCATCGCAAGTAGTAAGGCAATCAGCCATGATGCGGCATTACCGACACCCATGATTATTCTGTCCGGAAGATCCAGTAAGCTTTTTTGGGTGGTTTTTTCATCAACTTTCATGATTTAACCCTTTGATTTTATTGTTTGATTTTTCGAGGTAAAAAACCGATTTCTTTCCAATAGGCATAATCTGCTCTGAATGCAGACATATCATCCCATATTTTTTTAAATTCAGGTCTTTGTTCACCCTGCTCTAAAACCACTTCATCCCAGGTTTTTTTAAACAAAGACAGCATGTCATCGGACCAGTACATTGTTTTAACGCCATGGGTATTAACATTCTCTTTGATTGCCGCTCCCTGAATGGCTTCACAGTGGGCAATCGTTCTTACGATGTTTGCTTTGGTTGCCATCTCTATCAGCGCCTGCTGGCTTTTGGACATCTTATTCCAGGTATCCTTGTTTATGAGCATTTCAAGCAATGTAGCCTGTTGGTGCCATCCTGGGAAATAATTATATTTTACAACCTTATAGAACCCAAGTTTTTGATCAATGGCAGGAAATGAAAATTCAGCAGCGTCGATAACACCTTTTTCAAGTGCCTGGAAAATTTCTCCGGCCGGCATTACATTGACAGCAACACCTAATTTCTGCATTACTTTTCCGCCAAGCCCTAAAAATCTCATTTTCAACCCTTTAAAATCTTCAGGACCATTAATTGGTTTGCTGAACCAGCCTGATGTTTCAGGGGAAATGATTGCATAGGGCAACACTTTCACATTGTAGCCTGCATTATCATACATTTCCTGATAAAGTTTAAGCCCGTTACCGTTAAAAATCCAGGCCAGGTATTCATCTGCTTCCGGTCCAAAAGGCACAGTTGAAAAAAGAGCCGCTTCCGGAATTTTTCCTTGCCAGTAAACACCGGCACCAAATCCTGCATTGACTTTACCCGAGGAAACAGCACCCAGAATTTCAAATGGCGGAAGAAGCTTACCGGGTTCATAATATTTGATCTGGATATTTCCGCCACTGGCCGCCTTGATATCTTCAGCAAGTGCCGGAATAGAATCGCCCAAAACAGGAAGCGATGTTGCAAAGCAGAGCGGGGTTTTAAGCAGCAGCTTTTTTTCTTGAGCATTAGCGCTAACAGCCAGCATCAGGACCAAGCCGATAGAAATAATGGTTAGAGTGATTTTTTTCATTACAGTTTCTCCTTATTAGATGATTAAAATACAATTATGCCATTCGTGGCCTGATAGTCATACCAAAATTTTTTTGGCGGTGTCAAGTTTTTTTTACCCCTCAATAATGAGTTTTAAATATGGACAAATTGCTCAGTTACTGAAATTACCGATTTAATCAGATGGTGTAAGTATTTTCTATTGGGTTGTTAAGAGATCTATGCCATAAAATATTGGTAATATCAGCTAATGACATATAAAAGCTTACTAATTGTGGCTAATATTTCATGGAACACCCAATCTGCATTGTTGGTCAGACCACAAAATATGTTGTTGACAAATTATGATTTGATATCTATTTTAAACGGATACAAGGAAAGTTGATTTGTTAAAGATATAAATCATTAATTTCATCTGGAATTAAAATATGAGTACGATATTTAAAAAAGTAAGATTACAAAAAGTTAGTGAAGAAATTGCAAATCAGATTCGGAATTTGATCAAAGATGGAAAATTGCAATCCGGCGAAAAACTTCCACCGGAAAGAATATTTTCAGAAATGTTCGGTGTAGGCCGGTCGTCTTTGAGGGAAGCGATCAATATTCTTGAAACCCAAGGCTTTGTCGAAACCAGAAAAAGACAGGGCTTATATATCAGTAGTTTGAGCAAATTAATTATTTCCGATCCGTTACGCCAGATCCTTGAGGAGGATAAAGAAAAACTGATTCAGCTCTATGAAGTCCGTAAAGATATCGAGCTGGCATCTATAATGGCTGCAGCTGAACACCGTACAAAAGCCGATCTTGAAAAGATAAAACAGATCCTTAAAAAAATGGAAGTAGACATGAAAAATGGAACGATAGGTCTAAGTGATGATCTTGAATTCCATCTCGCCATTGCCCAGTCCAGTCACAATATTTTCAGAAGCCATATTTTAAAAAATATTTTTGATATTTCAGATAATGATCTTCAATATGTCATAAACATAATGGTTGGCGATAAGGCAAACATTATGAAGCTTTTTGAGCAACACCAGAATGTGTTTCTTTCAATTGAAAAAAAAGATTCTTCTTCCGCAAGAATGATGATGGCCGAACATCTGGAATGGGTTGAACAAAAGTGGAAAATTTTTATACAACAACACTCAAATTAAAATATTAGTTGATTGTTGCCAAAAAAATCTATTAAAATAATTGAACCACATGTTTACTGCGAATTCGACCATAATAACAAGGTTCAAATTAATCACACAGACAATGAATCCGGCTCTGGGGCCAAATGCAATGTCAGTCATGACTAAAAATATTGTTAATACAACCAGTGCCTTATCTATCACACGACTGTAGATGGATTTGATATCCATTGCAAAACTACCTGGCGAGCTATTGGTTTTTTTCCTTTTCTGCCAGCCATTATTATCACGCTTTCTTCCAACAAACTCACACAAAGGATTTGGTCGATTCTGTTTGAATGTCATGACTTAGTTACTATATAATTTACATGTAATGATACCCAAAAACTAATGTCTCTAATTTATCTGAACGATTTTTTATAATAGGTCAATTTTATTTTTTCTCAAACGGAACAATAAAAACGGGTGTTCTCGATCGCTTCAAGACCTCTTTTTCAATAGCCCATGGTTTTCATCCCCATACCCCAGTGTAAAATTATTAGAATAATAAATTTCTTTTACATGGGAGACCATAAAATCAAATGAACAAATATGCCGTTAAGCAATTGGAGATGATGCTGATTGAATGGAACTCAAGACTACTTGTATATAGATTGATTCTTCCAATGTTCCACGATTCAAAAGGTATCAGAACAGTTTTGCATTAGATAAAAATTGTAGGAAGCAAAAAAATCACAATCAAAACCTGGTTTCCTCGTGAGTAATTATGGTATTTATGTAGCCAGTATTTTTCTGTTGCGAGTTTACCCCGCCTTATCCCGCAGACCCCGCCCCTTTTTTTTAAACAATACCCCGCCAACCTTTCGCATAGGCCGATCATAGATCTGAGGAGGTACCAGGTCTATGAAAAAGAAAATACGAAGACGCAGGTGCAAACACTGTGATGATTTATACAAGCCGGATCCCCGCAATCTGAAAAGACAAAAGTTCTGTAGAAAATCAAAATGCAAAGAAGCCAGCAAGCGATACAGTCAGCAAAAATGGTTAAAGAAATCCAAAAATAAAGACCATTTTTCAGGCCCTGAAAACGTCATCCGTGTTCAGCAGTGGCGCCAGCAAAACCCAGGTTACTGGAAACGAAAAAAATCTAAAAACACCACGTCCTTAATTGAAGGTGCGTTACAAGAGACCTTATCACTGAAGACCATTACTGACAAAGGATTTTCAAGTGATTTAATGCAAAATGCGTTACAAGATTCCTTATCAGCTAAAACCATTGTCCTTATTGGCTTTGATACCCAGTTAAATAAAACTGCGTTACAAGATATCATTGATTTCACAGATCAGGGAACAGTAAAATTGGTGCCTGATGTTCTTAAAAAACTGATTGACCAAAAAAAAGGGGGTCGACATGGGCAAATGCTTTTCTTCCCAGGAACTTTATGAGTTACGAAATTCAATACCAATAGATGTTTTAATCGAAAAAGAATTGGCTATTCCATCCAAAATCAGTGAGGGCTTTTTTCGTTTTCTGTGTCCCTTGTGCAACGAGTTCCAAACAGCGGTCAATCCTAAAACTAATCTTGGCAGATGCTTCCGGTGTGAGAAAAACTTTAATACCATTGATATGGTGATGGTCTGGCACAGCACCGGGTTTGTCGACAGTGTCAAATATCTTCAGACAATTTTAAAGTAGGACAAACCATGACACCTGATCCGCATAAAGGATTTACCCAACGTTTTATCAAGAGCTGTAAAATTCCTGAAGAATTTAGGGTAAGACGGAACGTACTGCCAACGGAATACGAGCAATACCTGAATTATTATCGACTTCAAGTTCGAAGTAGACAAACAGTCCAGGGTGTGTGGAAAATACTATCCGGCTTTGATATCTATCTTCAAAAATCAAATAGTTCTCTTTGTAAAATCTCAATCGAACAGGTTGATCATTTCTTAGGGCACTATAATAAAAATTATACTTCTGGAGTATGTAGAACTCATAGATCAAATCTGCGCCAATTTTTAAAATATCTATATCGGGAGGGATATATCAAAAAGGACCTTGCCCCATTGGTGGTAAGCCCTCCAGACTTTGGGCGATCAAATCCACCTAAATTTTTACGCCCAAAAGAAGTCGAGAAAGTATTTAACAGTCTCGATCTGTCTAATGCAAAAGATCTTCGCACTTATGCCGGGATGCACCTGATTTACTACCTGGGATTACGTCCCAAAGAAATCAGTTTGATAACGCTGGATGATATCTCATTCAAACAAAAAGAAATTTTTATTCGATCCAGAAAGAATTTTAGCCCGGCTCATCTTCCGCTCCCGGATGACATCATCAAGGCAATCACCGCTTATATCGTTGGAGGGAGGCCGAAAAGTGAACGTCGGACTTTGTTTTTACAGATTGTCCCACCTTATCAGCCTGTTAAAAATAATAATATATCCCACTTTATCCGGAAGTGCATGCATAAAAACAATCTTAAGGGAAGCACGTATTGGCTGCGTCACTCATATGCGCAAAACCTTCTGGAGGCTGGCGCATCCATTTTTGAAATCAAAGAGATGATGGGTCATAAAAATATCGAGTCAAGCCGTAAGTATTTGAGTATCCATATTAACCTTATGCGGAAGATTATCCTTGATGAAACGGTTTAAAAGTTTTTTGGCTGAACAAATGGAAGATTTTATCAAATATCGTCTTCAACTGGGTTATTCAGATAGTGTGATGGTATACTGTCTTCAGCTGCTTGATCGACATGTAGTTGAAAAAAAAGTAACTTGGGCATCATTTGATCCGTTATTTTTTATCAAGTTCAGAGCAGATCTTGATCATGAAAACCGATCCATAAATATGAGTTTTAGAATGATCAAGATATTCCTTAATTATCTTATACGCAAAGATTTGATCCTGGAAAATCCATTACAGGAAATTACCCAATTACAAGAAAATCAAGTTATTCCTTTTATATTTTCTCCAAAAGAAACAGACCTTTTCCTTAATGCTGTAATCAAGTTGATGCGAACAACCGAGAGGTTTTATTTATCAGATTTTAGCGCCTATATCGCCTTTTTGTTGATGGCTCGATGCGGGCTTAGATCTTCGGAAACTCTTAATTTATTAAAAACTCATTACAGACCCGAAGAAAGAACAATCTATATTGAAAAAACAAAGTTTAGAAAAGACCGATTGATCCCTATACCAAAAGCCGTAGCCTATGAAATAAACAACCTGTTAAACGTTCGCCTGTCGTTTCTTGATGAGGATGACAGTATTTTTTTGCTGGTAAAAGTGAAAGGGGGTAAATTGATACGTATTTTTATAAATCGAAGATTTAAAAAGGCTCTCACCTATATTAATCTTGATCAGCCTCGAAAAGTAATCGGTGCCACAAACTTCAGCGGGCCGTCACACCACTCCCTGAGGCATTCGTTTGCTGTGAACACGCTAAAACGAATTAAACAGCAGGGTAAATCTTGCCAAAATGCCCTGCCGGTACTGGCAGTTTACATGGGCCACAGCAAATACAAATATACAACCCATTATTTAAAAGTGCTGGATGCTGAGCATCGCGGCCAAATGCTTAATTTTTCAATGTCAACGAGTGAGGGTGTATGAGATTAACAAGTTGCCTGCATCAGTATTTTACGCAATACTTACCCTGGATAAAAGGGACGAGTAAACAAAGTGTTAAAGCTTACCGGCAAACGTTTTCTTTGTTGTTACATTTTTTGGCTCAACATCATTCAGTTAAGATTAAGTCTCTAAAAATAGAACATCTATCAGCAGATTCTGTACTGGCTTTTTTACATCACCTGGAGTTCCATAGAAAAAACATTGTCCAAACCCGTAACAACCGTCTATCTGTGATAAAATCATTGGCAAAGATGATTCGGTTCATGCATCCGGACAAAAAACATATTGCTCAGATTATTTTGAATATCCCACAGAAAAGGGCTCAAAAAAAGCTGATGGGGTTTTTATATCCAAAAGAGGTCATGAAGGTTTTTAAAGCAGTGGACCTTAAGAAAAAAGAAGGGATGAGAGATTATGCCATCCTTAATCTTTTATATGACTCTGGTGCCCGTGCCAGTGAGATTGCCACGCTTGCTTTTGATTATTTTGATCCTGAAAATGAAACCATCGCAGTTCTTGGTAAAGGAAACCGGTACCGTCTGATTCATCTTTGGCCCAGGACAGCTTCTTTGATCTCAGAATACATTATAAATTACAGAGTAGATCCAATCCCGCTATACGGGCATCGTTTGTTCATCAACCAGCGGAAACGAGGAATGACACGCCATGGTATCAATAAGATTTGTAGAAAATACTTGGCAAAAGCATTACCGCCAAAGCGCCTTAAAGGACTGAGCCCTGTCCACTGCTTCCGGCATGCCTGTGCCGTGAATATGGTTGCTTCAGGGTCTCCGGTCTCTGATATAAAAAATCGCCTTGGTCATCAAAGTATCGAATCCACAATGATCTATCTACAGCTTGATCTGTCCAGAAAACGTGATATACAGAAAAAATTTATTGAATGCACACAGTCTAAAATAAAGCAGGACAAGAAGATTGATGAATTAATAGACTGGTCAAACAGTGCTGAAATACTTACCTGGCTTGATAGTTTGTAACGAGTGGAACGGATTTTGCCAGACACGGCGGCCTACGTAGTAAAACAAAAGATTATGTTGTCAGTGGTTTTAAGAATTGTTAAAATTTTCTTTAAGTTGTTGAATTTAAAAACAATATTCATTTGCATGGTCGGATATGAAATTTGTTTAAAAATTCAAGTGGTTACAGTCACTCGCAACATAATGGTATTATGTGTCAGGAGTCAAATCCGATAATTTGCTGAGGGTTTCTTTCACCAGTCCGGGCTTTTAAGAAAATATAAGCTTACCACATATGGTATGGACTGTCTTTTTAGGGACTGGTGGAAAATTAAAATATATGGGACAAGGCAGAATTAAATTTATCAAGATTCATTTTACCTTTTATTGGAGATAAATCACCTCCTCTTATTAAAATTTTCACACCGAAAATCACGGCATTATAAACTATGATCTGAAGCAAATAATTTCTCAAAAAATATTAAAAATTTTATTAAATTTTATTCGAAACTTACCTGATTTAAAAAACAATTCTCCAACATCTGAATAAAATTCTGCAAAATCATACAAATTACTTTCAATTTTATTATTATTCCTGTAAGTTCCAACGTTGTTTTTCAATATATAATATTAGGCACTTGGAATGATTGAATCATCTGTTTTAACTATTTTTATACCTACTTTCTTTTTTGTATCTGTGACTCCCGGTATGTGCATGACACTTGCTCTAACGATGGGAATGACAATAGGTGTAAGAAAAACGTTTTATATGATGTGGGGAGAACTTGCCGGAGTTGCCCTGGTTTCCATCGCTTCAGTTTCCGGAGTTGCTGCATTAATGTTAAATTTTCCAGTTTTATTTCTTTTCTTAAAATATGCCGGTGGAACATATCTTTTATATCTTGGTTTTCAGATGCTCCGGTCAAGAGATAAAGTGCCCGATAGGTTTGGTCAGAAAAAACTCTTAAGTATCAGCAAAAAATCTCTTATGCTTCAGGGATTTATTACAGCCATTGCAAATCCCAAGGGTTGGGCATTTATGATATCCCTTTTGCCTCCTTTTATTAATCCTGAAAAAGCTCTTATGTCTCAGCTTGCTATTCTGGTTGGAATTATTCTGACAACTGAATTCACTTGCCTTATTCTCTATTCAAACGGTGGCAGAACCCTTAGCCGGTTTCTTGGAAAAAAAGGAAATCTCATTCTTCTAAATAGCATTTCAGGACTATTAATGATGGGAGTTGGAATATGGCTTGCCTTTGGTTAATGACAGAGTTAAAAAAATATTCTGTTCAGTTATAACACCTGTATAAATTTTAATGAATTCAACTAAAATTAACCTGTTCGCCCCCCTCCCCACTTAAAACCGTTATAAGTGACTTCTTGAAATTTTTAGAGACCAGTATCCTTTTCAAAGCGAAAATCCGCTTTTTCAAATAATATACAAACTCATTTTGATTACCAGAATGGACAGCTACATATAAATTCAAAATTTGAAATTTGAAAAGAAAAATTGATCCGAAAAAAAATTGTACCCAAAAATTGAAATTGACTGGTTTTTTACCTCTCTTTATGGTTGATAAAGAGATCCATTTGAATAAAATTGTTAAAATATGGTCTTTATTATTTTTCTGAGAATCAAACTGGGCAAGTCCGGAAACAATCTGATAAATTTAAGATCCAAACTAAAATTTCGTTCGCTCGCCCTTTTATAACAAACAAATTGAATTTTATTCCTTGTTTTGCTAAAGGATTCTGAGAACCTTTTTTCGATACCCCGCTATTTTATTTGCTGTACCGAATGCGAAGTTTTAAACTAAATGACCTTTAAAATAGGAGGAAATTATGCATAACGTCGGTCTTGTAAAATACACAAAACCATACGACTCATTGAAAAAAGCAATTGATATAGCAGGTGGAATCGAAGAAATATCTGGTAATTCAAAAGTTTTTATTAAACCTAATTTTGTCGTTTGGTTTGATGGTGTTCCCTTTCCAAAATACGGTGTTTTGACAACTGCGAGAATGATAGAGGATCTTGTCATTTTTTTTAATGAGCATGGAATAAGTGACCTGACCCTTGTTGAAGGTGCCGCCAATATCAATAACAAATCAAAATCCATAATAGCCCAGGCAACGAAAGGAATGGGATTGGATAAATTGTCAAAACGATATGGATTAAAAGTAATAGATGTGCATGAGTCCAGTTTTACAGATGTTGATTTAGATGATGTTACATTGTCGGTGAATTCGGATATTTTAAATGCAGACCACATCATAAATATGGCGGTTCTAAAAACTCATACTCAGTGCAAAGTATCTCTTGGTATAAAAAACTTGAAAGGTTTAATTAATATTGAATCAAGAAAAAAATGCCACAACCCCGATATGGAAAAAAATCTTGATTTCCATGTCTCAAAATTGGCAAAAATGCTTTCGCCCGGTCTCAATATTATTGATGGGATATATTCACTTGAGTATGGTCCTTCAATTTATGGTCAGGCTATTCGATCCAATTTAATTATTGCTTCAAAGGATATGATTTCCAATGATAAAATTGGAGCAACTCTACTGGGTTATTCTCCTGAAAAAATTTCGCATATAGCATTGGCAGCAGCATCACAAAACAGATCCATTGATTTGACAGATGTTAATGTTCAAGGTGATATTAGTTTAAAAAAGGCTATTAAACCACATAAATATTTACGGGAGCAGAGCCAAACAGACGATATGCCACAAATATTTGAAGCATTTGGTATAAAGGGAATTTGCCTACCTGAGGTTGATAGCACTTTGTGTACATATTGTGTTCCATTCTTCGCTTATGCAACAGCCGGAATAGTTATGTCTCAAAATGAAAATAAAACTTTTGATGATATTGAAATACTATCCGGGAAAAAGCTTAAACCCTCAGGAACTCATAAACATACATTACTGCTTGGACAATGTCAGGTTAAACTCAATCGGAAAAATCCTAAAATAAACGATTGTGTTATGATAAAAGGTTGTCCTCCCAAAAAAGAAGATTTTATAAATGCATTTTCAAAACTCGGTATTGAGCTTCCCGAAAATCCAATTGAATGGATGAATAATCTTCCGAGTTTTTTTATGGGCCAGTATATGGACAAACCTGAATTTGAAGAAAGTTTTTATAAAATTTAATTTTATTTTGATTAATGAATAACGGGAATGTAGTAAAAATCAAGGTCAAATGCTACTCAGGATATAGAGGGGAGGAAACTCCCCTTTCTATTTTTCTGAATGACAAAGTGATTTATGTGAATAAAATTCTTAATATGTGGTTGACGCCTGATCACAGATGTTTTAAATTTTCAGGATCTGACGATGGGACTTATATCATTAGACACAATACGGAAGGATATTTTTGGGAGTTAACATATTATAAGGAATTCAGTTCAAAATAATTGCCTGCACGAGAACCCCCTGGAAAATTGGTTAATTTTTATTTCTTTACAACCAAAGTCACGATTGATAATGATCTAAAAGTTTATTTCAATAGTAATTGGTCATTCAAGTTTGTTACTCAGTTTTATAAGACTTGCTCAACGGGAGATAGAAATGGAAATAATAAATAATAATTCATCCGGAGACTATCATATCCATTCTTCGACACTTTCAGATGGGATGAATTCAATAGATGAAATTGTAATTCAGGCTGGAAAATTAAAATATAACGAAATTGCTATTACAGATCATAACCAGAAATATCTGAACAGTTATAATTTCAATGCTAATACCCATTATAGTATAATCTCTTCTGGAAGATGGAAAAATATTCATAATGATGTTCATGTTATTTTTGGTGTGGAAGCAGATTTGTTAAATGAAACCGGTGATATCTGTGACAACATTCAAAACATTACTCCAGAATTCATAGTGCTATCCGCACATCAGAAAATATATTCTGGAAACGCAAGCTTAATCAAAAATGGATATTTAAATGCCATTAACCGACATGGCTCGAAAATAAAATTATTAGGTCATTTATGCTCTCAGCAGTTTTCTGATTATTTGAATCCCAAGGATATCATTGAGATTGTTTCTGCCGCAAATGAAACAGGCATTTCATTAGAATTAAACTGTGCCAATCTGGTGAATAACAAAACTTATGAAAATAATTTAAGAGCAATGCTTTCTTGCTGTAAGTCTCTATATATTAATAGTGATGCCCATACTCTTTATGAGTTTATCAATGTCAGAAATGAAGGTTTTAAATATCTAAAATGCAATAACTATATATAAAGGACACCTCATGTATCTATCTGAAGAGAAACGAGCAGCGATCAGGAAATGTATGGGAAATCAACAATTCAATCCAGGACTCAATCCCGGGCGAAACAAAGAGAATCATATTAAAGGATTTCACGATACAGAAGGGGGAAGGAAAGTTTCCCAGATTTTATTTGATGCCAGGGATGGGAAAGAAGTGTTTACACCGTTTAGATGAAATCATCTTAACGAGAGGTTTGATAAAACAGATGAATGATGAATCATTAAAATTTATATGGGTAAGGGTGAATTCAACTGGAATTTTACTTGAGTACTCGTGAAACACATCGGTGAACACTGAAACGATTGAAAATATTGGATATGAGGATGATTTTGATACAGGTGCTAAGGTGTTAAAGGTAAAAATCCTGAGTTTTCTTTTATAGGAAATATTATGACAGAATGCAAACTTTGCAAAAATACTGCCTGTTTTTACGAATTAAAATGTAAAATTTGTGGCTATGATGTTGAATCAGAGTCGATCAAGGATGAAGATGCCTGTAAAAAATATTATCAAAGACTAAAAAATCAAAAAGATAATTGGGTTGAAACAGTAGAAGTTTTAGGAGTTTCCAGAAGTATGATATGTGAGGACATACAATTATCCAACGGTCTTAAAAATAGTCCTGAATTAAAACAAAACACAAGCAAAAAAAATGCATTTAGAATGTTAAAGGGAATAATTCCCAAAGACATATTTGAGACTGAAGAAGACTTGCATATAAATCTATATAGAAATTGGAATAAAACCACCTTAGCAAAAGAATGGAACTTGGTGAATACTGGTTCTTATATGGGGAAATTTAATACCAATGAAATTGGTGAAATTGACCTGCTTGCCCTGAATAAAAATCAAGACAAATGGTTAGTTGTTGAACTGAAACAACGGCAAAGTTCAGATGATACAGTCGGATAAATTTTGAGATATATGGGTTGGATTAAAAAAAATAAAGCTAAGAAAATGACACCGTTGAAGGGTTAATCATTTGTGGAGAATATGATTTACAAACAGAATACGCTTTAATTTGCACTGAAAAATTTATCGAAGCAAAAATTTATCGTTTTCATAATAAAAAATTTGATTTTTCGCCATTTGATGAAAACACACACCTTTTTGACATATTGAGAACTTTGGACCCAGAAACAAGAAATAAAGTAATAGAAAACTATAAATCTAAAAATTCATAAAATTTTCAAGTTTTAATCATCGAAAAATATTAGGAAAAAGAGATACTAAATTGGAAAACACAAAAGGAAAAAATGATAGACCAATTTAGATCAGCATGATTTGGAAAATTTGAAATTCATGGGTTATGATATTAAGGATAATTAGTTGAAATGCAGGATAGATACGCAGGCGATGTAGGTGATTTCGAAAAATTTTCATTACTGAGATCATTATTTAATCGAAAAAATGATCGCCTTGGAGTAGTTTGGTATCTTTTTCCTGATGAATCCAATGGCGATGGAAAATATACCAAATATATTGAAAAACAGCAAAAGCGACACCAAAAAATAAAAAAGGTTCCAACAAAACGTTGAAACCCTTGGTATTTGTGGCGGGAGTGACGAGACTCGAACTCGCGACCTCTTGCGTGACAGGCAAGC
>NZ_JAIOSW010000475.1 GCF_021107415.1 Desulfobacula sp.
AATTTAATCGGATGAATTGTATCATTTTTTCTCGTATAACACCTTTCCATATGTATTAATGTGTTTGCACAGATCCTGATTTTGTATTGATTCAAAACAAAGACAATCAAAAAAATAAGGTAACAATGTTTCTTCTTTCAGATAGTTTTGGATTCTGCTGACAAGCTGTGACGTTACATTTTTTCCACTGATTGCACAATCAACATCTGAGCCGGGTTTGGCGTTGCCCAGAACTCTGGAGCCGAAAACCACCACTTTTTCAACTTCAGGGTATGTAGAAAAAATGGAGACCATCTGGATAATGGTCTTTGCTGGTAAATCAATTTCCTTCCCGCTCATTACAATCCCGTAACCATTGCACTAATTTGCTGATCTGTGGAGCAAAATTCTGTTTTATTAATCTATATGCTTCCATGGCAAGGTTTTCATCGTAGGTATGGGCCAGTAGCTTCCTTTTACCCAGCATATCCAGCCAAAGTTCTCCCTCTGAAATTATCTGATGCTGAAAAGCCTTTTTAATGATTTCTCTGGGAAACTGACAGGTAACACCCTGCGCTTCCAGATAGTCTTTTAAGGTTTTCCACGAAAGCTCAAAGGTGAATTCAAAACTCTGGATAATACCCTGCTGCTCAATATCACTTGGATGTTCTATTGCCAGCCCTCTTTTCAACTGAGTGAAAGCTTTATCGAGATTTTGAAATCTCTGTTGCCAACGGATTATTTTTAATTTTGAATTCAATGTGTCCTTATTAAATATACAGCTCCGCCTTGTCGGTTACAAGAGGCTGCGCGCCGAAAAGGAGAATTGCTCAGACTTGTTTTATAAATAGCAACAACTATACCATGGTCAATGTTTTGTAAATGATTTTAAATATTTTAAGGATTCTTAAGAGGTTGCTTGTGATTATTAGTTTTTAGTTTTAAATTTTGAATTAAGCGGGGTCAGGTTTGATCACAATCCTAAAGCCCGGGTCAGGGCATGACGGGCATTGGCTTCCCCATGTACCAGCCGGATTTCTCCTGGCGGTTTTGGCATGGATTTTACCCAATTGACAAGCATGTTCTGATCAGCATGGGCTGAATAACCTGTAAGGGTATGGATGCCCGCCTTAACAGGGGTTTGTTTTTCAATCATGCGTCTTCCAGGTGTTCCCTTTGCCTGGTATCCAACAAAAAATATGTCATTTAACGGATCTTCAAGGCCGTGTTTCAGGTGATCCACAATACGTCCACCGGTACACATGCCGCTGCCGGCTATGATGATGGCAGGACCGGTGATGTTCAGAAGTTTTTTATGATCCCGGTATTTCTCTACTGCATATAGATTTTTAAAATCAATGGGATGGTCGCCCTTTTTTTTTAGATCCTTTGCCTCTTTATCCCAAAATGCTTCAAGGTATGAGTAAATTTTTGTGATTTTAAGTCCAAGGGGAGAATCAATAAAAACAGGGACTTTTATTCCAAGCCTGTCCAGCTCATAAATCAGTTCCTGGGTTCTTCCAAGGGAAAAGGCGGGGATATAAACAACGCCTTTATCAGCAAGGGCTTTATGGAGCATTTTTTTTAGAGCGTTAAGTCTGCCTTTTCTGTTGAAATGATTTCGATCTCCATAGGTGGATTCCATGACAAGAAGATCACAGGCATCGGGCGGGTCAGGGTCCGGCAGTATGGGTGTATCCGTGCATCCAAGGTCTCCTGAGAAAATTACTTTGCGTGTGACCTTCAGGTTAAAGTCTTTAGACAGGTGGGTCGGAAAATTGAACAGGATAAAACAAGACCCCAGGATATGTCCGGCATTACTCAGTTTGAATGTGATTCCCTGTTTAAGGGAAAAGGTTTCATGAAGCTCAAAGCCCCATGCCAGATCATCAATAATATTTTCCAGGCGGTGTACAGCTTTGTCGGTTCTGTTGGAAAAAGACATGGCATCATGGAGCATGGGAATCAACAGCGCTTTGGTGGCATGGGTGCAGATGATCTCGCCCTGGAAACCGGCATCGATAAGGTCCGGCACCCTGCCGATATGATCGATGTGGGCATGGGTTAAAAACAGGTATTCAATCTTTGCGACTTGAACAGGAAACTGGTCAAAGGGCAGTTCAGGGTCACGGCCATATGCCTTGCCGCAGTCCACAAGAATGTTTATGCAGTCACGGGATTCCGGACGGGTTTGGATCAGGTGACAGGACCCGGTGACACAATTTTTTGCTCCGAGATGGGTAATTTTCATGGAATTATCTTATTTTTTTCTCGCACGAAGACACTACGGCACAAAGCCAGAAATTAAGGGATATCCATGACAAGTTTCATGCCTTTATAAACATCGGAAATCCTTTCTTTCGTTAGGCTGCCTATATTTTCTTTAAGGCTGACCTTGTCTACAGTTTTTATCTGCGTCATATTAATCACCGATCTTTTGGGAAGATTTGCTTCACCTTTTCGCAAGGTCACATTGCCCGGTAATTCGCCAAATTTTAAAGTTGATGTAATTGCCACCACAATAACCGTGTTCAATTTACTGTCATTCAACAGATCATTTTGAACCACAAGTCCAGGTCGCTTTCCCATTGGTTCGGAGCCTTTTGAAGGTGAAAAATCCACCCAATAAACAGAACCTTTTCGGATTACCATTCCTGGCCCTCTTCAGTTCCTAATCCTTCAAACCACCTAGCGCTGATACGCTGTTCTTTTCTTAGTGATTCGTCTGAAAAGACCCGATCATAAGCGTCCTTGATATAACGGTTTCTTTCCGACATAATCTTTTCTCTGAGTATCATGGAAATAAATTTACTTCTTGATAACCCTCTTTTTTTACTGATGTCATCAATCATTGTTACTAATTCTTTCGGAATAGTAATAGCAACCTTTTGGGTATGCATATTTTATATGTCTCCTTAGTATGATACTATGTCAATACCATGGGTATGGATACGTGTCAATCCAAAAATTTCCGTATCCTGATTATGCAAGGAAATAATAAAAAATCAATTCCAACTCAATCCCAGTACCCGCACAAAGGGCTATTGTTGAAGATAATCAATACAGGTTATAAATTTTAAGTTGTTGAAATTTTTTATCAGTGCGTTAAGTTTGTTCTGGGTTTTGTTAAGATTAATATAATGCCGAAATTTAAAACTTGTTGAAGCCTGTTCTACTCTTGGTTGATCCGGGTCAAATTCCCATGGGTGGGAATAAAAAAGAAAGGTCTTATCTTTGTTTAAAACCCAATTCATGCCAAGTTTAAATAAAGGGAAAGGTATTAATCTAAAATATCCTCCACCCCCAAGGGGAAAAACTTTTTGATTGATAGTCAGATTGCTGATGGGAAGTTCAAAAAAATCAGAACTATCAGGAAGATCAATGGTTCCATATCTTCCGTGCAGGCTAAAAGAGTTAAAGCTTGAATCATAAAGGTGGCCTGTATCTCTTACTATTTTCAGGATATCATTATTTATGGCAAAGCTTGGTGCGCGGTATCCATAAACTCTTTTTCCTATAATATCTTCGAGTAATTTTTTGCCTGTTTTTAAATCTTCAATAATCTCTTTGAAGGTTTGTTTTGTACATAGATGGTGGTGGTTGCCATGATTTGCAACCTCGTGTCCTCTTGCATGGATTTCACGAACAAGTGCCGGTAGTTTGTTGGCGATCCAGCCCAGGACAAAGAAGGTTGCTTTTGGTTTAAAGGTAAAAGAATCAAGAAGGTTTAAAATGGTGTGGGTATTTTTCTCGACTCGCAGTTGATGAGAGTCCCAACTTGAGAAAGGAATATACTCTTTAAAATTCTCTACCTGGAACCAATCTTCAACATCAAATGTCAGAAGGATAGTTTTTTTATATTTTTTTGACAACTCTTTTTATAACCGTGAAGGCTTCATTCAACAGAGAATGAATTTGCTCAAATTTTTCAGAATCATAAATATGGCTTAACTCATTTCGCATGTTTATCATCTTTATCAGCCATTCATAATCAGAATATTCGCATTCTTCAATTTGAAAATATTTTTTAATAACCTTTTTAGGACTATTTTCTATAATACCATTGATTTCATATAAAAAAATTTTCAAAGTTTTCCACAAAAGATCAACAACAACTTCAAACTTTTGTACCTGGCCGGATTTTATTGTATCAATGACTTCAGGGGCCATTAGGTTTGTGTTTATGGTTAAGGATACACCAAGATCATTGACTGCTTTTTTAAGTTGTTTGGTTTTATATTTTAGTCTGTCTTCCATGTTATAATTGTTTCTAAAGCCTTTTTTTTAAAATTCGGGCTGACAGTATTAAAATTGATAAGATCTACATTATATGGCACAATACTTTCTTCTAAAAACTCATCAAACTTAGAGGAAACAGAATAAAATTCTTTGTCTGAAAGTCCCAGGATACCTACATCAAAGTCTGAACCCTTGTAATTGGTGTTGCAGGCACGGGAACCAAATAAAAAAATGAGGCAGCGTTTGTTAATGCAGAGTTTAATAAGTTTCTCACGAATGATGTTCTCATACTTTTGTTCATAAAAATTGCTAAGGTCCATTTTCAGTACTTTACATAGTTTAGTCAAAAAGTCTGTTTTCCAGTGTGGCTCTCGGGGTTGATGACTGAAACCTTACAGGCCTTGAAGGGGTCATGCTGATGGTGAACATTCCAATATTTTCCTGGTAATCTTCTCTGGCAGCTGCATCTGTATCAAAATCAGTAAATGACCAGGAAAGGTTGAGTGTCAGCCATTGCAATGGTGACCATATAAGACCTGCACCAATGCCGAGTGTATTGTCTTTTCTGTTTATATCAGGCTCATCGTATTGATCAATGGCGTATGAACCGT
>NZ_JAIOSW010000014.1 GCF_021107415.1 Desulfobacula sp.
CCATACTCACATGGGTATAGACCTGGGTGGTGGATAAGCTTACATGCCCCAGGATTTCCTGAATTCCCCTTAAATCCGCACCCGAATCCAGCATATGCGTTGCAAAAGAATGACGCAGCGTATGGGGTGAAACCGGCAGGTTCAGTTGGCAGTCCCTCACTATTTTATCAAGTATCCGCCGGATGGACCTTGCACTTAATCTTGAAAAATTCTTATTCACAAAAACCGGTATAAAACTTTCTTTCAAAGCTGCCCTGTAATTTTTTATGGCATTCAAGGCTCTTTTGCCAACCGGCACAATCCTTTCTTTCGAACCTTTCCCAAAGACTTTAATCATTTGGCTTTTAAAGTCAATATCTTCTATATCCAGGCCTTCCATCTCCGATACACGTATGCCAGTGGAATAAAATGTTTCAAACATGGCAAGATTTCTCTTATCAAACCAGGTCTCAGTCTTGATGGAGTCTAAAAGCCGAAACAGATCATCAATGGTTAAAAATCGGGGTATGTTTTTCTCAAGTTTTGGAAAAGGCACCATGTCTGCCGGATTTACCTTTAGCTGTCCGGATATAACAAGATATTCGAAAAATGCTTTAAGTGATGACAATTTCCTTGATACAGTCCGTTTGGACTTTCCTGATCTCACAAGATGGGCAAGATAACTTCTGACAGCATTTTTATCAAGTGTATTCACATGCTGTAAAAATAATTTTTGACATTTATCATCATCAGCAACATTTTGATCTTTTAGAAAAAACCGAATAAAACCTGAAATATCTGATCGATATGCACGACTTGTGTGGGCAGAGTAACCTTTTTCAGCTAGGAGCGTATCAATAAAAGTATCAAGAACCATCTTTTGACCCTGCCAATTCCATAACAAGTTCCATCACAAGTTTCATATCCTCCCAGACCTGGCGTTTGCATTCAGGTTGTTTTAAAAGCAAAGAAGGATGAAAGGTGGGCATAACCTTAATCCCACGACATTCATGAAATTTTCCCCGAAATTGTTCCAGGGGCTGCTTGATTTTTAGCAGGGATTGACCCGCCTTGGTTCCAAGGGTAATGATAACTTTGGGAGAAACTATTTTTATTTTATTGTAAACAGATCTAAAATCACATGCATTGCAGATGAAAACCGAATCTGAAGTAAGGTTCATGGCCCCAAGAATCTTGATTAAAAGTGCCCCGCTCTCCCCTTTAAAAAAATCTGTTTCACTGTCCAGAATAAAAATATCTGCATTTTCAGGTCCTTGAAAAAAAAAGGGGTCCTGTGCCCGATTTTTGGTTTCCCAATTATTTCCCCAGTTGTTTATTTGGTCTTCAGATTTTTCTGAAATACCAAAAGAAAGATTCCCTATCTGTTGTTGGTAAGATAGATAGTGTGAAAAATCCCTGATAACCTGAATAAGTTCAGTCTTAATTGAGCCCGGGTCGTTTTGAACATCTGCACCCATTTTTAAATCTATCCCATTTTCTCAATAACATAATCAATCAGAATATTGGCAACCTTATTTTTATCCATTAAAGGGATATCAAAAAATGAACCGTCCTTAAAAAAAAGTTTTACCTTGTTTGTATCTGCCTTAAAACCCGAGTCTGAAGATCCCACAATATTGGCAGCAATCATATCAAGATTTTTCTTCTGCATTTTCAATAATGCATTTTTTTCAAGGTCATCTGTTTCTGCCGCAAATCCAACCAGGAATTGATCTTTTGTCTTCTTTCCCCCAATGAGTCTTAAAATATCAAGATTTTCAGTCATTGAAATGGAAAGACCTTTATTATTATCTTTTTTCTTTATTTTACTGGTTTTAGGATCTATGGGTTTGTAATCAGCCACTGCTGCAACCTTGATAATAATATCTGAGTGATCAAGATTGGCAAGCATTTGATCGGCCATCTCTTCACAGGTTTCCACATCAAAGCGCTCAACACCCACAGGTGATTCAAGAGTGACGGGGCCTGATACCAGTGTAACCTGTGCCCCTCTCTTTTCAGCAGCTTTTGCAACAGCATACCCCATTTTACCGGATGAATGATTGCTGACAAATCTGACAGGATCTATGGCTTCAACCGTAGGACCTGCTGAAATAAGGATTTTTTTTCCGCTTAAATCCTTTTTTGTGAGCATGGCCAGTGCCCTGTCAAAAATAAACCAGGGGTCGGGCAGTCTTCCTGCACCCACAGTTTTACAGGCCAAGGCACCTGAATCAGGATCAAGAATATGCCATCCATCCTTTTCAAGAATATCAAGATTTCGCTGCACCCGAATATTCTGGTACATATTCGTGTTCATGGACGGACAGACTATGACAGGACATGTAACAGCAAGCATTGTAGTAGACAATGCATCATCTGCAATACCATGGGCGAATTTGGCAAGGATATTTGCGGTTGCAGGCGCAACAATGACGGCATCAGCCCTTGTTGCAAGATCAATATGCTTTACAGAGGATTCCGTATCAAAAAACAGATCCGATAACACGGGATTCTCAGATAAAACTTCAAATGTTGTCTTACCGACAAACTTTTGCGCACTATCCGTCATAATGACATTTACATTGGCACCGGCCTTTTTCAAGAGCCGCAAAAGCTCCACCGTCTTGTACGCAGCAATCCCCCCTGTAACCCCAAGAAGAATATTTTTATTTTGCAAGTCCATTATTCTAACAAAGTTGACTCGGAAAAGCCTGCTTCTCCTGTAACAGTTGGAGCCACACCAATCTCAACATAGGTATATAACTGTTCATCCCGAATGGTAATTACCGCAGTTCTGGAAATTTTCTGAAATACCATAATAGTCGTACCCGGGGATTTTATCTGACTGATGACATTCCAATTATCTTTCTGCATATTATTGCTGAAAAAATTAAACAAAGACCGTCTTTCCACCCTTCCTTTCAGGGTAAGGATTCCTGAGGTAAACCCGGGTGTTAAAATAACTACGGTTCTGTCCTTTACAATTTTCAATTCCATGGGAATCAATACATCTTCAAAATCATAATAAACCGCCGTGGTTTTTCTGGACTTGGGTTGATCGGCAGAGGACTCTCCTTCCGGATTTTTAGAAAACGTATCACCAAAACATCCGGAAATAAAAAATGCCAACAACACAACTATAACAATATTTACAATAGATTTGATATTACATCTTACTTTCATTTTTCCTCCTAAAAGCCAATGATTTCAATTTGTGTTAAGAATAATATCTTCTAAAACTATTTGTTTGAAATGTCAATTGTGTGATCAACGTAAACTCGGTCAGTATATTTCTTATCCGCGGCCTATTGAGGATTATATTTTTTAAACAGATTTCTGGCTGCCCTGGAATTGGGGAACCGATTTTGCAACAAATGGTAATATCTTTCTTCATTTAATCTATCTTCTGCGCTCTTATATATATTAATTAAATTATACAAATCCACAGGTCTAGGTTTTTTTTCATAAGCCTTTTGATAAATTTGGATTAAAAATTGTCTGATGCTATCATCTTTGGTTTCATCTTCGCTCATAATTTTTTGAATAATTCCTGCAGCACTATATAAATTCCTTCGACTCGAATTTATCTTTAACGCCTGCTTAACATATTCTTCGGCTGTCTTATAGTCTTTTTCTTTAACGGCATGACCCGCCAGGGCAAACAAGGAAAGATCCTTCCATTCATCATCTTTTGCCACTTGAACTGCTTTTTTAAAATATTGTAAACCTTCATCATCTCCAAGAATAGTGCCATATTTATATAGAACCATTCCATTTTCAGGATTTTTTTTATATGTATCTGCCCAAAGCGTAAATCTGTCTTTCCATGTAAACACCCGGTCGATAGTAGCGATGAAAAAAATCATACCCAGAGTACAGACCAGAGGAATCATTATTTTTCTTTTCCCATTGATCCTGTCCAGAACATCTGGAATTAACGCACAGAAAAAAAACGAACACACAGGCACTGCAAGATAAAGATATCTTTCTGCATATTTTGTCCAGGCCACATCAGACAGGGCTATAGGTAAAGCCGGAAAAAATGATAAGACCATTATGAGCACCCAGGCCGGGGAAAAAAACTTTTTCCTGAAAATAAACAAAAGAATAAATCCAGCCAGAATAAAAAATAAAATAGTATAAAAAACCAAATTGATTTCTGAAATCGCAAAATTCAAAGGAAAAGGAACAAATAACTTTTTAATATAAAATGCAATCATGGCAGGAAGAAACTCCAGATTTGAAAAAAAGCTGATTCCTTCCAAATGATTGCCTTTTGAAGAAGACACAATTTCAATTTGAGACTGAACCAGATCAAACCCGGCAAATCTCAAATATAAATAGGAAATAAGCGGCACAGACAATATGCATGCCCATTTTGTTGCTGCCACAACTGATTTTATACCTTTTCCATTTTTGTAATAAAAAAAGAATTCGGAAAGCACAATGATCGGAAGAATGGACAGTGTATTCTCTTTAGAAAGCAGACCCAGAAAAACCATGAAAGCCACAAAGAAATATCTAAAACGAGTCTTTGTAAGATAAAATAAATAGGCCAGAAGAGAGAAAAAAGTACCCAGAATATCAGTTCTGCCGGAAATCCAGGCCACAGATTCAATGGTTAGAGGATGGATAAGAAAAATTAAAGATGCCAGAAAGGCCGTCACTTCAACCCTGGGATGATACCTGAAAAATCTTAATCCTATAAAATAAATTATTATTGCATTAAGTGTATGAAGAATATTATTGGTCAGATGATATCCGGAATATTCCAATGCCCATATCCTGCTGTCAAGAACAAAAGAACAGATCAACAGGGGTCTGTAATATCTCTTTGTTTTACCCGGCCAGAAAATTTTTTTTACGGAATAATCGCGCAAAGGATTGTTCAAATCCGTTATCATCCGGGTATCATCAAGTTCAATGATGTTGGCACTTAACAACGGATAACACATAGTCATTGATATCCCGAAAATCAAAAGAACGGCAAAAACCTTTTTAGTGATGACATCCTGTAACTGGGATAGCATTATTTCTTAAGATTATCTTTTTTAAACAGCATATTGCTGGTTGTGTAGACACGGCCGTTTTGCATAATAATAAACTCACCGCCGTAAGGATCTGCTGGTACTCTTGAAATAAGGCCGGACCGAACCAGATCATCCAGCGTTTTGGGATATGTCCGGTACAGCTCATGAAATTCACTGATTTTTTGTTCAAGATACTCCATGATTTCCAGAGTCTTGATCCTCATTTGAAATTGGTCCCGGGTTGCCCTGTCCTTAGTATCTCCTAACATCACTTTTAAAAACTCAATGCCATCCCGGTGTTTAAAGGTATAAACGGAAAGGCGGGCTGCAAGATTGGCAACGTAACTGGAGCAGCCAGGCCGCCTGGCGGCTTCCATAAGATATTTTCTGCCGTTTTCATTGTCCTTTAAAAAATAAAAATAATTAAATCCAAGATAATAAAATACCCTGTAATTATCCGGAATATATTGAGTGCCTTTTAAAAGAAGCCTGTTTGCATCTTCAAATTTTCTTGCATCCCAGGCCAGGAACACTTCAGCAAAGAGATAGGCATCCCAAAAATACGGATCAAGATCGGTAATAGTATCCAGGGTGGTGACAAGACTTTCCCATTGTGCTTCATCAATCACGTCCTTTTGTGCCACCTTCCCCCCAATAAATGTCATAAACTTGAACAGCAAAAAATCCGATGCAAGGCCTTTAAATTCAAGGGATGTCAGCCCGATGAGTTTTGATGGCAGGGTATGTTCTATAAAACTTGCTGACAGCAAAGATTCCCGCTGTTTTTCCAGCTGCATGGAAAAAAACACAAATATACTTAGAAGAACAAGAAATAAAATGACGGGTTTTAACCGGGTGATCATTTGAGTTCCCGTCTGCTAAAAATCAAAGCAGCAAAAAAAAGCAGAACTATTGAATAACTCAGGCTGTATCCAAGAAGAGCGATGGAATGTTCCCATGAAATCAATTTTCCATGACTTGCAAAGGTCTTAATATCAAAGGCAGACAGATTGGGAAAAACATATTGCAGATAATTAACAAGAAATTCATTGATGGGTGATGAGATCTCATAAATAAGGGCCTCTTTTTTAAAAAAGACCACAACCTCTTCAATACTCTGACCTGTTACATAGACACTAAGGGAAAAAATCAGTGTTAAAAAAGAACTGGTGGTAATAGTGGAAAAAAAAATTACAATGGCATTTAAAAGCACAAACATCATAATTTCATAGGAAAATGCCTGGAAATAGCAGACCCATGAAAAATCCTTGAAAGAATGACCGGGATCTATTCCTTTGATGATAAGAATAATCCCTGTACTGAACAATGCAAGTAAAGACAAGGCAACTATCACAAGCAGAACCAATCCGAAATATTTGCCCACCACATATTCTGTTCTGGATATGGGTTTTGACAGGACGGAATAGATGGTCAGTTTGTCAATATCCTTGGCCATAAGATTGATATTAACAAAAAAGGTCAATAAAAGTCCTGCAAAGGCAATAGTTGAAAGACATAAATCCACCATGACCTTGCCCAGTTCATGACCGAATAGATTGGTCAAAAGAATAGTGGCCAGCAGCATCATTACCGCCAATATGGAAATGCCGTATAAAGCCTTATCTCGAATACCTTCTTTAAATGTTAATATAGCCAGGGCCAGAACGCGTTTCATAAAAGATCAAGCTCCACCTTCATTAAGTATAACAATGTTCTTCAACTTTTTCATCGTCAATGGTATTTAAAAATAACTTTTCCAGTGTATTGGAGGAAATCTCAAGGTTAGATGTTTGAATCCCATATCGGGATGAAATGTTTATTATCTTGTTCAATTGTTTTTGGGAACACGAAATCTTTGTGATCTTATCTTTTTTTATGCAGTTAACACCCAGTGAGGCTATTTCATTGAATGCCTCGATAGAAACTGCCTTTAAGGTAAGTGTCACCTGATTGCCCTTTTCAGTGAGGTCTTGCTTTGTAAGTATTGTTTTTAGTTCTCCGGAATGCATGATGGCTATTCTATCACATAATCGTTCCACATCATTTAAAATGTGAGAACAAAAAAGGATGGTCTTTCCTTCCTGTTTCAAGTTGAGAATCAAATCCACCAAAAGCTTTCTACCCACCGGATCAAGGCCGCTCATGGGTTCATCTAAAATAATCAAATCAGGATCATGAATCAGGGCAAAACAGATCCCGGCCCGCTGAACCATCCCTTTTGAATATCCCCTCAGCTTTCTTTTTCCGGCATGCTCGATATCCATTAACCTCAAGAGCCTTAAAATCTCTTCATCTATATTTTTCTGTGAAAGACCGGAGACTGTGGCACTGAACTTCATTAATTCTATGGCGGAAAGATGTTCATAAAAGCACGGGTTTTCCGGAAGGTATCCAAGACTAATCCTTGCTTCAGGATTGGAGGGTGATTTGCCGAACAAAGTAATGACACCGGAACTTGGTCGAATAAACCCCATAAACATTTTAAGAAGTGTGCTTTTACCCGCCCCGTTGGGTCCGACAATACCAAACACCTCCCCCGGGTTAACTTCAAATGATACATTAGAGACTGCCGTAACATGGCTCTTGCCTAACCCCATATTGAATTTTTTATACACACTATTGCACAAAATGCTCACAGTATTTTATATTCCTTAACTAAGCCATATAAAAATTATAAAGCAGAATCGGAAAAACCGATTCTGCTTTATCTAAAATTATTTTTATGTCATCAATATATCAATCGGATTAATTCCCACCTCTAATACTCCAGCCACCGGCAAGTGTGCTAGGATTGGTGTCGACACCTGTAAGAGTACCTACTGTCCCTGTTAAACGTTGGTAAAGATTATTATCTTCAGAACCAGCACTGCCCCTCATAATGAATTCCAAAGCAATTTCGTCAGTTCCCTTGGTGCTTGCTGTATTTATACACCATTGCTCGCCTTCATTAGCACCAGCATAACCACCCGCAGTAGTCTCCGAAGAATATGAAGCAATTCCGCCTCTTGAAAGATTTATTGCCGCACATCCCGGCAGGCTCAAAACGCCGTTATCGTCAGCATCAATTATAACTGTAGATGCCATGCTTATTGATGTAAATCCAAAGGTTATGAAACATATTGCTGTTATAATAAATATTTTTTTCATTTGATACTCCTTATATTTTTATATAATTATATTTAAATTAAGCTGAAGGCTAAGGATATCTACTATTTTCAGCATAAAAACCACCGACTTCGTTCATGACAATTCGAGCATCACCAATTGATTGGGTATTAAACGACCTTGCGCGATACTTTGTGAACTGGGGCACAGCAATCGCTGCAAGGATACCAATGATTGCAATAACAATCATGAGCTCAATCAAAGTAAAACCTTTCTGATTTCTTCTTTGTTTTAGCCAATTAAACATTTTCCACCTCCATGTTATTTGTTAATATAATTCTTGTTTTAAGACTGTCTTGCAAATCCTATATTTCAAAAACAATGCCAGCCGTATTAAAAATTTTAAAAAACATAGAATACCCTGATATAACAATCTTTTTCATCTCTTTATAAAAAAAATACGGTTTTTGTTTCCACGAAGAACCAACTAAATTACAAACAATTTTTGAAATCTTTTACCAAAAATTGTCATGAGGACAATAAATATCTCTGAGATTATTTTTTTAACAAATGTTTTTAATTTTTTTTATAAATAATGTCTTTTCATCTAAAGATATATGGTGATATATTCCTTTATCTTATTGAAAGCGCTGACAACAACAGGAAACTTTAATAAAATGACCGGGGATAGAACTAACATCATCTTATTTTATAAAAACTATATTAAATTGATACGGCCATACCAGTGGATCAAAAATCTTCTTTTATTTTCCCCCCTGTTTTTTTCCGGCGACCTTGTGAATGAAAGTATTTTTATTACCTGCTTAGGTGCTCTTGTTTTCAGCCTTGTTTCAGGATTGGGATATATTGTTAATGACTGGGTAGACAAAGAAAATGATCAATTTCATCCTGAAAAACAAAACCGCCCCTTTTGTGCCAGGACTGTTTCAGGAAAAAGCGCACTGGTTCTTTCAGCAGGTTTGATTGCCCTTATTATATTAATATCCACATTTTCCCATTTCCCTTCATTGTTCATGATTTATCTTCTGGCCTATTTGCTTCTCACCTTCAGTTATAGTTTATACTTCAAATCTGTTGTTATCCTTGAAATTTTTGTTATTGCTGTCGGTTTTGTATTGCGAGTGCTTGCCGGAGGAGCAGTCTGTAATGTCGCAATATCAAGCTGGCTGTTTTTAACTGTTTTTTTCATTGCCATGATGATTTCCATTGCCAAACGCTTAAACGAACTCAAGCAACTTGGGAAAGATACGGCTCATCTTCATCGAAAAAGTCAGACCGGATATTCTTTGACCTACCTTAACAGCATGCTGTGGGCATGTGGAAGCGTAACCCTGGTTGTTTATGCCCTGTATGCAGTCGAACATGGCAAACTTGTAATTTTCTCCATCATACCGGCAACCTATGGTATTTTCAGATTTATTTATCTGACTGATCTTGGAAAGGGATCTGATCCGATTAAAACCTTGTTTTCAGACAGACAACTCTTATTGACAACGTCAATCTTTTTGCTGTTTTTAACCATTGTTATTTATAGTTCATGATGAGCACCATCAAAACCATAAAACGAATTGATCAAATCATTGGCCCGGTTTTATTAAAATTATTTCCCAAAGCAGTTATGGCCAAATCCAAAACCATTTCGTTAAAAAAAATTCTGATTATACGACCCGGAGGAATGGGGGATGCCCTTTTGCTGCTCCCAATTCTTAAGGAAATCTCCTCCTCATTTCATGTAAGGATTGACATTCTATGTGAACCAAGAAATGAAAGTATATTTAAAAGTGTTACCTTTCTTAATCAGGTATTTTCATATAAAAATTTTAAGTCCATGCTGTATGTTTTCCAAAAACACTATGATGCTGTATTTGATACTGAACAATCACATTTCCTGTCAGCTATTATTGCAAGACTTGTCCGTGCAGATACCAAGGTCGGTTTCAAAACCAAGGGCCGTGAGAAAATGTATAACAAGGCCATAGCATACAGCCATCATATCTATGAAGCAAAGATGTTCTGGGAACTTTTTTCAACCGTATTTAGCCTTGGAAAACCCTTTCATTTTAACTTTCCTTATTTTATTCCTCCAAGACATAATCAGTCCCTGTCATTCAAAGAAGAAAAGGTCATCTGTCTATTCCCGGGAGCAACAATAGATGAACGGCTATGGCCTGAAAAAAGATGGGCCAACGTCATAGACTGGATCGCAAATAAAAATCTTTTACCAATTCTGATTGGTGGGTCAAAGGAATATAACCAATGCAAAAAAATCATGGGGTATTGTAAGACGGACACAGGGATAAATCTATGCTCCAGTCTTTCAATCCTTGACACAGCTACATTGTTTAACCAAACAAAATTATTGATCAGTACGGATTCCGGGATCCTTCATCTGGGAGTATTGTGCAATGTTCCGACGATATCACTTTTTGGTGCCGGGATTGCAGACAAATGGGCTCCCCAGGGCAAACAACATTTTGTCATCAATAAAATGCTGCCCTGTGGCCCATGTACGCTTTATGGCACAACCCCAAAATGTCAAAGAAACAAACAATGCATGATGCAGATTAAAAGTATAGATGTTATTGTCGCAATAAAAAAAATAATTATGGAAAATGTTTGATGTGGCTATGAACTGAAACAAATGTAGAAAAGATACTGTATAGGCAAATCACCAGAAGGAACCAAAAACCGATCTGAAGACCTGCTTTCGGAATTCCGAATAGGACTGAGAAGACAAAGACAAAAGCAGTGTAATCGGGAAAAGAGAAAAAAGATTTGATATTTCTTGAAAACCACCATTGTCTGTATCGGTTAAAAAAATTAAATATTTCTGGAGAGCTGGCAGCATCGAAGTTTTCACGTATGGCAAAACCAGCCAAATAACTCATATAGCACTCTGATATATGCATAAAAATCATCCCGGAATACATAAATGATCCAAACAATCCATGAGAATATGATAATGCTGTCAGAATAAAAATATCTCCCATAAGATCGGCAATATGATCAAGGTAGCGTCCAAGCTCTGTGGTTTGTTTTTTAATCCGTGCCACAGCACCATCTGCACAATCACAAACATATGCAAAAAAATAACTGATTGCACCGATAGCTAACACAGATCGACTTGTACTAAAAAAACAACTTATTGTAATCAGTCTAAAAACTATTGAAGTAAATGTAATCTGATTGGCGGAAACCCCAGTGTTATTGACAATAAAGACGACCAGTTTTCGCGAAAATGGCTGAATAAAAGGAATGGCCCACCATGTCTTTAATGCCATGGCATCATTTGCCTGGGATTCATCAATTTTTGGAAGAGATTTGGTCTGAATAATTTTATTCACAAGCTATTTCCCATTTGTAACTTTATTTTTTATGGCTGTACTAGAGATATCCTGAGTGCGGGGAAGGTACAACACCTTGCAATATTCCTGCAGGGAATCAAATTTTCCCTTCCAGTCATCCCCCATCACAAATATATCCACATTGTGTTGACGAATATCATCTCTTTTCTGCTCCCAGTTCTTTTCAGGAATCACTAAGTCTACATACCGTATTGCTTGGAGAAGTTCTTTTCGAAGTTCATATCCCATAAAGGAACTCTTGTGTTTTTCTGCATTAAACTCATCAGTTGAAAGACCTACTATCAAATAATTCCCAAGTGTCTTTGCACGCTTGAGCAGCCTGATATGACCCACATGCAACAGGTCAAAAGTTCCATATGTTATCACTATTTTTTTTTTCATTTTTCAAACTCGGCTTTATATGGATAAATTTTGTTGAAGAGTATATCCAGTAATTTATCTATTTTGTCAGAGGGAAGATAAGAACTGTCACCTGTATCATTTATGCAAAAAGATTTATATTTACCCGAAAATCTAATATAATTTAAAATTGATAGGAAATGTCTTGACCCGATGTCCGCATAAAGATAGGGAAGTTCGTCCTTTTGTGCTTTCCCTGCCAGAAGAGCATAATGGTGATAAAAAGAAGCTGGCAGAGAATAATCAGATTTGCTTCTAAATTTTGTTGATGAAGTTTTTGTAAACTCGTTGAACTTTGAACAAATCTCTTTTATTAGAGGCTTATTTTGCGGGTATGGCATGTGCTTTAATTTATTTGTAACCTTCACATAAAAATGCGTTTCCAGTAACTTTTGACCATTAATAGCAGCCGTATCCACTGGCAATAAATCAAGGCCGATATTTTCAACAGGTATGCGTTGGGATGAAAAAAAAACTTTTGTGTTGCCATTTGGCAATTCAAAAAAATCACTGGGATTAACCCGCCTTCTTAAAAAAAAATCATCATTCATATATATATAATGATCACTTAACCCCATTATTCTATGAAGATGCATTTCAATGGCATGGGAGTTAAATGTTGGCAAATGGGTTAAATCATCAAATATATCCGTGTGATCTACGATAATTATTTTTTTATTTTTTATATCAAGCCATTTGGGAATCTGCCCATCGGTAACAATAAATATTTTTCGAATAAACGGGGCATAATATTCCACACTTCTAAGGCTGAAAAGTAATTCATCTCTATTTTTAAAACGAGACGAAGAAAAGGAAGTGACGTGGTGAGAATTGTCATTTGATAATAATCTAAGGCATGCTTCTTTCTTCTCAAGCCATTCAGGATCACTATCATCAACCCAGGTATAAACCATGTCAATATCAAACTGACATTCATCAACCTCAGTATTCTTGTTATTATCCAAAACCCAAACTTTATTAATATATCCATATCGTTTTCTTGCAAGTTTATTTTCCGGAATAAAGTATGAACCATTATCCTTAACCGATAGTATTTGTATGGGAAAATCATTTTCCCACAACACACATCCCCAGCCTTTAGAAAGCCTTAGCCGTATAAAAATACCTGATTTGTTAATACGCACGCAACACTTATAAAATAGATATTGTATCTGCAAAAAATCTATAAAGTTTAATTTTCCCACAACCAGAATTATATTGTCATGTTTATAAATATAATGGTGTGCATTTCGATTCGTTTGGAAATAGCATAGGCACTTATCAATCAGGCCATCCCGAATTTTATAAATTTCATTGAATTCATTAATATTATTATAACTGAGGCCTAAACTATTATACAAAACACTCCATAATTTGAGAAGAGCTCCTCTTATCATAAGGAAAAGATAAATATAGGCTTTTTTTTCCAATCCTACACTGATTAATAAATTGACCTGATCAACAATATTTTTAAAAAATTTACTCATATTAATTATTTTGAGTAGTACCTTTACAGATATAAATAATTCGATCAGTCATATCAGTTAATGTTTTTTTATCATGGGATACAATTAAAAGTGTTTTGCTTGCATCAGACAATTCTTTAATAGATTCCAAAGATTTTTTTTTAAAATTCTCATCACCCACAGCAAGTATCTCATCAAACAGGAAGATATCAGCATCACTATGAATGGCCACTGAAAATCCCAAGCGCAGTCTCATGCCGGATGAATATTTTTTTACGGGTGTTAAAATAAAATCGCTCAGTTCAGAATATTCAACGATTTGATCCATTTTTGCTCTTATTTCACCAATGGTCATGCCGAGAATGGCACCATTCATATATATATTTTCAAGGCCGTTCAGATCAGGATGAAACCCTGCACCCAGCTCAATTAGAGGAGCGGTGCGACCATGAACATTAATATTACCGCTTGTAGGTGATATAACATTTGCAATCAGCTTCAAAAGAGTACTCTTTCCTGACCCGTTGGGTCCATAAAGCCCAATACTTTCACCTTTTTTTATAGAAAATGAAATTGAGTCCAGAGCCCAGAATTCATCTTTTCTCAAGATTTTTTTTTCTTTTTTTGGAAAAAAATAATCCATGATATTTTCCCGTAATGTGCCATATTGTTTTGAGCTTTTTGAGAATTTTTTACTCACATTATTAAAGCTTATGGCTATATCAGATGACATCTGCAAAAGACCTTTCCAGATAAATAAAACACCTATAACAGAAAATAAAAAAACAAACGATAAATACAGTTTCAATGGAAAACTGCCAGATCACAACCCCTCTTCCCTCTATTAACACTCTTCTAAGATTTTCAACAATATATGTCAGGGGGTTTAAAAAAAGTATCAATTTGATTTTTATCGGCAGAGGATCAATTGAGTAAAAAACCGGCGTTGCAAAAAACCACAGCCTTAATAAAAAACCAGAAGCCAATTTTACATCCCTGTAATATACGTTTATCATAGCAAGCATCAGCCCCATAGCTGCTGTAAATAACAATAATAAAAAAAATAATGGGATGGCCCACAACATGTTAAGGGATAAAGGTATTTTGTAAACCATCAGTAATATGGCAAGCAGGGAAAGAGAAACCATAAAATCGGCTAAAAACACCATAACTCTTGAAAAAATGATCAATTCCCTTGGAAAATAAATCTTTGTAATTAAATTTCTATGGGCAATCAAAGAAGTGATGGAAGCAGAGATGGATGAAGAAAAAAAAGTCCATGGAACAAGTCCTGAATAATAAAATAATACCTTTGGATGTCCATTGGTTTCAATATTCAAGATAACACCAAAAACAAGGACAAAAAGAAACATCATGCTCAAAGGTTGAATCAGTGCCCATAGCACACCTATGGTAGTCTGTTTATACCTGATCAATAGCTCCCGCCAGATAAAAATAAAAAATAAATCTTTATAGCTGTATAAACGATCAAACATTTTTGTGCCTATAGCCAACATTTTGTTTCTCTATTTTATTTTTTAAAAACAAACCCTTTCAAACCCAAGGGATATAATAAAATTTTTCATGGTGTTTATAGCATTTGAATCCTTAAAAAAAAAGTTTAAGGAAATTTAAGTTCCTTCAAAAACGTCTCCACGGGAAGTACTCTTACTCCATTTTTTTTATAATCTTTTGTGCCTTGGTGTACCTGGTAAAAATCAGGTATATGCGTCCGTTCTTTAAAATAAAAAATAGCAGGGTTGATACTTTTTTCTCCGGTTTTGCATTCTACTGCAAACTCAGGAACACCTTCTTTTAATACAACAAAATCAATTTCCCGTTTATCAGTATCCCTGAGAAAACGAAGTTCCATGGAAAAACCTTCTGTATCTTCAATAAAATTGCAATACTTCAAAAGATGTGAGGCAATAAAATTTTCAAATCTTGGACCGGAATCGGGCAGGAGAGACCAGTCCCATAAATATAATTTCTGTTCTTTTTTAACTGCACGTATTTTTGGAGGGCCATATGGTGGGATTCGAAAGCAATAATACATTCTTTCAAATATTTTCAACCATCTTTCAACAGTTTCGTGTGCAACCTGAAGTATCTCTTTGATATTTTTTACAGACAAAGGTGCTCCAACCCTGTTAGGAAGCTCCTGGGCAAGCAATTCAAGCATGCTGATCTCTTTTATGTTTTCAAGAGCTCTGATATCTTCATAAATAACTCGCTGGAGTCTCTCTCTCTGCCATCTTCTCCAAAATTTTTCCTCTGCCTTTAATAGTGGTTCAGGAAAACCTCCAAATTTTAATAACACTTTAAAATCTTTTTTACCAGGGTCAGGATTCAACTCTGTAAGGGAAAACGGATGCAAACGGTAATAATGATATCTCCCCTGCAGGGAGTCTCCTCCTTTTCTATAATAATCCAGCCTTGCCGAGCCAGTAATAATAAATGATACCTCAGATTTGTTTGTATCATAAAAACCTTTTACAAGGTTTCGCCACCTGGCATATTTATGTATTTCATCAAGAACAATATTTTTTTCATTTGATGGCAATTCGCCTTTTAACAATGAGGCTCTTATTGAAATATCGTCCCAGTTCAGGTATGCGGGATGGCTTTCGATTGGTTTTGGTAAAAACGTCAGAGCAAAGGTGGTTTTTCCCACCTGTCTCGGACCACCAATAAAAACCATTCTGGTTTTAAGGTCATTCTCAACCGGAATTTTAATATATCTCTGTCTAAACTTTGTCATAGTATAATAGACTTAACACGATTTTAATCATGAGTAAAGTAGAGTGCATGCTATTTTTATATGTTATACCACTTTGCAAACCTTGGGAAGCGTAGAATGAATAAAAACGAAGATATTGCTCAAGCAGATAGTCATATTTCATTATCAAATCTTTAAAATATCGATTAAATTTCATTTTATTAACTATATTTCAGCAAAAAAGACGTGAGCTAAAAAAAATATAAAATAGATCCTTGTATTCTTTTAACCTGTTAAACATTTTTGTATCTATATTTAACATTTTTTGTCATTTTATGTAAAAAAATCTTATTAATACAATTTATAAACTCTTTCCCTGATTCTTTACAGTTTAATTCCTTACCATATTGGGGGCATATAGAGCAAATTTAATGCCAAAGTAAAAAATAAATTTTAAAGCAAATTATTATGGCATCATTTTTGCTGTTCTTTATTTATAAAAAGGAATATTAATTGACTTAACTGCCCTATGGATTGATAATGTATTATATCTAAAAACGACCTTGTCGTTTCCTGAATTCGGGAGTAACACATTAAATTCATTAGGCAAAGCATAATAAAAAGCTATGATTATGATTAAAATAAAAAAAACAAATTCCGGTTTCACGATAATCGAGCTTATGACTGTTGTTGTGATGATTGGTATCCTGTCTGCTGTAGCAATCCCGAGATTTAATGCCTGGCTGCCTGTATACCGGTTAAAATCCGCAGCCAGTGATCTTCAGTCGAACATGCAGAAAGCAAGGGTTCAGGCAATCAAAACAAATATTCCTGTCCAGATAAGATTTGACTATACAAATTCACCGGGGTTTTACTATTTTGATACCTTTGATGATGATGCATATACAGCAGGTGAATTCAGAATTGATCTTTTATCCTATAGCAGTGGCGTAGATTTTGGTACCGGAAATGCCTCAGCGAAATGGGATGGTACTGCTTTTAGCGCGCCACCAACCGCTGCAATCGGCTTTGGAACAAGAGGAACTTCAAGCCAGGCAACTGTTTATCTGCAAAATGAGATAGGAACTGTCTGCTATGCAATCACCACTAGTATAGCCGGCACAGCCAAAGCCAGGATCTATAATGGAAATCTTCCTTTTAATACCAATAATTGGATTCAATAATGATTGATATAGCTTTTAATTCAAACAGATCCAAAGGTTTTACACTAATAGAAATCCTTATCGCGCTTTCAATTTCAAGCATTGTAATGGTTGCCATCTATCAGACATTTAACTCCCAGCAGAAGAGCTATATAATCCAGGAGGATGTCGCTACTATGCAACAAGGACTGCGGGCATCAATGTTTCTTCTGACAAATGATATCAGAATGGCAGGGTATGACAGCCAGCTCAGTGGTAATTTTGGGATTACGGATATACGCCCGAGAGATATAGCTAACGTCGTGGATACCGGTATTACTGGGAACAGTTGTATCGAGATTACAGAAGATTTAAATGATAACGGTTTATTAATTCCCGCTTTGTCTAATCCCGGAGAAAGAATTCAATACTCGGTTTATGATTTCATTGCAGGTGATGGTAATCTTGATATAGCTAGAAATAGCGGTAATGGCAGGCGACTATTAGCCGAAAACATTCAGGGTTTTGGTCTTGCTTTTGCGTTTGACGATGATTTTGATGGCGAGATTGATACCTATACGGCAACGAATCCCGGTGCTACCCAGCATATCATCTGGGCCATAGATTCAAGTGGGAGCAACGCTCTTGATACTAATCTGGATACAAACCTTGATGGGGTTATTGATATTAATGACAGTCCGGGTGGGCCTGGAAGCAATGGAATCATTGGGGGAACTGCCCTGGCAGCAAATGTACCCATTGGCAGAATCCGTGCGGTCAAAATCTGGCTGCTTGCAGAAACCGACCGAACGCAACCCGGTTTTATTAATACATCCACCTACATTGTTGGAAAATACGTTATTACACCAAACAATAACAAAAGAATGAGACTTTTAAGCACAACTATTAAATGCCGAAACTTAGGACTATGAAAAACTTAAAATTAAAACAAAAATCAAGTCCCCAGAACGGATTCAGCCTGGTAGAAGTTTTGATTGCCATAGCTGTTTTATCAATTGGGTTATTAAGTATTGCAGCCATGCAGGCCTCGGCAATTCGTGGGAATGCCAAATCATACAATTTGACACAAAGAACAACGACTGCATCCAATCATATAGAATATTTTTTAAACCTACCCTTTAATGATCCCAATTTGACAGCCGGAAATCATGATCCTGAAAATGACGGCATTGATAATGATGGAGATGGGAATACGGATGAAGCAGATGATGATGGAGAATTCGACTATTCCGTCACCTGGAACGTCACGGATGACACGTCAAATAAAAAAACCATTACACTGACCCTTGCAGGAACGTATTATGGTGCAGCAAAAATAATTACCATTAACACTGTAAAGATCAGATAGCCCAATCAAGGAGTTGAACCTATGCCAATCAAAATTTTAAACAGCCAGGACGGATTTGCTTTAATTGGTTCCATGCTTTTTTTAGTAGTTCTGACAATTATCGGCATTGCAGCAACCAACACGACGTCTATTGAAGTCGGCATTGCAGGAAATGAAAGAGTCTATAAACAAAATTTCTATCTGGCTGAAGGAACGGCCAAAGAGGCTGCAAAGGAAGACCTCGAATCCGGCTGGGTATGGGAAGCCAATAAGAATGACCTGCCTTTAGATGGTGGTGGAAGTTTTGATATTGATGCTGTTTTCACTGAAACCTCAGGACTTGGTGCCGGTATAAGTTTTGGTGTCGTTGATAATGATATCCCCTCAGGGGTTTTAGGCTCAGGTCATTCATTAAAAGTTGAAGGAACCGGGACCGGCGGTAGAATGAATTTCTTTGATCTGTATGGTCAATCTACTGAAGACAACAGTATGGTCAGAATTGTTATGGGATATACAAAACGTTTATAAGAGAGGTGATCTAATGGCTACAAAGAATAGTATTATTCACTTTATTACAAAATGGCAATTTATCATACTCTCTCTATTTTTCCTTCTATATTTTTCCAGTGTTGGATTTTGCATTGACATCAGTGATGATCCCATGGATACAAAGGTGCAGGCAGCTCCCCCTAATATCATGTTTATCCTTGATAACTCCGGCAGTATGGACTGGGAGTTTATGACACAAGAAAATAACGGTAAATTTTCCATTTCAGGGACTCCGCATGAATATTTATTCCCTGATCCAGGAGACAATACTTATCCAGCAAGTGATGGCAATGGAACAGCACTGGTGGGTACGGATAGAGAATACTGGAAAAGCCAGTGGTCCGGATATAACAAAATTTATTTCAACCCTCATTCCAGCTACACACCCTGGCCCACCACAAGCACATACACGATGAACAATGCAGATCTTAAAACCCCTTATTCAAACCCTGTTCATACCAGTATCGGTGATCCGTCAATCACATTGAAAGATACCTTTGATACTATTGACGGCTTTATTTCTATGGTAATTGTGGACAACCAGGATGGCGCTGCGTTCTTTTCAACTACCGGAACCTGGAATGAATCAAGTATGCAGCCTGAATGGCCTACTCCTTCCTGCTGCTCACTTTATACAGGTACAATTGGAAGTACCGCAAGATTTACACCGGACATACCAGCAACTGACACTTATAAAGTTTATGTATGGTGGAATTGCTATACCGATCGTGATACAAATGTAAAAATCACCATCAACCGCAGTGGTGGTACTGATATCGTTTATAAAAACCAGCAGGCAGCTTCCAGTAATACTCCTGAAACAGGGATTTGCGGTGAATGGATTCTCATAGGCACATATACGTTTGATGACAATGATACCGGCTATGTTGAAATTGAGCGTCATGCCGGCAGTACTGGAAGTTCAACCATTGCCGATGCCGTTAAATTTGTATCAACAACTATAGCATACCCGGATGTCAATATTGTTAATGCCCACTATTATACATGGTATGACAGTGACAGTGATAATACTATTGATAATCTTGAAGTCTATCTTGTCACATGGGAAGATACAGATGCTGATGATATCCTTGACCACCGACTCTATTATCAGGTGAATGACATGGATACTGACAGCAGAGTCGAATCTCAAGAACTCATTCCTGTTACTTATAATGAGAGTGATCAGGGCAATGACGATGTTCCCAATGACATCCAGCCCAAAAACTATGAAGAGGACGGGGTTACTTTTACATACAAAACAGATGAGGAAGACCTTCAAAATTTTGCTGACTGGTACTCTTACTATCGGCGAAGGGAACTTAGTGCCAAAGGTGCCATATCAAAATCCATTTTAGATCTTGACTGGGTATATGCAGGATTTTATACCATCAACGCCGGGCTTCGGCAGACTGTTTTGCCCATAAATGTTGAATCTAACTCCGTTATTATTGATAATAAAGATAGCGGCTTTACTACATCTGGTTCCTGGAGCGAATCCGGTGCAGACAATGAATATAACGGCAGTTCTTTATATACATCTTCGAGCGGCAATTATGCCACATGGACCCCATATCTTGAAGCCGGTCAATACAAAGTCTATGCCTGGTGGGATTACTGGTCTACACGGGACGAAAATGCCCTCTACACCGTGTCTTATGATGGAGGGACTGATTCCATAAGAGTCAATCAGAGGGATACCGGGACTGCATCTTCATGGCAGCTTCTGGGCACGTACACCTTTGCCGAAGGAACCTCCGGATATGTAAAACTTACCCGGGACGGCAGCAGCACCGGCGGCAGCACCAGTGCAGATGCCGTAAAATTTGAAAAAACTTCCGGGGGCATCACTGTGGATGAGACAGACACGCTATTAGATTTATTATACTCAATTAATTCTGATGGCAGTACACCTTTGCGATATGCTCTCAGAGATGTTGGGCGCTATTATGACCAAGATGACGGATATACCGGCAATCTGGGTGCATCTCCCTTTAAAAACCAGGCAGATGGCGGTGCCTGTCAGCAGGCATTTACGATTTTGATGACGGATGGATATTATAACGGCAGCAATCCGGGAATTGGAAATGAAGACGGGGATGATGGAGAACCCTATGCAGATACCTATTCAGATACCCTGGCTGATATGGCCATGAAATATTATGACACGGATCTGGCCGACACTTTACCTGACCATCTGCCCACAAACAATTATGATGATAAAAAAACCCAGCATATGATCACATATTCGATCTCTTTTGGTGTCACCGGAACCATTGATCCGACAGATATGGATAATGACGGAACCACAGATGATCCTAGTTATGAAGATGACCCCTATTTTTTAAATCCCAACACCCCGAAACCGACCTGGCCCAATCCGACGAGTGGAGATTTACAGAAAATTGATGATCTCTGGCATTCTGCCGTAAACGGCAAGGGAGAATTTTTCAGTGCTGATGATCCTGAAGAGCTGGTTTCTTCACTAAATTCCGTTTTTGAAAATCTGGCATCAAGGATTGCTTCGGGTGCGTCTGTGTCAGTAAATGGGGATGAGCTGAACACAGGGTCTATTATGTATCAATCCACCTATACATCAGGAGACTGGGAAGGGGATGTTACTGCATATCCTATCAATCCTGAAACTGGTGAAATTAAAACAGAAGCAGGTGACATCCTCTGGAAGGCATCTGAAAAGCTTCAAGCCCAGGATTGGAACACAGGACGAAGAATCGTAACCTATAATGGATATGATTCTATTGTCAGGTTCAGATACCTCGAATTGACCGCTCTTCAGAAAACATCCATCAACAGCGATTTAAACATAGTAGATTATATTCGTGGTAAAGAGGTAACAGGATTTAGATCCCGGCAGAAAAAACTGGGGGATATTGTCCATTCGGCTCCGCTTTTAGTGATTGGGGACAGCATGGATAATGATACTGACTCATTAGTGGATGAAGACGGAGAAGAATCAGGCCTTATTTTTACGGGAGGAAATGACGGGATGCTGCATGCATTTGATGCTCAAACCGGTAATGAAATATTTGCATATATCCCTCACATTGTTTTTGACCATTTAACCGATCTGACTTTAATTGATTATGATCATAAATTCTATGTCGATGCCACACCCTTTTCTAGAACCATTACAATAAACAATAACAAAACTGTTCTTCTAACCGGTGGTCTAAAAAAAGGCGGAAAAGGATATTTCTGCCTGGATATTACCAAAGTATTATATCAGGACAGTGCCACATTTTCTGAAACTGCACTGGCAACGCCTGCCCATAATGATGGAATCGACGTTCTTTGGGAATATCCCCAGCTAACAGCGGCCGGCGCGGTATTTGCCAGTGATGATGATTTGGGATACAGCTTTAGTGATATCTTTATCGTTGAATCTTATAAAACCAACAATGATCCGAATAATCACAATTGGGTAGCTATTTTTGGAAACGGGTATGACTCTGTCAATGACAAGGCCATACTTTATATTCTCAATGCTTACACCGGTGCAGTGATTAAGAAAATCGATACAGGTGTGGCAGGGAATAATGGTCTGTCAACCCCAGCCCTGGTTGATATTAACAATGATGGGAAAGTGGACTATGCTTATGCCGGGGATCTTTTGGGCAATATGTGGAAATTTGATCTGACAAGTGATGATCCTGACAATTGGAATGTTGCTTATACCGAATCAGATGGTACCACCCCTGCTCCGCTTTTTTCATCTCCGAACCAGCCGATCACGTCTGCACCCGATGTAATGAATCATTGTGCCAAGACACATCTGGACGGAGATGGTCATCATATTAATCCACCCTATCTCATGGTTCTTTTTGGTACAGGTAAATTTATTGGAGAAACAGACCGAACCAATAATGACAAACAATCACTTTATGGAATCTGGGATACAGGATTCCCGGTTGGTGAATGGAATGAATCTGTCCCTACTTTATCAAAAATGACCGGTGGCACTCTGCTTGAACAGACAGAAGTTGATTTTCAATATCTGCATGACCATTACTTAAGGACATTAAGTGATAACGAAGCAAACTGGGTTGAAGTTAATGGCACCAGTGGTCTTATCGAGTCCGGTGACCACATTGGCTGGTATTTTGATTTACCCATGGACAGGGACAGTGATTCTGTTTTAGACGGTGAACGGGTAATTAAAGATATCATGATTCGTGACGGGCATCTTATTGCCATAACATTTACACCCAATGATTCACCCTGTACCGGTGGCGGTACGTCCATGGTTCATGAAATGGATGCCTGCGACGGCAGCCGGCTGAGTTTTCCGCAGTTTGACATCAATATGGATGGCGTCATTGACCAACATGATATGGTTGAGATAGATGACCCTGATAATCCTGGTGAAACAATTTTTGTACCCCCAACCGGAAAAGGATATGATGGTCTTTTACATCCTCCGATTATTGTAACAATGCCTGACACACCAGTTGAAATGAAAATCTTCAGCAGTTCAGCCGGAACAACGGAAAGGCTTTTTGAAAAAGCTGAAGGCGGATTTTATTATTGGAGAGAAATTAAAAATTAAAAATTTTTATGGAGAAAAAGATGCAGATATTTAAAAGTCTTTTGATCGTAATAAGCAGCTTTTTTTGTTTACTCATCATTCTCACTACAATAGCTGTTGCTGAAGAACCGGCGCACCCTGGTTATCCTTTTGTCTTTGATGCAACAGGCAAGCTTGACAGAATCTCTGATAAACAACTGGTCATAGGTGATGTTCTATTCAAACTGTCTTCATCAACGACATACCATGCACCGAATACGATTTTCCTGAAACCCTCGGCATTTAAAAAAGGGGATATTATCGCACTCATTTTAAAGGATAAAAATACCAGGGAAATCCTTTCTGCCTGGCTCATAAAAAAAGCGGATTAACCGGCTATTCTGTTTTATCAAGGCGGTAGCGCATGGATCTTAAACTTAAATTTAAATAATCAGCCGCCTTGCTTTTATTACCGCCTGCAATTTCCATGGCTTTTTTAAGATAACCATGCTCAATGATTGACAGGATTTCATCCAGGTCAACGCCCTGCTCAACATCATCAAGATCGAATCGTTGTCCTTTAATACCTTCAATCCATCTTCTTTTCTTATGCATGGAGATGGTCAGGCTTTCAGGTAAAATAATGTTTGTGGATGAGAGTGCCACGCTTCGCTCGATTAAGTTTTCAAGTTCCCTGACATTGCCGGGGAAACTGTATTTATTTAAAAAATCAATGGCATAAGAAGACAGCTTTACAATATCTTTTTCCATTTTTTCAGAATATTTTTCAGCAAAATGTTTTGCAAGAATTCCCACATCCCCTTTTCTGTCCCTTAACGGCGGGACCTTAATGGGAATAACATTGAGTCTGAAAAAAAGGTCTTCCCTGAAATTTCCCTCAATGACTTCCTGCTCAAGCTTTTTATTAGTGGCAGAAATAATTCTGACATCCACTTTAATTTCTTTTGTCCCTCCCACGGGTTTAAAAGAGGTCTCCTGTACAGCTCGTAACAGTTTAACCTGCAAAATAGGAGACAGTTCCCCGATTTCATCAAGGAAAATGGTTCCTTGATCGGCTGCCTCAAAAAGTCCCTGTTTGTCACTGACAGCTCCTGTAAAAGAGCCTTTTACATGACCGAAAAATTCACTCTCTATTAAGGTGTCGGGGATACCACCGCAATTAACGACCACAAAGGATTTATCTCCCCGGTGGGAATTTTCATGAATTGCCCTTGCAATCAACTCCTTTCCAGTGCCACTCTCTCCTGTGATCAAAACATTGGTCTTTGTCGGGCCGACCTGTTTAATCCTTTTGTAAATGGCCTGCATTCCAGGACTTTTCCCAATAATCCTGTTAAAATGCATATTGTCCCGAAGCTCTGATGAGGTCCGCTCTTTTTCCTGGTCCAGAGTCTTTAATTCAAGGGCTTTTTTAATCGTCTGCTTAAGCTCATTATTATCAAAGGGCTTGGGCACAAAATCATACGCCCCCTCATTCATGGCTTCAACAGCAATTTCCGTTGTTGAATATGCGGATATCATAATAATGACTGTATCAGCATTTTTCTTTTTTGCTTTTCTTAAGACTTCAAGACCGGTAATATCTCCTAGGCGTATGTCGGTAAGTACAAGGTCATAATTATTTTTTTGAATCATCTTTAATGCCTGTTTGCCGTTTTTGGCATTTGACACCTCATATCCTTCTTTGGATAATAAAACCTCAAGAAACTCGCGCATGCTTTTTTCATCATCCACAACAAGAATTTTGTGTATTTCAGTCATCATACTGCTCATATCTCATATCTCTCATCTTTTATAAACAATCTTTCCATTCACCATGGTTAAAAATGGTCTGCCCTTGACCTTAAGGCCTGCAAAAGGCGTATTTTTACTCTTGGATTTAAATTTTTCAGGATCAATTTCATAGGTATCATCAGGATCAATAATGGTTAGATCTGCGATATTGCCAGGGCGTATATCATTGTTGATCCCGATAAGTTTTGCCGGATGTTTTGCCATCTTATTTACAAGATCTTCCATGGTTAAAAAGCCATCATGGACCAATTTTAAGGATAATGATAATGAGGTTTCCAATCCAACAATACCAAATGGTGCCCTGTCAAATTCCACGTCTTTTTCTATGATGTTGTGGGGTGCATGATCCGATGCAATCACATCGATTGTTCCATCAACAAGACCGCAAATAACGGCCTGCCTGTCTTCTTCAGAACGTAACGGAGGATTCATTTTAAAATTGGTATCATACTCTTTCACATTTTCATCAGTTAATGTAAAATAGTGAGGAGCAGTTTCACAGGTGACCTTCACACCTCTTTTCTTTGCCTGCCGGATAGCTTCCACTGACTCTTTTGTACTTATATGACAAAAATGGACACATGCACCCGTGAGTTCTGAAAGTGCAATGTCTCTAACAACCATTATACTCTCGGCTGCGTTAGGGATCCCTTTTATTCCCCAAAATTTAGCAAAAGGACCTTCATTCATGGACCCGCCATCGACCATACTCAAATCTTCTGCATGAACAAAAACCGGAATATCCAAACCCTTGCAATATTCCAATGCTTGCCGCATCATGTTTGAATTTTCGACTGGTTTTCCATCATCGGTTACCGCAACAATCCCGGCCTGTTTCATGTCATATATTTCAGCGAGCGTGTCCCCCAATGAACCCTGGGTAATGGCTCCGGCGGGATATACTTTTGAAAGACCCAACTCCTCTGCACGATTGATAATAAACTTTGTCACCTGGCTGTTATCATTTACCGGAATTGTGTTGGGCATGGAACAGACGGCTGTAAATCCGCCTTTGGCTGCAGCCGCAAGCCCTGTTTCAATGGTTTCCTTATATTCGTGCCCGGGTTCTCTCAAATGGACATGAATATCAATCAATCCGGGAACGACAATCAACCCTGTTGCATCAATTATTCTAATATCAGTCGGAGTCTCATTGTCTGTCTGATTAAAACTTGGGTTAAAAGCCGGATCAGAAATCGGGTCAACAATGGCTTCAATAAGATGATCTTTGATAATGATATCTCTTTTGTCATCAATATTTCCCGGGTCAAGAACCCGCGCCCCTTTAATCCGAATCTGCATGTTAGGCTACCTTATATTAATATATCACCAATTCTATTCCATCTTACTCCAAACTTATTCTTATTCCATGACCAGTAAATGATAAACGCTTCGCCTTTAACCTCCGTAAGGTCAACAAATCCCCAGAACCTGCTGTCATGACTATTGTCCCTGTTATCACCCATGACGAACAGCTTATTTTCAGGTACTATAATTTTTCTTAAATTATCCCTTGAACTGTAATTTCCCGGGATTATTTCTCCGGTTTTATAAACAGCATACTTCTCGCCTTCAAGCAAATTATTATTTACATAGAGTTTTTTGTTAATGATTTCCAGCGTATCACCCCCAGTGGCCATCACTCTTTTTATAAAATCTTTGGAAGGATCTTCAGGATACTTGAATACAACAATATCACCCTTTTGTGGATTCTTCACAGAAATGAGGGTTTTACCGCCCGTAAATGGAATTTTTACGCCATAAATAAATTTGTTAACAAGAATCTGGTCTCCGATTTGAAGCGTTTCCAGCATGGAACCGGATGGAATCTTAAATGCCTGGACTATAAATGTTCTGATAAACATGGCAATAATAATCGCTATAATGATTGCCTCTGTATTTTCCCGCAAAGAACTCTTGGATTTCTTTTCTGCCATTTGATATCCTTAACTTAACCTTTCATATAAAACATGTGCCGGTCATATAAAACATGCGTCGGTCTAATTGAACATATGCTGAGGATGACTTAAAAAGAATTTTGCATTTTGGATGGACTTTTTTAAGATATCAGCTATTTTTCGTGCCTTTACCATACTGGATAAAGGAACTGTTGGAATTTTTCTGCCTTTGATCATTATCCAACCGCTTTTCAGCTCTGCATAGCTGACTTGCCCATAGGATTTTGAGATGCCTTTTGGATAATCATATCCATAATCAACGATCTGGGTGAACAAATCCTCGTCTGAAACCGATGTAAATTTAAGGATTTCCTCATTTATAATCGGGATGGGTATCCCAAAGCCAACGGACAGTGAGCATCCATAACCGCGAATACTTTGCCCCACAAGCCATTCAGGGGACATCTCTTTTAAATCCCCCATCACGGAAAGGGTCCCTGCCGGTGTAACCGGCACACCGTTCAATCCTCTTTCAACCTGATTCTTATGCTGGGTACCGGTCCATGTCACATACCCTTGTGCACCGCCTAAAAAAATCCGGGTTCCAACACCAATGGTTTTTAAATAAGGATCATTCAATAACGGACTGAGCTCACCTGAGGTTGAATAATTGGCATTTCCCATGTCTGATTTTAATGTCCCCATATAAGTATATTTTATCTTATCGGATTTATTAATTGCACAATTATAATTTTGATAGGCATTTCGAGGATTACACAACATGGCATTGGGCAAGTCTTTCAAAGTAACAAGCTTTTCTATTTCTCTATTGGGATAACAATCCGTACCATAGCTTTGGGCTCTTATATGAACTTGTTTCCCCGCGACCAGGTCCTGGATCACATGACCGCCGCCATAATTGAATTCACCGGGATGGCGTTTATTTAACGGATCATCTTCGCAGGTCTGGGTTGCACCCAGATAACAATCCACTGCTGCCACTCCTGAATACGCCTCTACATTATTAAACCAGGTTTTACTAGTCCGGACAAGGGGTTTGGATTGACCGATATTGATAAACACGCCTGAAGAACACATGGGTGCAAATGTTCCCGTGGTCACTACATCAATTTTCCTAGCAGCTTCAACAACACCCTGCTTTTTTGCAATATCAATAATTTCTTCTGCAGTAACAACTACAGCTTCACCATCAGCGATTTTTTTATTTATCTGTTCAATCGTTTTATTAACTTTATACTGACTCATAACAACCCTTTGATTTGGGGACAAATTTCAAATCTGCTGCCCCCCTAATTTGACATCTGTTTCACAAAATCTATTTTTGATGTAATGTTATTTTTAATCCATGAACCATCCCACCATTCCACCGGATTTACAAAAACATTGTGAACAATCATTGAAAAATGAAGATGATCACCACCGGCAAGACCTGTCAGACCCGTAAAACCAATATCATCACCCTTTTGAACCAACTCCCCTTTGTTGACTGAAATCTGATTTAGATGTGAATAAAGACTGCAAAGTCCGAACCCGTGATCTATTATCACTGTATTGCCGAATATACCAATAGATTGTGCAAAAATCACCCTGCCTGAATTGGCAGCTTTCACAGGTGCATTAGATATTGAAGCAAGATCAATCCCTAAGTGAACCGACCTGTCAATCTCTTTGCCTTTATATTTATAAATCCTTTGATCAGCAAAACCTGCTCTTCTGGCAGAACCTCTAAGTCTTAAAAATCTGCCATCCCAGTATTTTTTATTTTCAGTCATTTGGGGAATGCTTAATATAGTTTCAACATTATTTTTTCTGACCTTGCTGTTAATATATAAAAATTTTTTCAGCAATGGATTTTCTTGTTCCTGGCCAATCTTTTGAGCAAAGGATCCATTCTTTGTATCCACATCAAAATCAGACATTTTCCGCTCTAAAAATCGGTCAGGGATATTCAAAATATCTGTTTTAAATTTTTTATCCCTTATATAATGATAAAATCCTCTCTTTGTAATATTTCCTGCCATATCAACAGCCATGACAGATAGTTGAGTACCTGGACCCTGCAGGTGGCTTAACGCAAAAAAAGCGGTATAAATATTTTTATTCTCAAAAAGACCTGCATGGCCCGGAAAAAAATTATTACCTGCCGTGACACCACTTTTTACATTTTCTTCAAAAAGTTCATAAATAACAAGACCGGTCCCCCCCCGTTCAATATTGTGGCGTTTGGTTAAAACGCTTACCTTGGGAGATTTTGAATCAATAATTACCTTTTTCTCAATATAAGAAATATTGCCCTTGTTCCATCCTCGCCATGAGTAGTCGGAGACCATTATTCGAATGACGGCATCACCGTCTGTCATTCCGTATTTCCAGGACTCAACCGGTATGATAAAAGAATCTTTTATAGTCTTTGAGTCAGACAACAAGCCTAAAAAAATTGAGGGTTTATATTGTCTTTCAAGCAAAACCTTTTCTTTGCCCTGTTGCATGATCGAGACCATGATTTTGCGAAGACCTGTTTTTATATCCGTCACATGAAGAGACATCTCATAGGATTTTTTTAAATATAAAGAAGGCAGTTGAATATCCACAACAGGTTTATTACCTTCATATTTATAGACAAACACCCAAATCATTGGAATTAAAACAACGAAGAACAGGACTGAGACAATGAGTCTTTTCATCAATAATACCTATCTTTTCAGGCGGTTAGTAGAAGTTTAAATAAAATTACAGTAAAATAGCAGCTATAGCATAACTTATCAAGCAATTTTCCATTCTTGACTTTTTGGGCCTCAAAATATAATTTGGCCTGAAAAACTTCTATTTAGGACTTAACTTATGAATAATTTTTTCTTTAATTTAATAAATAAACCGGAGCCTGTTTTTTTCCTTATTGCAGGCCCCTGTGTTATTGAAAATCATGAAATAACCTTTTTGATTGCAAATCATTTAAAAAAGATTACCCATCAGCTTGATATACCTTTTATTTTCAAAGCCTCTTTTGATAAAGCAAACCGGACATCTATCCAATCTTTCAGGGGACCCGGGTTTGATAAAGGACTCAACATTCTTAACGCTATTAAAAAAGAATTGGATATTCCGATTATTTCGGATATCCACTTACCTGACCAGGCTAAAAAGGCGGCAGAAGTTCTGGATATTATCCAAATACCGGCATTCCTTTGCAGACAAACGGATTTAATTCTAGCGGCATGCAATACCGGCAAACCTGTTAACATAAAAAAAGGGCAGTTCTTATCCCCTTTGGAATGCAATAATATTCTGAACAAGGCAAAAGAATCCGGCAATACAAATATCTGTATTACTGAAAGAGGATCATCCTTTGGCTATAATAATCTTGTGGTGGACTTTCGGTCCATACCTATCATTAAAAATTTAGGTGCCCCCGTAGTATTTGATGCCACTCACAGTGTTCAGCTTCCGGGAGGTGCTACGGATTCTTCTGCCGGTGAAAGCCAGTTTGTTCCCACCCTGTCAAGGGCTGCCATTGCTGTAGGCGCTGACGGATTATTTATTGAAACCCATCCAGAACCTGAGAAAGCCCTGTGTGACGGACCTAATTCTATGCCGTTAAACGATATGGAAGACCTTTTATCCACTCTTCTGGCCATCAAAAAAGTGGTCGGATAAATAATATGAAAAGCAAACTTGCAGCTATTGAACTCTTGCTCCTGGATGTGGATGGTGTCTTAACTGACGGAAATATCACCTATTCAGATTCAGGAGAACAGATAAAGAGTTTTAATTCAAAGGATGGCCTTGGCATGAGGCTTCTAATGGATGCAGGGATAGACATCGGTATCATCACGGGCCGCAAATCAAAGGCCTTGGAATACCGGTGTGAAAATCTTGGCATAACCTTATTGTTTGCCGGTATCAAGGATAAATCAAAAGCCCTTGATACCATCATCTCCCGGACAGGAATAGCGGCGAAAAAAATTGCTTTTGCAGGAGATGATCTGATTGATCTGCCTGTCATGAAAAGAGTGGGCTTTTCTTTTTGTGTTTCCAACGCTTCCTATGATGTTCAAAACCATTGTGACATTATCACAAACCAGAAAGGAGGTCAGGGAGCGGTCAGGGAAATCTGTGAAAGCATTCTGAAAGCAAAAGGATTATGGGGCATCATCCTTAATAGATACTTGTCATGACACACTCTTTAAAACAAAAACTGACCATTCCATTGATCGGATTGCTGATATTAATAATTATCATTATCATTGGTTTTTTTTATTTTGACAAGTTACTCTCCAAGCCCCTAAAAATCCATGATATTAAAATAGACACCAAAGCTGCCTTGAAATTGAATGTTTTAAAACAGATTTCAAAAAAAAACGGAGTAAAGGAGTGGGAGTTGACGGCCGCTTCCGCCACTCTTTTGAAAAATGAAGAAAAAGCGGTTCTTATTGATGTCTCAATTATTTTTTTTACAAAAGATAATAAAAAAGTTCACTTAACGTCTGAAAAAGGCGTTCTGAATACAAAAACCCATGACATGATATTTTCAGACAATGTGGTTGTAAGGCATGAAACTTCTGTTCTGAGAACTGATAAGTTGCATTATAATAAAAAAGAACATATAATAACCTCCAACACTCACGTGACACTTGAAAAGGAAAATTCCGTCATTGAAGCAGACTCAATGACAACCAATTTGAATGATAATATGACAATTTTAAAGGGGCATGTTAAGGGAACCTTCAGTGAAGACTTCAATATTCTGTAAAACAGCACTTAAATTTTTGTTTTCTCTTATTCTTATTTGCTTTGCGCTTGTTTTAAAAACAAATAATGTCTATTCTCAAACCCAAAATGAGGCCGATAAAGCGCCCCTTCATGTTGTATCCGACAAAATGATTGCACAACAAAACGCATCAATGGTCGAATTTATCGGAAATGTTAAAGCCACAAGAGAAGATTCTATTGTGTTTGCGGATTCTATTAAAATTTATTTTGTTGATGACAGCACAGATAAAGATAATTCTGCTCAAAGCAATGTAAAAAAAATTGTTTCAACCGGAAATGTCAGATATACGGCTGGAAAACAAAAGGCATTTGCTGATAAAGCGGTCTACACGACTCACGATGAGATACTGGTTCTTACAGGCAAATCCCCTAAATTAATAACCGGTACAAATTTTGTAACCGGGAAAAAAATTACTCTTTTTAGAAATCAAGACAAGGTAATAGTAGAAAGTGACGGTACAAAAAAAAGAGTTGAAGCCTTCTTCAATCCTGAAGATAATATTACTGATAAACAATAATGACACAACTTGTACTAAAAAATCTTATAAAAATCTATGATGGCAAAAAAGTTGTAGACAATGTCAACCTTATAGTGAGACAGGGAGAAGTCACAGGCCTTTTAGGGCCAAACGGGGCTGGTAAAACAACGACATTTTATATGTCCGTGGGTTTGGTCGAACCTGACCACGGTACGGTTCTGATAGACAAAGAAGATATCACTGAATACCCTATGTATATCAGGGCTCGAAAAGGAATTGGCTATCTTCCCCAGGAATCAAGCATTTTTAAAAAATTGACGGTAAAACAAAATATCACCGCCATACTTGAAGTTTTGCCTGACCTGAAGGTCACACGTAACCTGAAGGTCACACGTAAAAATAATTATACTATTGAACAAAAAGCCATGGATCTGATGAAGGAACTTGGCATCAACAGTCTTGCCAACCAGAAAGCAAACTCTCTTTCCGGTGGAGAAAGAAGGCGGCTTGAAATCTGCCGGGTTCTTGCCACCGATCCCTTATTTATTCTTCTGGACGAACCCTTTGCAGGCATTGATCCTTTAGCAGTCATTGATATCCAGCAAATAATTAATCAGTTGACTAAAAAGGGAATCGGCGTTTTAATATCAGATCATAATGTGAGAGAAACCCTATGCGTTTGTGATAATGCTTTTATTATGAGCCTGGGAAAGGTTATTGAATCAGGAACCCCTGATAAAATCATTTCAAGTAAAATAGCTAAAAAAATCTATCTGGGAGAAAATTTCAAATTATAACATGGAAATAGGATTACAACAAAGTCTTATATTAACGCAACAGCTTGTCATGACGCCTCAGCTTCAGCAGGCAATTAAGCTGCTTCAACTTTCCCGCATTGAACTTGCTGAGATGATCCAACAGGAAATGGAACAAAACCCTGCACTGGAAGAAGCAGGGATAGAAGAAGCACCTGATAATAAAATCACAGCCCGGGAAACTGAAACCGCCACTCCTGAAAAAGAAACACCTGTAAAAGAAGTCACCATTGAAGAAAAAGTAAGAAGTGATACAGACTGGGAAAATTATATTAATGAATATAATTCAACGGGAAGAATGTATACAGAATCAGAAAATACAGAGGCGCCGAATTATGAAGCGTTTACTTCGGAAAGAAAGACTTTGAAAGACCACCTTGAATGGCAGTTGAGACTCTCCAATTTCAGTAAAACGCAAGAAAAAATCGGCCATATGATTATTGGCAATCTGAACAGAGACGGTTATCTTTGCAGTAATGTTGAAGAGATTGCACAGGCTTTTGACTCAGACGTAGAAAATGTTGAAGATGTCCTTTCAATTCTTCAGACCTTTGATCCGCCTGGCGTTTGTGCCAGAGATCTTTGTGAAACCCTGCTTATTCAGATTCGGCACCTGGGTATTGAAAATCCGATTATTACTGAAATTATAAAAAATCATTTAAAAAACCTTGAAAACAGAAATAGTAAAAAAATTGCAAAGGCATTAAAGATCTCAATAGATGATGTCAGGGCGGCAGTTACTATTATCCAATATCTTGAGCCCAAACCCGGTCGAAAATTTTCAACGGATGAGCCTGCTTATATTACACCTGATATATATGTTTACAAAGATGGCGATAGCTTTAAAATTATTATGAATGATGACGGGTTGCCGAAACTAAAAATCAATCGGTTTTATAAGGATGCTATTGCCAATGGCCGCAAGATATCAAAAGATGCAAAAAATTACCTTAATGAAAAAATGCAGTCAGCCTCCTGGCTTATTAAAAGTATTCAGCAGCGTCAAAAATCAATTTACCTTGTCATGGAAAGTATTCTTAAATTCCAGAAAGAATTTTTTGAAAAAGGCATTGCATATCTAAGACCATTGATTCTAAAAGACATTGCAGAAGATATTGAAATGCATGAATCCACCATTAGCCGTGTGACGACCAATAAATATGCCTACACCCCCCAGGGCCTTTTTGAATTAAAATACTTTTTTAACTCTTCAATCGAAAGAATTGGCGGTGAATCCATGGCCTCTGCAAGTGTAAAGGACAAAATAAGACTGCTGATAGAAAATGAAGACCATAAAAATCCTTTAAGCGATGAAAAATTAGCAGGCATTCTTCAGAACTCAAACATACAAATAGCCAGAAGAACTGTTGCTAAATACAGGAAAGTACTTAATATACTTCCTTCGAATAAACGCAAACAACTTTAGGGAGGTTTTATGCAAACAACAGTTACCTTTAAAAAGATTGACTCCTCAAGTTCCTTAAAATCTTATGTTCGCAAAAAACTGGATAAATTCGATAAAATGTTGGACAGCCCTGCTGAAGCACATGTCGTACTGTCAGTTGAAAAAATCAGACATATAGCTGAAATCACACTTACATGTGACAGATTGAAAATTCATGCCAAAGAAAATTCCGAAAGTATGTATTCATCCATTGATGCATTAATGGATAAGGTAAGATCCCAAATTAAAAAAAACAAGGAGAAAGTCAAACGGCATATGTCAGGAAATAAGCAGAGTATTAAGAATGGATCAGCACAATTAGGGTCCCAGCAAGGATCTTCGGACAACCTTATAACGGATCAAATAATTATAGAAACAATTGACTATAAGCCCATGGATATTGAAGATGCGGTTATCCAATTAGATTCCGGCAGACAATCTTTTTTTGTTTTCAACAACGCCCGGACCCAGCAACTCAATGTCCTATATAAACACAATAATGGTAAGCTGGGATTAATCCAGCCTAGAGGATAATTTATTATATGAGAATCAGCCAGCTTCTTAATAAAGATTCTATTATAGCTAATCTTACTGCAAAAGATAAAAAAGGTGCTATTGATGAACTTGCCCTGGCAATTTCAAAAACAACAAAAGCCTCTGCAAAAGAAATCGCCATAGTTCTCATGGAAAGAGAGCAGCTAGGCAGTACAGGTATTGGTGGCGGAATTGCTATTCCCCATGGCAAACTTGACTTAGTGGAATCTATTATTGTTGGCTTTGGACTTAGCCGTGAAGGTGTCGAATATGACTCTCTTGACAATAGACCGGTTCATATTTTTTTCCTGTTACTGACCTCTGAAAACTCTACAGGTGGACATCTTAAAGTTTTAGCCCAAATTTCCAAACTTTTGAAAATGGATCAATTTAAAAAAGGATTAATAGCTGCCCAATCTGTTGATGATATTTACGATATCATCATGGAGCAGGATGAAGATTTTTAACCTGGGTGTGACCTTAATAAGGTTAAAGGTCACACGCAATCTATACCTGAAAGTCACACGTAACCATGAAGGTCACACGTAACCATGAAGGTCACACGTAACTAAAATGCAAAAGGTTTATATCATAACCGGTCTTTCCGGATCTGGAAAAACAACAGCTATTCAAGCATTTGAAGATGCTTTGTTTTATTGTGTCGATAATATGCCCATAGAACTTTTACCAAAATTTCTTGACCTGCCATTAAAAGAGAACCCGGAAATTAAAGGACTTGCTTTTGGGATGGATATGAGGAGTAAAAATTTTATATCAAATTATGCCCCGGGCATTTGCTCAATAGAGGACTCAGGCATATCTGTTGAAATCATATTTCTTGAAGCTGATGTTGATATGCTGTTAAAAAGGTTTAGCCAGACCAGACGTCAACATCCTGTTTCAAACAAAAAAAGCCTTTTGGATAATATTAAACTTGAAAAAAAAATGATGTTACCTATAAAGCAGACTGCCCATCACATTATCAATACCACAGACTTAAATGTTCATCAGCTTAAGACCAGAATTCTTGATCTGATTCATGATAAAAATACATCGGTTAGTTTAACAAAAATAAATATTATCTCATTTGGATTTAAATATGGGCTTCCAAATGATGCCGATCTTGTTATGGATATGAGATTCTTAGCCAATCCATATTTTGTGCCTGAACTAAAAAACCAGGATGGAGAATCTGAGGCTGTTAAACAGTTTGTATTTTCAAACAATGAAACCAAGATTTTCCTTGAAAAGTACATAAACCTTCTTGATTATTTAATTCCTTTATATAAAAAAGAGAATAAAGCTTATCTAACCTTTGCCATCGGATGTACCGGTGGCAGACATAGAAGTGTGGCCATTGCAAGAAATATTTTTGAACACCTTAATAAAAAAGGACACAATCCTGGTCTGATCCACAGGGATATTGACCGGGATGTAAAAGAAACATGACAGGTATACTATTAGTCACCCATGCAAACTTAGGAAGTACACTGATTGAAACGGTTGAATTTATTTTAGACAAAAGCCAGGACAACCTGTCTTGTGTTTCAATTGATATTAAAGAAGACCCTGGCAGCTTAAGAAAAAAGATTAAAAAAGGCATTTCAAAAGTCCGAACAGATAAAGGTGTTATTATTTTAACGGATATGTTTGGCGGAACGCCTTCAAACTTAAGTTATTCTTTCTTGGAGGAAGGACAAGTTGAAGTCATTTCCGGTGTAAATCTTCCTATTATTTTAAAAGCGGTTACAGCAAGATCTAAAATGGATATGGAGACATTAACGTCATCCCTTGTTGAGCATGGGAAAAAAAGCATATCCCTTGCCAGCGGAATTTTAAAAGGAACAAAAAGAGCCTAATAACATATTAAAGGAGGAAAAAAATGACGATTAAATTAGGAATTAACGGATTCGGCAGAATCGGCAGGCTGGTTCTTCGTGCAGCATTAAACAATCCTGACGTGGAAGTGACTGCCATAAATGACCTGACCGACACAAAGACCATAGCTCACCTTCTTGAATATGACTCTGTTCACGGAATACTCAAAGCTAAGGTATCTGTAAAGGAAGATTCAATTGTTGTTGACAATAAAACCATCAAGGCAATGGCCTTTAAAGATCCCGAACAAATTCCATGGAAAGATGCAGATGTGGATATTGTTTGCGAATGTACCGGTTTTTTCAGAGATCGTGATGGTGCATCCAAACATTTTGCTGGAGGAGCAAAAAAAGTTCTTATCTCTGCGCCTGCCGGCAATCCGGATATTACCATTGTGATGGGTGTAAATGATGATATGTATGATCCCGCATCCCACAACATTATTTCAAATGCCTCATGCACAACCAATTGCCTTGCACCTGTTGCTAAGGTTTTGCTTGATAATTTTGGAATTGTTTCAGGAATGATGACAACCATTCATTCTTACACTGGTGACCAGCGCATCCTTGATTTCCCCCATAAAGATTTGAGAAGAGCCAGAGCTGCCGGCCTTTCAATGATTCCAACAACGACCGGTGCTGCAAAAGCTGTATCTTTGGTGCTTCCTGAACTTGATGGAAAACTTAATGGATTGTCCGTCCGTGTGCCGACCCCCAATGTTTCCCTGGTTGATTTTGTAGTGATCACGGAAAAAGCCGACCTTATAAAAGAAGATGTGAATAAAGCCATGGAAAAAGCCTCTAAAGAAAACCTTAAAAATATATTAGGATTTTGTGATATCCCTCTGGTTTCCATTGATTTCAACTCAAACCCGCTGTCTTCAATTGTTGATGCCGGGTGTACGGATGTTATTAACGGTAACCTGGTAAAAATCTTTTCCTGGTATGACAATGAAGCAGGGTATTCCAACAGGATGATTGATCTTGCAGTCATGGTCGGCAAATCCTTATAAGTAATCCGGAGGTATAA
>NZ_JAIOSW010000311.1 GCF_021107415.1 Desulfobacula sp.
AAAATAGGCTGTAAGAAGGACCTTGTGGGCCAGAGCCCATGGTGCTGTCAATGTCAGATACAGCACGATTGAAAGAAAAAAAGCAATAACCTTTGAAATTCTTGTATGCTCTTTACAAAGATTTAATCGGTGCATGAGTTACTCCTAATATTTCGGGTTTGACTTTTTTCAAAAAAACCACACAAAATGCGGTCATAATCCCCTCGATGATCATAACCGGAAAATGGGCGATGACCACCAGTTTCGACACCTCCATAAACGCCTCTCCCGTGAAGACTAAAGAAACACCCACCATGATGCTCGTTAGAAATACAGACAGGAACCCACAGGCAAATGCTGACCATAGAGAAATAAAAGTGTTTTTACTTCTTATTAAATAATTAAACATGTAAAAGCAAACAAGGGCAGGCATCACAACATTGACCGTATTGACCCCAAGGGCTGTAATCCCCCCGAATTGAAACAGGATGGATTGCAGGGTGAGGGCCACCAGAATTGCTGGAAAGGCCGCCCAACCTAACAGGAGCCCTATAACACCGTTTAATAAGAGGTGTACACTTGAAGGTCCGATAGGGACATGGATAAGAGATGCCACAAAAAAAGCTGATGACATTAAAGCCACCTGGGGTATACGGTCATAGTCCATTTTTTTTAGGGCCACGGCGCAACCAACCACAGTGATAGCGGCGCATGTCACCAGCACGGGTGCAGATAACACGCCTTCTGAAATATGCATAATATTTCTCCTTTCGTAAGTTGTCGGGTTCACGGTTCAATGTTCACGGTTATAAAACTCAACATTCGTCATGTATTGCTGATCCGTCGTTATGTGAATCGTTCATGGTTATCTTTCTCTCGTTAACCTTGCCAGTAGTATGGTTTATCTTTTTAATAGGCACTGAACCTTTGAACCATTGAACCCGTGAGCAATTACTTCATCTCCAGAGACTGAATCCAGATAATTGCATCCTGGCGAAGTTTCTTACCGTTGTGCTTGAGTTTTCCACTCACACCAAGTGCAGCAAAACCCCACCAACCTGCCTTGGGGATACCATAAGTAAAGATACCATTACCATCAGCTTTGATTATCTGGGCAATCATTGCGGCATGGGGTGCCTCAACTTTTGCCTTTTCTACAAAGGCGTTACCTTTAATATCATGATTCATGTATTCAACCCTAATTTTAGCATTGGGAACCGGTTTGCCACCACAGGTCACACGACCACGGAAGACGTTACCAACCCACAAGGCATAGGGCTTGTCTAAGGGAACGATCTCTACAGGCAGAGGATCACCTACCGGAACACTCCAGTCTGTTGGCGCACCAGCCACATTGAATATAATCTTAGCGCATTGCTGTATGTAGAAGTCCTTTGAATCTTCATAGTACGGTGCAGGAACAAAGTAAAAAATATGGTCTCCCATCCCCTTAAGCCTTACATTGACCTCATATGCCTTCCCGCTGTTGGTCAGGCTGGTAAAAGTAATAGGTTTTAACTCCTTAAGCAGGTCTGTTTTCTTCTTTTTGTGCATTGCACCAAAGGCTATGGATGGATGGATATTGCCTTTCTCATCCTTTCCAATATCCATGGTATGACCCGCCTCAAAGGGATGTGTGAAGATTATTTTCAGATTAAGCTTTTTTGTTTTTGGAACACTATTCGGCGAATAGATCATCTGAAAATGCGCATAGACCGGAACAGTTAATGCCATAAAAATTATAGCTGTTAACAGGGTAAAAAAAAATTTCATTTAAGCCTCCTTTTTTTTGTTAAAATATCCCAAGTGGGATTCCAACAAATTTTATTTTTCGGAGAACCGGTGCTAATCTATTGCTGCCAGGTTAACTGAACCTCCATTTTGGGTTTCAGGATCTGGAGCAAAAAAAATCCCCGGACCGAAATTAATCAATCCGGGGATTTCCCATTTTTATCCGCAAGATCATATGGCACCCCCTGTCCATGAAGGTTACGCATTTAATTCAGGCAGGTTTTCTGACTTTCGGATCATCCTACTTACCGCGCCTTCCCACCCGTTTTTTAACAGACAGTGACATTTTGCGGTGTTCGTCCCCGATCACAGCGGCGGGCCCATCCCCGATTTTAACGGGGTTCCCTCTTGGGCTCCCGAAGGAGCACCTGAAAATTATTTTAAATTTAACCAAAACCGGAATTAATGTCAACTAAAAGTTCAAATCTAATTAATGTCAGGAGGATCGTTTAATATCAGGTATTTTTGTGTTTTAATCATGGCTAATAGTAATTGGTAAGGCTGAGACTTCGTTTCAGCCGTTCCATGAAGAAATTAATTAATTCCGGGTAATAGGCCAGGCCTTTATAATAATCTTTGCCATCGTATTTAACCATGGGGCATTCCACAATAAAGCCCATGCCCTCCAAGGCCGTTCGCCAACTGTCTTCATCACCCATTAGATCCTCTTCAGCATGTAAACCGGCAATATACATCATAGGGATAATTTTCACTTTTTTATATTGGCTAACCATATCCTGGCGTTTTATGTGAGCGAGAACAGCCTCTGGGTCTGGAACACCTTCAATGCTAACGGCCAAGACATTGGGGTAGCGATCTGCCACAAGTCTTTCCATGCCAAGGTAAACAATATTTACAGGGTCAGCAGATAGGGGCGTACCATGCAAGGCCAAGAGATTAAGACCCTCAGCTGGGGATAGAAATTCTGCCTCGACCACTCCAAGGGTTTCTTTTATAAAACCCCAGCGATGAAGTAATGTTTCGCTCAGTAAAACTCGCAGGCCAGGAAAATATTCACAGGTTTCAGCCATTTGGTGATATTCGGTCCCTGGGAAAATATGAAGGGGCTGAACCACCACCTTGCGAAAGCCCATAGCCTCAACTTTTGCCAAGGTTTCTTGTAAGCTGGGAAGTCCCATTTTCTTGCGGATGATCTCAGAGGTATAGGCCCAAAATGTTTCGTGGTCTGGAAACCCTTGGGCAAGGTTTGCTTTAAAAATATCAAGAGCAGCCTTGGCTCGACTAGTTGAACCAAAGGCAGCAATAACGATGGCCGGTTTCTCTTTTAATTTTGGGAGCCGCATTTTTCGGCCAATATATTCATGTTGATGCATTTTAAATTCCTAATTTTTTTCTAATTCTTAATTGCTCTTCCTATCACTATCCTTTACCCATAGGATAAGAGCTTCCTTTTTGTCAAGAAAAGCATTTAAAAAAAGACAAAAGTACCATTCCCGTGTATTTAAATACTATTGATAAAACTAAAAACTATTTCTTGACTCTTTGTTATAAGAAGGCTATTTTGTCAAATATTTCAGGTGCTGCCAAGTGCAGTTAAAAGGGAATCCTGTGAAAGCCAGGAACGGACCCGCCGCTGTAACCGGGGATGAACGTCACCGACACCACTGTTCAATAAAATGATTTTACGGGAAGGTGTGACAAGTAAATAGATCCGGAAGTCAGAAAACCTGCCTGAATGTTTGGTCGTGTTGCTTGCGAGGATGAGAGCAGATCAACAGAATGAGGATAAAAACGGTTCCCATATCAGATAAAATTTGGTGTGGGATTTTTCATTTCTGCTCTGTCCCGCGTTATTGTAATTAATAATAACCGAGGAAATATTATGAAAAAATTTAAATCTACTGTACTCATCATTGTTCTGGGCCTGATCTTCAGCTCACATCTTTATGCCAAAACTGCCGCTAAAACAGCTATTATTATTGCGAGTTTTGGAACTACTGTGCCTGAAGCGGTTCAATCTATAGTTAATATAGAATCCAGAGTAAAGGCAGCTTTTCCTGATACCGAAGTCAGGGTTGTGTTTACATCCAATATTATCCGGTCGATCTGGGAAAAAAGAAGCAAGGAACCAAAGAAATGGTTAAAAAAAGGAATTTCAGAAGAAATACTCTTTACAAAAAATCTTCTTGCCACTTTTGGGGACTTGAAAAGTCAAGGATTTAAAGATGTTATCGTTCAACCCACCCATTTGTTTCACATGGAACAATACCACGATTTAACACAATATGTGAATGCTATTAAATCTATCAAAACCATCAGAGACAAATGGAAACCGTTTAATAAAATAGCGCTTGGTCGTCCGGCGCTTGGAACTGTCGGTGATGCATATCCTTATCATGATGATCTTAAACGGGCTGTAAAAACTTTTGCCGGCGATATTGCCCTTGCCAGACAAAAAGGGGCAGCCATTGTATATATGGGTCATGGTAATGAGGTGTGGTCTACGGGCATATATGTTGAGCTCCAGCAATTAATGAGAGAGACTTACCCCGAAGTTAAGACATTTGTTGGGAGTGTAGAAGGATATCCCGGTATTGAGGATGTTAAAAAAAGTCTGGGTCATTATACTCCTGAAATAAATAAAATCCTGTTAAAACCTTTAATGATTGTTGCCGGGGATCACGCTACCAATGACATGGCAAGCGATGAGGAAGATTCCTGGAAAACCATATTAACCAAGGCCGGATTTGATGTTGAAACAATTCTCCAGGGTCTTGGATCTAATGACCAGTTCGCAGATATCTTTATATCCAATATAAAAGATGCTGCAAAAGCTTCAGGCATCAGCCTGTAGAGTATGGCAAAAATTTGAGTATACCGGTTGCCATATTAAAAGGGAGAACGGGATATCTGGTGATCCTATTCTCCCTTTTTCTTGTTTTAATGATTCTCACTTCTTTATCCATGGGATATATCCATATTCCAATAACAGATATTGTCAGCATCCTTTATGGAAAAATAAGTGGTAACCTTCAAATCATTGAGAATACCAGTGATATTTTTCTGGCAGTGATATTTGATGTACGGCTTCCCAGAATACTTACCTGTGCAGGCGTTGGAGCAGCTCTTGCCGTGTCAGGTGGCTTGTTCCAGGGCATACTGTTAAACCCTCTTGCCGATCCTTATACGCTTGGCGTATCTGCCGGCGCAGCGTTTGGAGCCTGCATTGCTATTTTGTTGAATCTAAGCGCTGCCTTTGTTTCTGTCCCGGCATTTGCTTTTACCGGTGCCTGTACAACTCTATTTGTTGTTATATTTCTATCTTATTCTTCGAAAAATCCAATGTCCGGGCTTTCTTCCAATAATCTGATTCTATCTGGAATCATTGTTGCAGCCATCCTTTCCGCCGGAATCAGCTTTTTAAAATTTATTGCCAATGAACAAGTGTCTGTCATTATTTTCTGGCTTATGGGAAGCTTTGCATCCAAAACCTGGTTTGATTTTATCGCTGTTATGATTTTTCTGATAATAGGGCTTTTTATTTCAATATTTTTTGCACGTGATCTGAACCTGATCTCCCTTGGGGCCAAATCAGCGACAAGCCTGGGCGTAAACTTGAAGAGAGTAACTATAATCTTATTGGTAACCGGATCAATGCTGGCTGCGATCTGTGTATCCGTTTCAGGTATCATTGGCTTTGTGGGCCTTTTGGTCACGCACACAGTCCGGTTGATTACAGGGCCAGACAATCGAAAACTGATTCCTTTATCTATGCTGGCCGGTGCATTTTTGTTGTTGTTTGCCGATACCATTACCCGGGCTGTTCTTCCCCATGAAATACCCATCGGTGTCCTGACTGCCTTGACAGGCGGCCCGGTCTTTTGCTGGATCTTCAAAAAAAATCGATTTAAATAGAAAAAGAATGAAGCTAAATTTACATGACATCTCTTTTGCCTATGACAGTGATATGATAATCAAAAATATCGACTGTTCTTTTGTATCTGGAAATTTTTATTCAATTATCGGCCCCAATGGCAGTGGGAAGACCACTCTTCTGGATTTGATTTCAGGCTTTTTACAACCCCGCAGCGGTCATATTGATATCGATCAAGCACCCATTTTATCACTTTCAAAAAAACAAATTTCAAAAAAAATTGCTTTGGTTTCCCAGGACTATACCATAAACTTTCCTTTTAGCGTAAAAGATGTGGTGATGATGGGAAGGCATCCCTATATACCAAGGTTTTCACACCCTTCCGGCAGTGATATGGAAAGGGTGGATAAAATGATGGAAGTTACGGGTATCCATCATTTGCAGGACAGAAAAATCAATGAGCTGTCCGGAGGGGAAAGACAGCGGTGTGTGTTTGCCAGAGCCCTGTGCCAGGACACACAGGTTCTCTTACTGGATGAGGCATTCTCTAATATGGATATCAACCATACCCTGCAAATGCTCTCGCTTGTAAAACAATCTGTAAAAGAAAAGAACCAGCTTGTAATCAGCGTTTTTCATGATCTAAACCTTGCCTCCAGCTGGTCGAATTCGCTGCTGATGTTGAAAAATGGTGAAATAAAAGCATTTGGCAACTCCCAGGATATCCTGACACAACAGACAATTAAGGATGTCTTTAATGTGGCCTCAATTGTTGAATTTAATGAACATGTTCAAGCAAAGCAGGTGTATTATCCGTCAATTTAAAAACATAACAGGAATCATGCTTTTTATTATTTTTATTGTTTCGCTTCAGTGTTCTGCAGAAATACTTATCGATAAAAAAGGCCGGAAGATTATTTTTGAAAAACCCTTTACCAGGATTATTTCTCTCTACGGAGCCCATACGGAAAACCTTTATCACTTAGGCCTCGAGGATGTAATTGCGGGGGTTTCCATTAATGACACATTTCCTGCCCGGGTGGATAAAAAGCCAAAATTTTCATATCATGACGATTCTGAAAAATTTTTAGCCATTATGCCCGATCTTGTTCTGATAAGACCAATGATTGACAATGGTTATCCTAAATTGATGAGCAGGCTTGAGAAATCCGGTATTGCAGTCGTTTCTCTTCAACCTTCCGGTATAAATGAAATGTATGACTATTGGTTAAAATTAGGTCTGTTGACAGGAAAAATTCAGCAGGCAAAAAAAATGATCCGGGATTTTAAACGAAAAACAGACCTTATCAGAGCCAGGACTAACGGAATTCAAATCAAGAAAAAGGTCTACTTTCAGGCAATTCATACCAGGATGAAAACATTTACACAGGATGCAATGGCCATCTTCGCCCTTGAAACCGCAGGCGGTATCAATGTGGCCTCGGATGCAAAAGCATCAAGAAATACAAATATTGCCATCTATGGTAAGGAGCAAATCCTTGCAAAAGCATCACAAATTGATGTATTCCTTGCTCAAAAGGGTGTAATGAATTCAATAAGTATTGAACAGATAAAAAAAGAACCGGGATTTAATATTATTAAAGCTGTAAAAAAGAATCAAATATATTTAATTGATGAAAATATCGTATCTCGGCCAGTACCCAGACTTTATAAAGGAATTGTTTCAATTGGAACACTCCTTTATCCGGATATCTTTACTCAAGAGAAGCTTAACGAGGAACTATAATGGAAAACATTGGAAAACTATTCGGTGTAGGTGTTGGCCCCGGAGACCCTGAACTGATCACGGTAAAAGCCGTCAGAGTTATCAAAGAGGCTGATATTATTTTTACTGCTGCATCAACAAAAAATACATATAGCCTGGCTGTTGAGATTGCATCCCCCTACATATCACCTTCTGCCCGGGTTGAAAAACTGTCTTTTCCCATGACAAAGGATCTCAAAGAAGTTGAAACAGCCTGGATTCATAATACAAAACAAATAGCCAATCGTTTAAAACAGGGGAAAAATGCAGTCTTTTTAACGCTTGGTGATCCCACAACCTATTCCACCTTCGGTTATATTTTAAAAAAAATGGCCTGCATTATGCCGGAAGCGGCTATTGAGACCATTCCCGGTATTACCTCTTTTCATGCGGCATCAGCACGGCTCAACAGGATACTTGTGGAAGGGGAAGAATCTTTACTTGTGACCTCTGGAGCCTTTGGCGGTGATCGGATTCGACATATTGACGGTGTTGAAAATGTTGCCATAGTCAAAGCGTATAAAAATATTAAAGACATCAATAAGGCGCTGACAGAAACAGGTCTCAGCAAAAAATGTGTGGCCGTATCAAAATGTGGCCGTGAAAATGAAGAGATTATAAACAATCTTGATACACTTGAAAAAAGAGCCCCTGATTATTGGACACTGATACTGGCCTCTAAATGAACCAAATGAAGCGCAATGAAATAAAATATAAAAATCTTGCGTTTTCAATACTTTTCACGCTGACCTGTTTGCTTTTCAGCCTGAATTATTTTGAAAACATTAGCCTTGCTATCTGCATACAAAAGCTTGGAATACCATTATTAAGGCTGTTATTATTCATTTCCATCGGTCTTTTAGCTGGACAAGTGATTGAAAGTTTTGGTTGGACCCGGCAGGTTGCCATCCTTGCCAGACCGATCTTTGGGTTCTCAAATCTTGGAAACCGGTGCGGTGCTGCTTTTACAACAGCTTTTATCTCCGGATCGGCAGCTAATGCCATGCTTCTGGATTTTTATGAAGATAATAAAATCAATAAAATGCAGTTATTCCTGTCAAATTATATCAACCACTTTCCGGCCTTTTTCCTGCATCTGCCGACAACTGTTTTTATTGTTTTGCCCCTGACCGGCACTGCCGGAGCCCTCTACTTTATCATCACTTTTCTGGCTACACTATTGCGGACCATTTGCTTTCTTTTATTTGGCCGAATATACCTGAAAAAACATCATAATATTGACAAAGAACGCAGCTATACTGAGTCACCCTCCCCAAAAAATAAACGTGAAAAGGAAAATAAAAAAGATCTGACCGTCATAATAAAAAAGATTAAATCAAAACTGCCCGCACGCATTACTAATATTATTATCTGGGTTTTACCGATTTATACTATTGTTTTTATACTTAATTTGAATGGGGTTTTTGATTACTTGAACAAAACCTTGTCCAATTATGTCACAGTCACGATCATGCCGGTTGAATCCTTATCAGTTGTCATTTTAAGCTTTGCTGCTGAGTTTACATCAGGGTTTGCAGCCGCAGGAGCATTAATGGATGCGGGCGTTATAACTGTTAAACAAACGGTCATTGCTCTTTTGCTTGGAAATGTCCTTGCATTTCCCATCAGAGCTCTGCGCCACCAACTCCCAAGATATATGGGAATTTTCTCTCCCAAAATGGGCCTGCAACTGCTATTATCGGGTCAGTTATTCAGAGTATTGAGTATCATATTAATGGGGACCCTTTATTATATAGTGGCATGATATGAATCAAATAGACATTATCGGTATCGGCCTGGGCAAAGAAGATCTTACTTCAAGACACTTGGCGTTAATAAAAAAATGCGATGTGATGGTTGGCGGCAAACGGCATCTATCGATGTTTGACTATCCCGATATTCAAAAGATTCCCATCAAGAGTAACATAAATAGTATTATCGAAGCTATTAAAGAAAAAATGAGCCGTCACAAAATTGTTGTCTTAGCTTCAGGTGATCCATTGTTTTATGGTATTGGCTCCACACTAACTCAGCATTTTGATAAAAAGTATTTAAATATCTATTCAAATATCTCGTGTATCTCTGCTGCTTTTGCAGCAATAAAAGAGCCCTGGCACGATGCTAAAATAGTCAGCCTTCACGGGAAACAAAAAGAATCCTTCACATTTTCAAGGCTTGCGGAGGAGAATAAAATAGCATTTTTGACAAACCCGGAAAGGGGTCCGAAATATATTGCAGCAGGCCTGGTAAAAGAAAGCCTGTATGATTTCAAATTTTGTGTTTTAGAAAAGCTTGGGGACAGGGATAGAGAAAAGATAAGGTGGTTTGAAAAACTTGATCTGGTAAAAGAACAAACCTTTTCCCAACCCAATATTGTCATCTTACTAAAACACCTGAAAGAAAAAAGTTATTTTTCACATGAAACACATATCGGCATGGAGGATTCCCTATTTAAGCATTCAAAAGGACTGATAACCAAATCTGAAATTCGAAGCATTACCCTGTCTAAATTAAAGCTTATCAAAAAAGATCATGTCTTCTGGGACATCGGATCAGGCTCGGGTTCCGTCGGTATCGAGGCTTCATTTCAAATTCCCAGGGGCCATGTGTCTGCCATAGAGAAGCATCCTCAAAGAATTGCTGATATTATTCACAATATTAAAAACTTTAACTGCTCCAATGTAAAAGTAATGAATGCCGCCTTTCCAGAAGGGATAGAAGAGTTAAAGACACCGGATCGAATTTTTATCGGCGGGGGCGGGAAAAACCTTGAACAAATCATAAAAGCAGCCTGTGACAAACTTACTCCCTCTGGAATTATTGTGATAAATACCGTCTTGTTGCAAAATCTTGAAACTGCTTTAAAACTCTTAAAAAAAAATAAATTTGATCCTCGCTTTGTACAAATTCAGGTATGCCGATCAAAAGGCATGCCATTTGGAGACCGGCTTGAAGCATTAAACCCGGTTTGGATTATTTCAGGATCAAAACCTTAAGGCAATGAATATGAAAAAAAATAAAAATAAAGTTGTTTTTGCCGGCGCAGGACCGGGTGATCCTGACCTCATCACTATTAAGTCCAGGAATGCGCTGAAAACAGCTGATCTGATCATTTATGCCGGATCTTTAGTACCTGAAGCGGTGCTGAGCTGGAAGGGCAGGGATACTGAAACAAAATCAAGCGCTGACATGGATCTTGATCAAATTATTGATACCATAAAAACCTATCATGACAAGGGGAAAAAAATCGTCCGCCTCCATACAGGAGATCCTTCTTTATATGGTGCTATTTTTGAACAAATGAGAGAGCTTGAAAAACTCAATATCCCCTATGAGGTTATTCCGGGTGTTACAGCAGCATTTGCCGCATCTGCAAAAATGAACATGGAATATACGCTACCCGAGGTAACCCAAACCTTAATCCTCACAAGGATATCAGGAAGAACACCGGTACCTGAATCGGAAAACCTTGAAAAACTGGCTTCCCACAAGGCTTCCATGGCGATATATCTTAGCATCGGTCATGTTCAAAAAGTTCAAAAAATTCTGGAAAAACATTACGGCAAAGAATCACTTTGTGCCATCGCTTATAAGGTGAGTCATCCTGAAGAAAAAATAATTTATACTAAACTAAACCGGCTTGTAAAAACATGTGAAGACAATGAGATCACAAAGCATGCCCTGATCATTGCCGGCAAAGCTGTAGAAGCAGGTTTCAAGAAAAATGACATCTTAAAATCAAAATTATATGATTCGACATTCTCCCATGGATATAGAGACGCAGAAAAATAAAACTAATTTTAAATCTATTGCCATCTGGGCTATCACACCCAATGGAAAGGTTTTGGGACAAAAAATTCAAGCGGTGCTTAGAGACTCTGTCCTTTTTGTCTCCGCTAAAATTTTCAAAGGTGATGGCCTTGATAAAAATACCATCACCTTTGAAAAACTATCCAAAGAGATCCTTCAACAATTTAATAAATTTTCAGGTCATATTTTTATTTTTTCAACGGGCATTGCCGTTCGAATCATTGCCCCTTTATTGAAATCAAAAACCATCGACCCTGCAGTCGTTATTGCAGATGATAATGGAAACCATGCCATCAGCCTTATATCAGGACATCTGGGGGGAGCTAATGCGCTGACAAAAAAAATTGCTCCCATCATTAACGCCTTACCCGTTATTACTACAGCAACAGACACTAACCAGCTTCCATCCATTGATCTGATTGCAAAGGACAGAGGCCTTTATATTGAAACCCCGCAGAACATTAAAGTAATTAACATGGCATTTCTCATGGGAAAGCCCATAAGTTTATATGATCCTTTGGGATTCATTAATAATAATCTGCCAAATACATTTAGAACGGATACAATCAATACAGATCCATCGAAAAAAAAAATTTTCTGCTCTTACGAAAGCAAAAATGTTTCACGTGAAACTTTAATTTTAAGACCACCCGTTATAAGCATAGGTATTGGATGTAACAGAGGAACAAAGTGTGAAGAAATTAAACTGTTTTTATTACTGGTTTTGAAAAACGAAGGTCTGTCCGTTAACAGTATTGATCGGTTTGCAACAACAGACATTAAAAAGGATGAGCCCGGTTTATTAGCTCTCTCAAAAGAAATGAGGATTCAAATAGATTTTTATGACAAAAAAGATTTGAATTCTGTTAAAACAATTGAGACTCCGTCAAAGATGGTTGAGAAACATTTAGGAGTTAAGAGTGTCTGCGAGGCTGCAGCCATTCTGTCAGCCAACAACGGGAAACTGATTGTTCCAAAAAAGAAAAACAAGGATGTCACTATCGCAGTGGCAATAAAAAAATGACACTATATGTTATTGGTACAGGCCCCGGAGATATTGCCTATATGTCCGGAAGGGCAGTCGAAATCATAAAACAGTTAGACTGTGTAGCAGGATACACGACCTATCTTGATTTGATTGCAGATCTCGTCAAAGACAAACAAATTATTTCAACCGGCATGATGAAAGAGGTAGAAAGAGTTGAAAAAGCCATCGAACATACCTTGACCGGAAAATCATGCGCTCTTATTTCAGGCGGTGATCCAGGAATTTATGCCATGGCAGGCCTTGTATTTGAAATTTGTAAACAGCGAGATATAAAACTTGTAAGAGCCCGAAAGAGAAAAGATCTCCCTGATTACGACACCAGCCTGATTCTTGAAATTATTCCGGGGATTCCGGCTCTGGCAGCCGGTGCGGCATTGGCCGGGGCGCCTTTGACCCATGATTTTGCTGCAATTTCTCTAAGTGATCTTTTAACCCCTTGGAAAAAAATTGAAAAACGGCTGAGCTGTGCAGCCATGGCAGATTTTGTCATAGTGTTGTATAATCCGAAAAGCAAAAAAAGGGATTGGCAGTTAAAAAGGGCTGCCGAACTTATATTGGAACACAGGGATGCGGCGACTCCTGTTGGAATTGTCACCGGTGCCATGAGGGAAAATCAACGCGTCTCATTTACAACCCTGGGTCAAATGGATACGGCACAGGTCGGAATGCAGACGGTCGTGTTTATCGGTTCCAGTGCTTCGCTAAGATATCTTGATTTTCTGTTTACGCCAAGAGGATATTCAAAAAAATATGACATTTGAAACTATCAAACACCCATCAGGAGACACTATGAAAGGATATATCCAAGTATATACAGGCGATGGCAAGGGGAAAACAACTGCAAGCCTGGGGCTTGCAATCAGGGCTGCCGGAGCAGGCCTTAAGGTCTATATTGTTCAGTTTTTGAAAAAAGGGGATTACTCTGAAATCAAAGCCCTGTCCAAATTCGAGAATATCACGGTTAAACAATACGGGCTTGGAAAATTTGTTAAGGGAAAACCGTCTGATGAAGATATCCTTTCCGGTGCTGAAGGCTATCTGAAATTATGTGAAATTTTAAAACAAAACAAACATGACGTGGTCATCGCCGAAGAAGGGAATGTTGCGGTCATGTGCAATCTTATATCAGAAGCGGAACTATTGGCACTGATGGATATGAAACCTGAAAATATAGAACTGGTAATCACAGGACGGGGAGCAACCGCCACAGTAATAGAAAAAGCAGATCTTGTTACGGAAATGAAAGAAATCAAACATT
>NZ_JAIOSW010000107.1 GCF_021107415.1 Desulfobacula sp.
TTCTCAGTCCTTTGATATAACCCTGCTGATCGACTTTTTCGGAAAGGGAAATATCACCCGGGGGATTAACCGATATCTGGATACCATAGAACGCATAACCCGGGAGGTCATGATTGTTTCCGCACGAAACTATTACCGTATTGAAAAACATTTCAACGGTCATCTCGATACTCTTATCAGTCTTTACTCTTCAGATTATGTTCGGAATAAGAGATTTTACTTAATAGAGTATATCAGTGACTATTTTAAGGAGAATTGGGAACTGACCATTCTTTCTCCTGCTGATCATGATATAGGATCTAAAAAAACACTCCATTTTCATAGGAAATGACCCAATTGCTGTGCTGTTTATCGGCAGCGAAGTGGTCTCAACCCTGAAAGTTGATAGGATTTCACAATTCAGTCATCTTGCCGGTGGATTTATTGGAGCTGGTTATGGATTTATTAGAAGTGGAAGAAGATAGACATCAAAGTTAACACTAAAAATTGGTCTTATAATTCAGCATCCTTTATAGTAAAAGGCGATTTTAGTTGATCATAAAAATCTTTACCAGTGGTTTGCTGAAACCAGGGCAATAAATGAAACCCATACACTCAAGATTAAAAATTTGAATGGCAAGGATCATCTTTTTTATAGCTGGGAAAGACTGCTTGACTTGAAGAGATATGAAAATGGACTAATCAAGCAACAGCCAGTTTACAGCCAAGTGCTTTGGTAACTTTGCTGATGGTGATAAACTTTGGGTTGCCTTCATCGGACAGGGACTTGTACAGGCTGGCTCTGGTAACTCCTGCCTTTTTAGCAACCTCGGTCATCCCCATGGCTCTAGCGGCTGTATTCAGGGCGTGAATAAACTCCTCCGGCGTTCCTTCTGCGGCATCTTGAAGAAATGTCTTAATATCTTCCTGGGTTTCCAGATGTTCAGCCACATCAAAAGGTTTTGTTTTAAGGGACATAGTTTAAACCTCCAATTGTTTCAAAAGTTCTCTTGCTTTGGCGATATCTTTTTTCTGACTCGATTTGTCGCCTCCTGCAAGAAGGAAAATAATCTCGCGCTCCTGAATTGTTTAATAGACTCAAAAGTCGGGGCCAAAGAACATGCGAAGCTCAAAAAGGTTGGAGTTGATTGTTTTATGATCCCCAAAAGAACCAATAACCGTACTGTCAATGCGCCTGAGTATTCTGTTTCGTGCCTGACGGTTTTTGATTCCGGCCAGCCATTTGTCGTATTGTTTTGTGCTCCGCAGTTCATATCTCATGCGGTTAATGTATCCCATAGAAGACATAATGTCAAGGCAATAGGCTATACCCTTAATCAATGGCACCGGTTGATCAGGTACGAATAGCTCCAAGACCTGACTGCCGGATTTCGTTTTCTGTTTTATACTTAATAGTTTTCATGATAAAATCTCTTTTAACCATTTTATTTTTAAGACATCAGATTTTTCATAATACCGATATTTGCCCTGTATTTATTTTTCCCTTCTTTGACAAGAAGGCTACTATCTCTTAAATTTTTGAGGTCTCTCAAAACTGTTGTCCTGGTGATCCTGGCATGTCTTTTTTTCTGCTTTCATTTAGGTGCCTGTAATATTCCGGGCGTGTCAGGTTATAATGATTCGACAGAATATGTGAACAGATGCTTGGCAGTCCAGCACCTAAAAGAATATAAAATTCAATAAGCCTTCCTGTCCTGCCATTACCGTCACCAAAAGGATGTATCCATTCAATATAGACATGGGCAATGACCATCCCTGATTAATTTTTTCGATTTCTTCTTCATTCAGGGTATTACCTTCTATTGCAGTCTTAATTAGTGGCGGAGAAATTGAGATTCGAACTCTAAATAGGTAACAACACCTATACTCGCTTAGCAGGCGAGACAAGACATTTTTAAGATTCTTGTCAATTCAGTGAATCCCCATTTAATAAAGGTTTTCAGGATATCATCAAACACCAACTCACATCAAAAAACATGATTTGGTGTTAAATTAACACCAAAATTAACACCTTTATCGCTACGTACATGGATAATTAAGTTCAACTAAGATTTTGAAGTTTTTCTTTAGCTTTTACAAAGATTATTTGGCCATTTCTCCATACAGGAATTTTTAAATCCAATCTTGCTGCTTTTTCAATTGCTTCTTTGGATGCACGGTGCATTGCATTTAAAGCCATGCTTGAATATGATTCTTTTTTCATATTTTTTCCTCTAAAACCAATGGCAGATCTCCTGAATTGTCAAAAACAACCCAAGCATCGACAAGATCCTTATAATATTTTTGAAAATTTTTCCATCCTCGATGGTATCTTCTTATAATAACATCTTCCGGAACATTATGTCCACCCTGGTCCACCCTGAGCTGAACACGCTTAATCGCCATTTTTTCGCTTGGAAGCTTAAGAAAATATAAAATTACTTCATAACCAATTTGTTTCCATTTTTTTATGCGATCAATATAATTCAGCCCGCTTAATGTTGTTTCAAATGCAAAAGATTCTTTATTGGAAACGATTACGTCCAATCTTCTTAAAAAAATTTTACCGGCTTCCAAAGCAACACTTTCCGGATTAAATGGTGCCAGGCCCTGGGCAATCAAATCAGCATTTATGAAGTTCAGGCACTCCGCCTCCACAGGAAGAAAGTTTACAGCAAATGTGGTTTTTCCAGCTCCATTTGGTCCTGCAATAATGTAGCATTTTATTTTACTTTGCACCAAATGTTCTCATTCCAAAAATTTTTAAAAAACGCATTCAATTAATTTTAACTATATCTATAAAAAGAAAATAGAACAATAAATAACTTGCAAAGTGTATTTTCATTCCCAACCTCAAATTCTCAAAATTTTATTTTTGATATCTATGAGAATCATTGCCCCTGAATACTCCGAACAAGGATAATAATACTTGACCGCTCCCGATGGATTCGTCAAGAATACATCTTTATGTTATTAAGGGTAAAATTTCACTGATTTGAAATTTGCAGTGAATGGGCTTTCATGATTTTAACACATCAAAACCGAATGATTTCTTACATATGCATAATAGGAGATTAATCTCGTGAAAAATACATATTCAACTTCCCAAACCCCATTGATAGGGATTCTATGTTGGGAGGAAGGTTGTAGTCCTCGAGGTTTGGAGCAGCTCGAAGAACTTCCGGGAAACAGTACAAATCCGGCAACCTTTAATTTTCTAGTGAAATATTCAAAAATAAAGGGAGCAAACATCCATACGATTCTTGAAAATCCTTGCCAAAAAATCTTGCAATCAATGATCAGTGAAGCCTGCAAAATGGAAAAACAAGGAATTAAAGCCATTACAACAAGCTGTGGTTTTAACGCAATTTTTCAAAGAGAACTGGCTGATTCCGTTAGCATACCAGTGTTTACGTCCAGTCTGATGCAGATACCTATAGTACAAAATATGTTGGGGAAACAACAGGCAGTTGGTGTTATTACAGCTAAAAAATCGGCTCTCTCTGTGCAGCATTTGGAAAATGCTGGTATTACCAAACAGATTCCAATTATAGTTCAAGGTCTGGAAGAATGCACAGAGTGGAATAAAATTTTTTCATCACCTAATGAAGAAATAAATATTGTTACAGTGGAAAATGACGTTGTCTCGAATGCATCTTCAATGATGAAGCAATCGGATATCGGAGCTTTTGTTTTTGAGTGTACGGATCTTCCTCCTTTTTCCAATGCTGTCCGGAAAGCTACAGGTCGGCCTGTGTTTGATTTTGTAACGTTAACGAATTTTGTCTATCAGGGGATAAGAAGTGCTCGATCTATAGCGCTCAGTAAAACTGAGACACCTATGCTCAGATAAATTGAGACTGTGGTTCGCCAAAAAGGGATCAGGGAAAAAATACATAAGAATTCGGTCTTGAATGACTGTTTAATCAGTTCTAATTTTTTAAACCTGGTTGAATTTCAATAGTAGGATGGAATTAAACCTTGAAAA
>NZ_JAIOSW010000252.1 GCF_021107415.1 Desulfobacula sp.
CAAAAACAATCTGCCTTTAAGTTTTCTTGGAGAAGATTTCTTAGGGGTTATTGGCGGCCTTTTTCTTGACCGCCCATTGTATTATAATAATTATGCACCCGATTATGCGCCCGATTATAGACCCAATTCTGAATCGGGTGAATTGTACCGAAATTTCAAATCCCTTTCAGAAATTACCCAAACCAGCAGGGCTCTGGAACAGATCATTGCTCTGGATACGGTTCTGGACAAATTAAATGTAGATATCAAATCTTTTGAAGAAGGTGTATTAACCTATAAAACATTGATTTTAACCCTCTGGGCAAAAGACCGGCTGAATCTGCCACCAACCCTTGAACCCATTGATACAATGACCTTCAAAAATTTCTTCATCGCTCTATTTTCAAAACCCGATTCAGATAAAACCGGTCAGATACAATTAAATGACCTGATTACCTGGACGTCTGAAATAACCGGTATAGATGAATCAAAGCTGGCACAAAGATTTGGTGAGGTCTTAAGAAATTTAATCAAAGAACTTGAAGAGGAATACAGTACCGTTGATCCGAAAAATATTGATCCCAGATTTATTCCCCATTTTCTTTTGCGTGAAAGAAAAAAAAATGATGATAGCAAAGGATGATGGTCTTCCCGTCTTATTGCACCATCATAACAATTTTCTGGGTAATACTTAAAGGATCCAGACTTTCATCTGACAGCCCAGCATCATCCACAGCCCTTGGCATCCCGTACACTACACAGGTTTCCGCCTTCTGGGAAATACAAATACACCCTTTGTCTTTCATGGCTGCCACACCTTTTTTGCCGTCCTCCCCCATTCCAGTCAAAACAATGGCAAGGATATTACCCTGATAGGACCTTGCAATGGATTCAAACAGCATATCCGCAGAAGGCCGGACACTGTTCACAGGCGGCCTGCTGTTCAGGCGGATCACTCTTTTACCCTGGTCATCCGGTTTTGATACGGTCATATGCTGTCCACCAGGTGCAATATAAACTTTAGACGGCAGGATCTCATCACCGTGGCTTGCTTGAAAAATATCAAGTTCAGATTTATCATTCAGACTTTTTGCAAAAAACTGCGTTATGGCCACAGGGATATGTTGAACCAGCAGGATGGGAACTTTAAGATTACCGGGCAATATAGAAAAAATCCGGCTTAAAATTTCAGGTCCGCCGGTTGAAGATGCCACTACTACTACATCAATTTTCCTCATGGAAGAAACCGGCACAGAAGATTTATCAGCCGGCTTATCCGCTGTTTTCAGGGGCATAAAAAATTTATTTTTATAGTTAAGCGCCGACCTGTTTGAAAACCTTTTTCGGCTTCTTAAAAGCCCTGTAATGGTTAACAGGTGAAGACGAAATTCATTGTATTGTCTGGATTCAATATCACCCGGCTTTTCGACACACTCATAAACGCCCATTTCAAGGGCTTTTACCAGGATATCGGAGTCCTGTATTTTAGGATCATAGGTGACAATCACGTTAAGATCAGAATTAATTTTTCTTATGGTGTCAACTATCCGGATACCCCCCATGCCACTGGTTAAATCAAGAAAAATCAGATCCGGGTTCACATGATTAATCTTGGCGATCAGCATTCTCTCGGAATGGGCGACTCCCAGAATATTGATCCCGTTTATTGAACCGCACATTTTTTTTAAAAGCTGAACAAAGCCAGGGTTTTCATCTGCAATAATTATGTCCAGCTTATCAATCATATACAATTACTTCCTATAATATTCCTGCCTGCTTCAACTTGAGTTCAACCATTGGCGCATCAAAGGGTTTGATGATATATGCCTGAACACCCAGGCGCATGGTTTCCAAGATAATCTGCTTTGCTGTAACAGTTGTGGCCATAATAAATGGTGTGTCTTTTATGTCATTGCTGTTCCTTACGGCTCGAAGCAGTTCAAGCCCTGACATCTTCGGCATTTCCATGTCAGATACAATCAACTCAAAGGCGTAAGCCTCGCCTTTTCTAAACTCGTCATTTATTTTAAACCAGGCTTCCTCGCCATCAACTGCTTCTGTAATATCCACAAGCCCCAGGCCGGCCAGAATATTTTTCATTGCTGCCCGGATGGAAGCTTTATCATCAACAATCAGTATTTTCATTCACTGCCTTCACAGACTCATTTGCTTTCACTGCCTTTTCTTCAATCAGACCCACAAATTTTTCATGGTCTAATACCTGTACCATCATATCATCAATAAAAAATTTGCCCAGAACCGATTCCGGGCAAGTAGCATCCCTGTTTAATTTTTCATTTGTTTCAATGGTATCTATTATTTTTGACACAAGGATTCCCACTTTGGCTGAAATATGTTTTGGGAAAATTGCAAAAATCTCCTCATCATTCAACTCACATTTGCTTGCCGGCAAAAATTCATCCATTGAAAAAAGTAAGACCGCCCGATTGTTATATTCCATATATTTTAAATTCCCGGTATAATGGATATTGGATGGTTTAATGGGTTCAAGCCGGGAGACACTTGCAAGTTCTAATGCGAAATATTCTTTATTGCCGTTGGAAAAAATAATAAGGTTTCTATTTTCTCCGATATCTTTAGATTTTTTCTCTTTTAACAGGTTCCGTTTTACTTCTTCGCTTTTGATGGTGTCAAATCTCAAGGATGAAAAAGAGGCAATCCCCGGCACATCCAGGATCATTATGACATCGCCATTCCCAAGAATGGTTGCACCGGCAAAGCATTTCAACTTTTTAACATATTCAGATAAGGGTTCGACAACAATTTCTTCAATATCATAAATCTCATCTACACAAAGCCCGAAAATCTTTCCCCCAAATTTCAAAATAACAACATAGGTGGAATCCCATTTGGTTTGGCGGCGGTCTTTTTTTGGCGATCTTTTTCCCAGCGGGTCAGAAGCATTGGTTTCCCGACGTCGATCTGCAATTGCCTTTCTTTTCTCTTTTTCTTTTTCCCATGTTTCAGGCTTCTGAATATAGGTTTTAATTCCCAGAACATTGCGAAGTCTTAATATGGGAAGAAGATTTTCCCTCAGTCTTAAAACTTCTGAACCTGCAAGATTTTCCACCTGTTTATGAATTTTTCCGGGTTCAAGATATATGACTTCCTTTATATTGGCCTGGGGAATGGCAAATTTAAAGTCTGCCGCACTGACAATTATAGAAGGGACAATGGCAAGAGTTAAGGGAATAATCAAGTGAATCGTGGTTCCTTCACCTTTGACCGAATCAATCTCGATAAGTCCCCTTAACCGCTCAATATTTGTTTTTACAACATCCAGGCCAACCCCGCGGCCGGATATATCTGTAATTTTTTCAGAGGTTGAAACTCCGGGAAGAAAAATCAAATTAACTTTCTGTTTATCCGTAAGCTTGTCAAGCTGATCTTCGGAAACAAGCCCTTTTTCAAAGGCTTTTGATAATACCAGCTGGGGATCAATACCCGCCCCGTCATCCGAAATGGTGATGTGAACATGTCCGCCTTCATGGCGTGCCTTAATACGGATAATTCCGGTTTCAGGTTTAGAAAATTTTTGCCTGTCTTCAGGCAATTCAATCCCATGATCAATACAGTTTCTAATCAGGTGGGTCAAAGGATTTGCCAATTCTTCCAACACATTTCTATCCACCTCTACATCTGCACCGTCAAGGATGAGATCAACCTTTTTCGAAATCCTCCTGGCAATATCCCTTACCACCCGTTTGTATTTCCCCAGAAGATCAACAATGGGCTGCATTCTCATCTGCACAATGGCGTCCTGGATATCGGTTGTCACCATATCCAGATTTTGCATCATATTGGAGGCTTGACTGTTTTCGCGGGCATATTTTTCCATAAAAGGCCGCAATTGATTTCTTGAAAGAACCAGCTCGCCTGCCCGGTTCATCAGTCTTGAAATCAGGTCGACCTTAATTCGGATGGTTTGAGTACTTAAAGCAGTGAAAATTTTTGGTTCTGCTGCAATTTCGATCGATTCTTCCTTTACTGCTAAAGGCACTAATTCCTGAGGTTTTAATTGTTTCTCCGGATCATCAAGTCCCGGTTTGAATGAAAGCCCCTTTAAAATAATCTCATTGTCAGTAAACTGCCGATCAACCAGAGTCATCTGTGTCTTATTAATTTCAAGTACCTGGGAAAGCAACGGCAAATCAAGTATGGTTGTAATCACGCAAAAAAAACCATCCTTACCATTTTCGCTCTTTTTATTTTCAAGATCGGAAAATAAAATATCGCCGATACTCTTAATATCATCAATAATTGAATCCACATCCTTGTGCTTAGCCACTATATCATTTTCAAACCTTATA
>NZ_JAIOSW010000271.1 GCF_021107415.1 Desulfobacula sp.
CCCTACTTTATTATCTGGTGGGCGACCATTGGTCTTGGTTATATCCTTCAGTCAAGTGAATACGGCCTTGCGGGGATCCTAAGTTTTTTCAGCGGCCATATTCTGGCTGACCTGACTTGGTATACCATGATTTCAACAGCCGTGGGAAAAGGTCGTTCATTTATCAGTGACAAGGTTTATAGAGGGATTATCGGATGCTGTGCCGGTTTCCTGGTATTTTTTTCCGTTTACCTATTCTTAGGTGTGATCCGATATTTTAAAATTTAGACATGATAGCACTGTTAACAGGTGTAAAAGCTGTTCTAAGCAGGTTAATGAATATTGTTTTTGATCTCCAATATGATTTAATTGGAGTTTGCTTAATTTGATTTTAATTTTTTCCATATAATGGAATTATTTTTAAAAAATTATTTGTCCTTTATCGCAAGATATAGTAAATTGAAATTTGTTTCAATATTTATTGAACATGGGCGGTAATCTCAATTTTGTGATTGTTTTAGGTTTCTTATAACAATAATTTAAGTGCGGTTTTATATGAAGTTATTTCAAAGATTTTATCTGTTGATATTGCTGATCGTTATATTTTTATCTGTTTTATTTCCTTCATTTTCTTTTGGCGTTGATAACATGCGTTTGTTCAGGATTGGAACTGGCGGACAAACTGGAGTTTATTATCCCATTGGAAAAATTATAGCACAAGGCATTACAAGTACCAATATATCAATTGAGGAAGCTGGGACAAATATTACCAGGGTTATTATCAGTACAGCTCAGAATTCTGGAGGATCTTTAGCTAATGTTCAAGCTATAACAGCTGGTGAGATTGAAGCTGGACTGATCCAGGCTGATGTCGCTGCATGGGCATTTAACTCTAAGCATGCTTTCAAAAATAATGATAAAGTCCGGGATATTCGGGCAATAGCAAGTCTTTATCCTGAGAAGTTTCAAATTGTCACACGCCGTGATGCAAAGATTAATAATGTGAATGATCTTAGAGGGAAACGAATTTCTGTTGATGAGGTTGGATCAGGGACATTGGCTGTAATGAGGATTATTCTTGAAACCCACGGACTGAATGAAAAAGACCTGAAACCAGTTTATTTAAAACCGGTTTTTACTCATGACAAAATAGTAAGCAATGAACTTCAGGGTTTTGTTATGATGGCTGGAGCACCAATGGAAGCTGTTACTCAATTGTTAAGTACAGGAATATCTCTTGTCCCAATAAAACCCGAGGTGGCTTCCATGATAGAATCAAAATATCCTTATTTAGTCCCAGGTTTAATACCCGCAGACATTTATCCTGGGATTCCCGATACACCAACTATTCAGGTGCATGCACTTCTGGTTGTCAACAGAGCAATGGATGAGGAACTTGTTTATAAAATCACCGCAGCCTTATGGAATGAACAAACACTTTCTATTCTCAAAAAAGGACATCCACAGGGAAAATCAATTACGACTGATACAGCCTTAGTTGGTATTTCAATACCACTTCACCCGGGTGCAAAAAAATATTACCAAAAACATACAAACCGTTTTAGTAGCAAACAATAGTAATGAAAAAAAAACTCTCACCTTTTCAACTGCTATCATGGTTGCTAATGGTAGTCGTGATTATTGGTTTTATTGCTACAGGAATCATTACAAATATTACCCTTCGATCAGTTGAAAACAAACTTCCCGGGATACTTCTGAAAGAACTCAACGATCTTTCTATTGTACTTGAGAACCTCTCAGAAGTTGTACATACAGCTAATCTTGCCAAAAACACCCCCAGTACAAACAATATAAATCTGCTGCAAAAAAAAATAGAACTTGTGTATGAAGATATTGTAAAACTGCGGAAATCCTATGTGTTTGACAATATAGTACAGGCTTCTGCTTTTCATGCAGTCGTTGCACCGGCAATCGCAGATTTGAAGATTTGGCTTTCCGAAGGCATATCAGGATTACCACCTGAGAACAAAACAGTAACAGCCATAATATTTTTGCGAATTGATGATGCTTATCAAAAAGCTCTATTGCAGAACCGGGAATCGAGAATGGTCGCCCAAAAAATACTTATAGAACAGCAAAATAGACTCGGGAATTTTGTATTCAATGCAAATTTACTCTTTGTTTTAACCATAATGGTTGTATTTTGTATTGTATATTTATTGATTCGACAATATATACTTCAAATCAGGGAATCAAAAGCCCAATCGAAATTACATGTAAGTGAAGCTAAATATCGACGATTGATGAATAACTCCAAGGCCATAATTTACAGGCAGTCTTTGCCTGATGGACAATATGAATATGTCAGTCCTGCTTCTATCAATATAACAGGTTACACCCCGGATGAGTTTTGCAATAATCCTATGCATATTAGAAACGTAATACATCCTGATTGGACAGATTACCTTGAGAAGCAATGGAACAAATTATTAAAAGGAAAAATTCCTCCATTTTATGAATTTCAGATTATCCATAAATCAGGAGAAATCAGATGGATTCATCAGCAAAACATTTTAATTTATGATGAAGGTGGTTCTATAATTGCCACAGAAGGAATAATCAACGATCAAACTATCCGCAAACAGGCAGAAGAAAAATTATTTGAAAATGAAAAAAAGTTTAGAAGTTATGTAGAGAACTCACCTTTTGGCATTTTTATAGCTGATGAAAAAGGTGATTATATTGATGTAAACAATGCTGCGTGCGAAATAACAGGTTATTCAAGAGATGAATTATTGAATAAAAATCTGGTGGGAATGATTCCACTCGAAGACCAGTCTATTGTGAAAAAACACTTTGAATCTGTTGTGAAAACAGGTTCGGCATCAGGCAGTATGCATTTTTTAAAAAAAGACAAAAGCAAAAGAATCTGGTCAGTTGATGCTGTTAAACTTTCAGATACAAGGTTTCTTGAATTTGTCATTGATATTACGGTGCACAAAAAAAGAGAAGAAGAAAAAATAAAAACCCAGAAAATTATAACTGACCAGAAAAAACTGGCTCTTGTTGGACAAATCGCAGGAAAGATAGCACATGATTTTAATAATATTCTTGGCATTATAATGGGTAATACAGAACTCGCACTTCTTGACTGTAAAGATGATAAAACAAAAAAAACACTTGAATTAGTATTTGAACAGACCTTGAGGGGTAAAAATTTAACCAGAAACCTTGTTGCCTTTGCCAAGGACCAGGAACCTAAACAACAATTTTTTTCAGTTAATGAAAAAATTGAGCTTGTACTGAATCTGCTTAAAAAGGATCTTGAGGTTATTGATGTCATTAAAGAGGATGGGCATGGAGTACCATACTTACTTGCTGATCCAGGCATGATTGAACATGCACTTGTAAATCTTATACAAAATGCAATTCATGCAATAAGTTTAATTGAACATCCAAAAATAATTATTAGAACGTTTCATAAAGATAAAAATATTTATATTGAAATTGAGGATAATGGATGTGGTATTTCTGAAGATGCCCTTGATATAATATATGAACCTGCTTTCACAATGAAAGGAAGCAGGGATATAACCGGTTCATATAAACCCGGTATTAAAGGAACCGGTTATGGGATGGCTAATGTAAAAAAATATATTGAACAGCATAAGGGCAATATTGTAATTAGTTCAAATGTTGGGAAAGGTACAAAAATAACAATCAGTCTGCCTGTTATAAAAAAAGAGTTAACTCAAAAAGAAGTAATAGAAATAAAGAAGAAAAATTTTAGTTTTGAAAAATATATTCTCCTTGTTGAAGATGAACAGGCTATTTCAGATGTACAGTACAAAATACTGACACATGAACCATGCAACCACAAAGTTGATGTTGCTGCTAACGGTCAGATGGCCATCGACCTGTTTGACAGGAATCAATATGACTTTATAAGCTTAGATTATGTTCTTCCAGGCGAGATAAATGGAATGGATGTGTACAAACATATACGACAGGCTAATAAAACTGTCCCGATACTTTTTGTCTCTGGGAATTTGGATTTTTTAGAATCCGTTAAAGAATTAAAAAATAAAGATTCCTGTGTTGATCATGTTTCAAAACCATGCCAGAATAAAGATTATGTAAATACCATTAATGATTTGTTGGCAAAAACATGAGGTAATAGTAAGCAATTTACTCTCCAATAAAATTGATTTTGACGAATCCGTCTTGATTCAATTATATTTTCACCAAAGGTGAATCGTTTAATTGCCTTTACAGGCATAAAAATTGTTGGTATTTTTTTCTTAAACTATATTTTTATTAATCTGCTCGCATATCATTCAAATTTGAATGATATGTTTTTTACTATCAATATATTGAAAGATATACGGACAATCGGTAATCTACTTGTTATAAAAAAAATAATTATATAGGGTGTCGTATGCGAATTACTGTTCCTAAAAAAATTAAAACAAAACGTTTAACTCTTCGTCAATTTAAAGAAAAAGATTGGAAGGATATGCATGGGTTTTACTCTGATGAAATTGCAACAAAATATACATTTGGGCGTGCACTAACTGAAGGTGAAAGCTGGCGTACTGTTGCCGGACTTTTGGGGCATTGGCAATTAAGAGGCTATGGCCCATATGCATTAGAGCTAAATAATTTAAATAAAGTTATTGGTACTGTCGGATTTTGGTATCCATGTGAATGGCCAGAACCAGAAATCAAATGGAATCTTTTGCGGAAATATTGGGGACATGGTTATGCCAGCGAGGCTGTTAGGGCTGTACAAAATATTGCAAAACAATGCTTTCCAAATACTCCATTAATCAGTTTTATGGATTCAAAAAATTCAGCAGCAAAAAATCTTGCAAGAGCAGTTGGTGCTATATTTGAGAAAAAATTAGAATTTCGTGGTGGTATATGGCATGTTTACCGTCATCCTAAATAAAAAAGCAGGTGATTTTATAACCAAAAGAATGGGTTCAGTTTGCTATATTGGATATCAGAATACCAGTTTTTTATAACAAACCGCCGGAGCAGACCGAGGAATACTGAGCGACTCTCGAAAGTATCGGCTTTAACATAAATTTTAACATGCAGAGTTAGTCGGCATTAAGCCCCCGGCAGCTCAGCTTTGCGTTAGAAGAAAATGAGGAATAGAATCTTATGCAGCGAATCAAAGCCATAAAATGCATCTATCTTTTAATAATCCTTCTACTCGTGGGATGCGCTACAGGATCATCGATTATAGTCGGTGAAGTAAGGGAAGCTATAGACCCCGGCCAGGTGAAGCTGTATATAGAAATCCCCGAATCCTACGAAATTATCGGAATAGTAACTGCATCAAGTGACGCAGGATGGACCGAACAAGGTTCAGTTAACTACGCAGTAGAAGAACTTAAAAATCAAGCGGCGAAACTTGGAGCAAATGGCGTATTAATCGAATCTACTGGCGGTCAAACTTACAACGTTATTGGTGGCCACGGAACCGGCTATTTATATTCTATTCCCGTAACTGCAAAGTCTGTAACCGGTAAAGCCATATATGTTAACAAATAGTCTGCTTCTAACAATCGCATGCAGTCAGGCACTTTACCCCGACTGAATGCGAGGCGTTATGGACTAATATGCCATGAATAGTAATACTTTTTTAATTGTTCTAATTTCAATGATGGTGGTAAATGCCATTTATAGTTTTTTACCCACCAAACTACAAACCAAACCGATTATTAGATTTTTTGCTATTTTGGCTGCGGGTACGATCCTGGTTTGGGGAGTTGGTCAAGTCGTCCAGAATTTTAAAAATAAAATTTATGCCCATGTTTCAATAAATGGAGAAATTTTAGAATCGAAAAATTTCCCATGGGAGATATCTTACCATGAAAATGAAAAAGAAAATAAAAGAATGTTCTTAATCGATGGCCGCTATGGTGATTCATCTATAGTTACTGCAAAATTTGAAGGGAATCATCCAAAATATGAAATTATCAATGCAACCTATGGTGTTGCAATTATATTTTTTTGCAAAAAGGAAGAACTTAAAAGTTTCTGGGTATATATAAAAAATCCATAACCCAGATTGCTTCAGCGGACCATTAAATTATATTTTTTGTAAGCTTTATTTTAGGTACTTCCCAACAGTGTTTTTTATAATATAGACAATAGCAACAACAAATTATTCTTATTAAATCTCATGTTGCATCTGTTTCTGTTTTAACAAGCTTATCCTCATCAGCATTTATCATTTTCTGACAATGATGACACACCATATTCAATTTTTTAACATTCCCGTTGAAAAGAAATCTTCCACAATGAGGGCAGCAATACTCTTTTAGAGTTGGATCACCCTGCATTGGTGGGACTATAGGGTCAGTATTTTTTTTGTCGTTCATTATTTCTCGGTAAACTTGTTTAAAATCGAATGTATCAATCATATTCTAATAATTTTTTATAAGAATTTTACAAAACTCTCCTTATTTCAACAGTCCTTTTTTCTCTTCCAGAACCTGTCAACTCATTCCAGGGTATATCAAAAAAACTGTCAAAGAATTCAGGATTATCTTCCAACTCAAGATCCAACCATGACATGACATTAAAATTATCAGATGAGTCTTCTTTCTCTGCAAGATTAGCAGCATTTCTGACATACTCCATTAAATTTATAGTTTTTTCTTCTTTATCCTGTTTTTCTTCTATCTTGACATCTTTAGCAAGTTTGAACAAAGATGAAAATTTCATTACTTCAATATTATCTTCATTAAATACCGTTGCAACACCTTGAATCATTCTGTTTTTTAAAAATTTAATTTTTGCTTTTGCTGCAAGGACACCCTTTGTAACAGGAGCAAGGAATTCAGAGTTTAATGAAGTTGTTCCAAAACGACTCTTCGGAGGAATAATGCTTTTTATAGCCATAGCCACTGCTGTATCGGCGAGTGTTACAACAGCACCTCCATGTACCAACCCTTTTCCTTGAGCTAATTTAAAAACAAACGGCATGGTTAAATGAGCATGACCATCCTTGGCTTCAATGATTTTTATTCCGAGGAGTTCTTCAAAAGGTGCGCAACTGACCCATTTCTCAAGTTTAACTTCATGTGGACCAGTTAATGGAGAATCTACTTTTATGTTTGTTTTTTCTTTTTTTGTTTTATATTGAAACGACATCTATGCCTTTCTCTTTCAAAAATTTTGTTGATTTGCTGCAAACCGAAGCATTTGTTTTTAAAACAACCGAAGCATCTTGAGTTTTTTCTTTTATCTTTTCAACTTTTTTTACAATTGTAAGAGCATCCTTCATTATAATTCTGCTTTTCCTATTAATGACCAGGACAAATTCTTTAGAATCCCGTTTCATTAGTATGGTTCGAGATGGAAGACCATAAAGCTTTGGATCTATTTGTTCAATCATAATCTTGCGCATTGTAATTCATTTTAAACCAGATTGGGCGATGATCGGATGTGGCGTTAATTAAATCGTTCCATATTTCATAATCTGATACCCATTCTTCCTGGTCAAATTCAATCACTCCTAACCTGCCGGCGATCCTGTTTTGATGTTTTTTCCGAAGAATATCAAAATATATTGATGTTGTTCCAAAGTCCCAAGCTTCAACCGCCACCCAGAAAGGAAGTGGTTTTGAAGTCTTTTTATGCCAGACAATACAATCTTCACGACTCCTCGAAATTTGCTTATTGAGGCGATGTTTCCATTCTTTCCAGATATTTCGATTTTTTTTATTTTTCTTATCATACCAGAAGTTGCACTTTTCAGGCTTGATGAAATCCTGATTCAGGTATCCAAGTGGATCATGATACCCTATCTCATGGGCAATGACCGTTCGAATCTGTATTTCAATTCTTTCAATCGCATCCAGCATTAAGAGTCTTAAATTTTTGTCAAACAAATATAATTCTATAATATCATTGAAATTAATATTTTCCTGAAAACAATCGTCACGAATTTGCTCTCCAGTTGCAGGATGTATAACATCATCACCATTGCGATCAACCTTGAACTGCCGACACGGATACCAGAACCCGCTCAACCGATAATAACCTATCTGAGACAATTTTCTCTCAGCTCTTTCCCGATTGGGAATTATCATTCCTCTGCTAATTAGTTTATCTACTAATTCAGAATAATTTTTGTGTGGTTTTGTGACAGAGGTTTGGGCTTTTTTTTTCATATGGCAGGCCCTAAAAACAAGAAGGCCCAAACGTAATATCAAACAAGTTGATATCAGAGGAGTGGGCGCTATTGAATGTAAGGTAGCAATCGAGTATCATAATGTCAATTAAAAAAGTTCGCTGAGAACAAAAAATATTAAACGCTAACAATACATATACCATCGCTTGTGATTAATCAATAAGTATCCTTTATTATAGGTTTTTCTACTCTTGTATTGTGACTGAAATATTTCCGGTCCACCTCCGGTCCCATGAGATGATGGGAATACTCTGTATAAAAGCCGCATTGAGTTGAAAAACATGGCCTTGAGTCCGCATAATAAATCATTATGGTAAATTCGCTATTTCAACTACTGCTTCTGATTTCCTGATTTTTTTATGTTTTTTATATTGATTCCATTTTATAAAAAAAACTGGAGAATAGTCTGGACATTCTCGAAACTGAATACAAATATGAACGTAACTCATTGTTACCAGGGTCTCTCATGTCCGCCCTCCAATCATTTCAAGAACTTACATTGCAAGAGCATACATAAAAGTACATGGTGGTACATACAAAAAGGTATCCATGAGGTATCCACTTGGGGAAAATTATTTATGTGATTTCCAGGCCTGTTTTTATTATTTCATTGGCCAGAGGATTTAAAATATGAAAATCAGACTCCCGAAATGCGTGGGGTTCAATTCTGGTATCGAATTTTCTTCTAAGCTTCATTAATTGAACCTGCATGTCAAAAGAATCATCAAGATTCTTAAAGATAATCGCCAAGTCAATGTCGCTATCTTCTTTTACTGTACCTTTAACATATGAACCAAAAATATAGGCCTTTTTAATATTAGAATCTTTTTTCATGAGGAAATTAACATAGTTGCGAGCTATTTTAGAAGCTTTATCTTTATCCATTCTCTGAACCCCTTGATATTGAGAATCCACTCTTTCGTAAAAGCATTTGAGCACTTTTTATGAAATTCTCTTCTATAGTCATCATATCTTCCACGTATATTGAAAGTGGATATAGTATCCAAAATATCTTTCTGTTCATCATCAAGTATTAAATCCGCTTTTTCAGCTAAGCGAACAAGATCATGAATAAAAGGAGGAGTCTTTGAATTGAGTTTGACGTACCAGGCTTTCAGCAATTTTTCTAAAACCAGGTGGCCAATAAACAAAGACCAAGTGTAGTCTCCTTTTTCGAACAAATGAGTCATTGCCTGAAAATCATCATCTGAACTATCAATCCAATATTTGATATGTTCATTAATTTTCATAATTTATAGCATACAGTCTACAAAAAAAAATGACAATAATATTTCTTGTAGCTTGCCAAAAAAGAATCAGGGAGAAAATACATAAGAGTTGTCCATCAGAAAAATTAGATCTGGACAGAATTATTGTTAAATTTCATACAAGAACAGGTCACAAATTTAAAATTCAATGGAATTCAAAAACTTGATATGATATTTTTCAAAAAAATATCGGTCTTTGAAAAATGATCAATGAATAAAGCTGAGTTTTACCCAAAATCTAATATCAGCAAACCGGTCGAGTTGGATGTGCTGTAATTACAATTGCCTTATGCCGCTCTTCGCCACTCATATCGATGATGAAGACCGCCAACACGAGGCAAAGCAATCACCCTTCCGGCTTCAAGTTTTTCCTGGACAGGCCTTCCTGATGGTGAATCTTTATCCAGGCCAAGATGCGTGCGATCCTTATGATAATATTTGAAATATTCGGAAAGCCTACACTTCAAATGATCTTCATTCAAAACAACCAGATGATTAACACAATCCTTCCTGATACTCCCGATTACTCGCTCGCAATAAGGATTCTGCCATGGACTTTTTGCTGCAATTTTTATTTCTTCTATTCCCATACCTCGAACTCGATTTTGAAAAACTTTGCCATAAATTCCGTCACGGTCTCTCAATAGATATTTCGGTGCTGAATCCCATGGGCATGCTTCAACGATCTGCTGTGCTGTCCATTCGGCGCTTGGGTTTGTAGTAACGTTGAAATGAACGATTTTACGATTTTCATGCAACAAAATTATGAAAACATATAATACCCGGAATGTTGCAGTCGGTACGGTAAAGAAATCTATCGCAAAGGTATTGTGCATATGGTTTTCTAAAAATGTTCGCCATGTTTGGGAGGAAACTGTCCTGGGGTACCTGCAACGTTCATTTATCAGGCATCTTATGCTTTTCAATAGTTGCAAAAAGGGGAATGGAGCTTTCAGATGGCCTTACTGAAAAAAAAGTGACCGCTTGATTGACATATATCGTAAAGGAGAGTAGCCATATGGCAAGAACATTTTGATTTTTATCAAAAAGACGGTACTAACAAGTAATCAAAGGAAGCAAAAATGGCAAAAAAATTCATGGTGGTTATTTTTATCATTTTTATTGGTTTTTTTTCGTCTGGCTGCGTGCGGCCGATAATTATGAAAAGCTTATACCCTTCTTATGATGAGACAATTTCCTTATTGCCGAAACTAAAAAATGAATACGGAAGGGTGATTTTTTATAATAATAATTTTGCGGAAACATTGATTTGGGGTGGGGCTAGCTCTAGAATTTCTATTAAAATTGAAGACTATCAATGCAGTGCCGAGCATGGACAATTTGTGTACGACGATCTCCCAGTAGGAAGTTATACGATTAGTTCAGAACCTTATAAGTATGGGCCTTTACAAAAGAAACAAGAACCGGGAGTTCTCACACTAGATATACGCGCAGGTAAACTTTTATACGTCGAGATCAGTTATAAAAAAAGCTCATTGTCTGAGTCTGATGCCCTACAACACCTCTATCTAAGAATTGTTGATGAAAAAACAGCTTTAGATGTTTTGGCAACTTCCCCTCAATATACTTACGCATATGAAAAAATAAAATCGTGCCTGGCTCAACAGTTACTTTTCTAGCTTGCTATGTTTATAAATCCAAATTTTACTTCAGGAGGAATTTCGATGAAAAAATCACTATTGCTATCTGCCATAGCTCTTTTCTCAGTAATTATTGTCGGGTGTGCGGGGCATCAGTATAATGTAAAAACAGTAAAATATGTTCAACAAACACCCACAAATGAGAATGAGACCAGAGTATTTGTATTTCGCATAAGCAATTTCACGGGTTCCGGCAACAGGTTTGCAATTATCAACAACGATACAATTGTTGGTACCGTGGGTTCTGGCGAATTCATGTCGTTCATTGCAAAGGGGAACAAAAATTTAGTTGCTGCCATAATTCCTACAGCGCATGAAGATAGTGCCCAAGGTTATTTTTACTTTGAAGGACAGAAAAAAAAAGAAATGTATCTTCAGTTTAAATTAGCAATGGGAGAGGATTTGGGTATGAAAGAAATTAGCAAAGAAGAAGCTCATATACTAATGAACAAATACGATTATCAGGAATTTCTAGAGTTTCCTAAACCGAAGTGGCGTGCCAACTTATTGAAGTACTATGAACGCCTTCAGCAACAAACAGCGAACTAAAAATATCAGTTCTATTCAACTTTTCATACTATCAAGTATGATCAAATTCAAAGGGGCAAAATGTCTGATCATGTTTTCAGCGCCATGTAAAAACTCAATATATATATTCTATTATATTTTGAGTTTTTTATCCAAAAAAATAGCCGGGTTGCCATTTGTGCGATCTGGGTTTTAAAATTGTATAGGAGAAAAAAATGAAAAGATTTAAAACATTATTTGTTGCTTTTGCCATATTTTTAGCATCAGTGTCCATCTCATACGGAAGCAGTTATCAGGTCACAACTGACCTTACCATCAGGGTTGTTATCAATACGGTGGAAAAAGGTGCTATTGATGCTGTCTGGAAAAAGGGAGGAGAAGAGACAACCTCTGCCGGGGATAAAGTCATCTGGGGATTTTTTTATGCAAGCCCGTCAGATGTAACCTGGGGGAGTGAAAACAATCCTGATCTATACGTGAAAATATGGTTTGACCATGGCGGCAGAATTGACGTGAACTTTTTTCATGTATCCGTTCCTGATATTGATGTCTATTCGGTGTATTCCGGCAGCAGTACTTCAAATCAGTATAGCAAGACCACCATGGAGAACAGATATTACAGGCATGAATATAACGGTAGCATATCAGCTCAAACTTATTACGGAACAACGGTTAATAATACTAGTGGAGAAACTGATACCATGGTTACTATCCTCTGGTCGGATGGTTCACTAACCACAGATGAGGATGGTACATCTGGAACTTATACTATCAATGGTACTTTGATCACAGGGAGACTCATTTATACAGAGGGTAGTGCGACGGACTTTATCGGAACAATAAGCGGTGATGGTAACACAATATCGGGGACCTGGACGACCGGTGGTGACTCAGGAACTTTTACAATGTCAAAATAATAGGGGGACAGGGTTAATTTTTAAATAGGTTCATGCATATTGACCGATTGCCATCCCCAAAAAAAATGTAAGCGCCCAATGGCTTGATAGATTTTAACCATAGTTTCATTCACAAGAGAAAGGAGAAAAATGAAAGGATTTAAAACGTTATTTATTGTTTTTATTCTGTTTTTAGCATCAGTGCCTATCTCATACGGAAGCAGTTATCAGGTCACAACTGATCTTACCATCAGGGCTGTTATCAACACTGTGGAAAAAGGTGCTATTGATGCTGTCTGGAAAAAGGGAGGAGAAGAGACAACCTCTGCCGGGGATAAAGTCATCTGGGGCTTTTTCTATGCAAATCCGTATGATGTAACCTGGGGCAGTGAAAACAATCCTGATCTATATGTAAAAATATGGTTTGATCATGGCGGCAGAATTGACGTGAACTTTTTTCATGTGTCAGTACCGGACATTGATGTTTACTCTGAGTATTCAGGCAGCAGTTCAAATCAACACAGTAAAAATACTATGGAAAACAGATATTACAGGCATGAATACAATTCTAATACATCGGCGTGCTCCGATGTTGCGGGTACTTGGAGTTATAGCCAAACAGTAGATGCTACTGCCTTCGGAGAAGATGTTTACACAGAGACAGGTATGACCACCTTTACACAGAATGGGTGTAATTTGGTTGATAGTACTGGTGGTTACGGAAGTATAAACGGCAATACGGCAACCTTGACAAATACCTGGGAAGATTATGGGTACACTATTACGGGTATATTTACTTTAATTTTTTCAGGGAATTCAGTTACCTATACGGGCACTTTGACCACAAGGGATTCATCTGGGGAGACCTGTACCGGTAGTTTAACAGGATACGGATCAAAACAATAATCGGAATCGTTAAACAAAAGGTAAAAAAAACATTTACAAGATTCGAGGAAAAGCAGAGTCATAAATATGAGTAACTATGGGTACAAACGGTGACAAACAACAACAAAATATATTGAAATCATTGGAAAAGCTTGTAAATGCATTGGGTGTGGTTCGCCAAAAAGGGATCAGGGAAAAAATACATAAGAATTCGGTCTTGAATGACTGTTTAATCAGTTCTAATTTTTTAAACCTGGTTGAATTTCAATAGTAGGATGGAATTAAACCTTGAAAA
>NZ_JAIOSW010000256.1 GCF_021107415.1 Desulfobacula sp.
CCATTCTTCTTTGACCTTCCAGTCATAGAGATCGTCTAATTTTGCAATAATGATTTCATTGAGTTTATCAGGAATAAGTGTATATCCTAAAATTCCATGCTCAATGCTTTGTTGAAGGGTATCCAAAATGGCAGGAGGGGCTTTGAAATCCATGTCTGCCACCCACATTGGGATGATATCCCTGCCTTCATATTTTTCCCATTTCAATGAAGAGGTGCGGGTCCGGTCGATTATTTCATCAAAATTATATTTCATATATTCATCAGGCTCCTATATTATGGTTCTAAATATGAAAAAAATTATATTAACACGGGGGAAAAAAAAGAAAAGATTTAATTTGTAAAGATTCAGGCAGTGAATCAGACCTGCAAAAATGCTGATGTATTTAAATTTATAGTTGTACCTATGGATGGAAAAGTACAGGGTGCTACATATTGTGGTTGGTTGTTTTTGAAAAAATGTGGACTTCACAGAGGATAGTCTGGAGTAGCTTTTGATTCCTGAAAAGCCATGGTTATAGCCAGTAAATATCAATAATAACCATTAAAATTACTCAAAATTATATTGAGGATTGGGTTAACAGAAATACTTCTTGAATAAACTTGTCTTTATGTAAAGCAATCTTGAATAGAAATTAAGTGATTGTTCAATTTCAAAAGGTTTCAGGGTTTTTCAACATGATATCTGATCCAGGAACCATGTAAATTGTAAAGATATCCGGTTAGTTTTTTTAAAAATTGATATTTTGGGCTCTCATAAATCAGCATACCATGAATGATATGCGGACAACCGGTTAATTACTTGTTACCCTCAATAAAGTTTGAATTATGAAAACAATTTTTTATTCTTGGCAATCGGACCTTCCAAATAGAACTAACAGGGGGTTTATTTCCATTGCGTTGGAAAAAGCCACAAAAAAACTAAATAGACATGATGAAATTGGATTAGAGCTTGCTGTTGACAGAGACACATTGAACATTTCAGGAGCACCCGACATCGCAAAAACAATTTTTGAAAAGATAGACTGTTCAATTGCTTTTGTATGTGATGTTTCACTCATTAATCCGAACAAATACCGTATAACACCAAATCCGAATGTACTTGTTGAACTTGGTTACGCTGTAAAGTCTTTAGGATGGGACAATATTGTGCTTATCGCAAATACTTTTTACGGTAATATTGAGCAGCTTCCATTTGATTTAAGGGGAAGAAGAATTATTTCTTATAATCTTGCTAAAGATTCAACCCAAATAAGCAGTGAAAGATCAGAACTGGAAAAAAAGTTATTTGGTGCGATTAATTATATTCTTAAAAATAATGCAGCCAAACAATCTGGAACCCGAGATAACTCGCTTAAAAAAGAATATATTCAAGCAGACAGAGAATTATTTAAACATTTCATATCTATACTACCGTCAGATGCTATTTTTAATATAGATAGTACAAAAACTGTCCACATGGAATCGTGTGATGACGGTAATTATAGTTCATTATTTAATGAAGCGGTTCAGCCACTAATGTTGTTTACCATCAAATGGGGTAAGGCAGACCACATGTTTTTAGACTCGGAGTTAGAAGAGATGAGTATTGAATTGAAAACATGCGTTGAAAGCTTCGTGAAAAGTAATAAATGCGATGAAATGAAAATAATAGCGCCACAGATTATATCTAAATATAATAACTTTGTTAGAAAAGCAAAAATTCAATTAGGAGCATAAAATATAAAGGTATAATCAAGGGATGAATATGAAAAAGAATGAAATTAATGAAGATTTCTGGTTTGACGCAAATTGCAAAAGCGACATATCTCAGTTAAAAACAAGCTTGAGTTTATTCATTCAAAATTTTGATAAAGCTTCGGCACTAAAAGAGTACCCGATTTTCTTGGACACGAATGTGTTATTGTTATTCTATAAAGTATCCAATAAGGTGAAAAATAATTTTTTAAAGTTCTTAAAAGAAAATATAGATAATATTTTTATTACTGAGCACGTAAAAAATGAGTTTTTGAAATCACGATTAAAAGTAATAAACGAAGACTATTTAAAGGTAGTGAGTGATGTCCCCAAAGAATTAAAAAAACAATCCAATAAAATCACAAATTATATAAATAGAAACAAATCTATCTTAGAAGACTACGACGAAATTTATTTGGAACTTAAAGAAATAGAAAGTGAATTAACAAGAATACATGATAAATTGGATGTTGAAATCAATAAAAACTTAGAAAAAAACAAAAATATAAAATACAATGATATCCTCCTTGAAGAATATAGCAGAATTCAAATTGTAAATAATATTACAGAGAACGAGCTTACGTTTATAAAAGAAAAATATAACTATTTAAAAGAAAAGGCTTCTATCGTTTTTCCTGGCATGATGGATGGGAAACTAAAAAACGAAAATGAAGATGGTGATTTTATTATATTTCATGAAATGATGAAATATATGAAAGAGAACAATACCAGTGTTGTTTTTCTAACAAATGATAAGAAAAAAGATTGGTTTGAAATAGATGAAAACAATAAAAAGCACCCACAAATTAATTATATAGAAAGTACATACAAGAATACTCAACAATTCAATTATATATTAGAAGCGGATCGCACTTTGTCTAATCTCTTGAACATTCATATAGAATCAAACACTTTTATGAAAAATATTGAAAAAGAAAATGAAATATTAAAGAAACAAAATTTTTATTTAGATTGGTCAAAGGATGAGTTTTTACGCATATTAAATAAGAGCTATTTGGAAAAATTTTCACATCCTGTTTCAGAAATTAAACTTGAATTTGACACCTTGATATCAAACATCGATTTTCATCAACTCCTGGATGAAAATTCAACCACCGGTGAATTCCATGGGGAAGGTCTTGCAATACATAGGAATACGGATACTGATGGTAATGAAATCATGCTAAAAACTCCCTTTTATTTTCTTGGATCATGTAACATCGACAATATAAATAAAGCAATCGATATCAATACTTTGGATATAGAAGAACATGATATAGAAATCGGGTAGGTATATCTGTATTATACAGTCAAAAATAAGTGCTGGAGAAAAAAATGAACATAAAATCCGAAGTCGGTGAGTGGTTCCATACTCGACCAAACTGGCAACAGGAAGCCGCAGACAGAATTTTAAAAAAAGGGTCATTATCCTCAATAGACATTGATGAACTAACCGATCTTGCCAAAACAGATAAAGGCCAAGAAAAAACTGATTTTCACAAATTTAATGGTCTTGGGACTTCTGCAAGTGGTAGTGCCGATTTGCAGCTAAAAGCGATCAGCGAAATAGAAGGGATAGACAATTTGTCACCCCGGAAGCCCCATACTTTAGGTAAAAATAATATCACAGTTGTATACGGGAATAATGGGTCAGGGAAATCCGGTTATACTCGTATCCTGAAGAAAGTATGTGGAAAATCCCATGCCGTTGAATTAAAATCCAATGTTTTTGGAGCTCCTCCTGATAAACAATGTTGCAAGATAGAATACGAATTTGCCGGGAAAACGATTGATGTTACATGGTCGGCAAAAGACGACCCAGTAAACGATCTTTGCAATATAGACATTTTTGATACTACAAGCGGTGAACTCTATCTGGTAAAAGAAAATGAAGCAGCATACACACCAGCGGTACTGGGTTTGTTTGATAAATTAATCCAAGCCTGTGATTCAGTCCGGGATTGTTTTAAGTCAGCTTTGTTAAAGCTGCCTTCGAAGCTCCCTGTCATGCCGCGCGAATATGGCCAAACAAAAGCTGAAAAATTATATTCCAGCCTGCGAGCATCCCAGACAGAATCCTCGCTTGCGAATATTCTCGTCTGGACAAAAGAAGATGATCTCTCTTTAAAGAGCCTTGATGAAAGATTGAAAGCCAAAGACCCTAAAAAACAAGCAGAACAAAAAAGAAACCGAAAAAAACAGATAGATTTGCTTCACACACAGTTAACAGACGTTATTAACAATTTGGCAGCTAATGCCTGCGCTGAAATTTTCAAGTTAAAAAACTCAGCAAAAGAAAAGCGTGATATCGCAATTGGTGGGGCCAAAGCAGTACAAGATATGTCATCTTTATCGGGCGTCGGGTCTGAAACATGGAGGGCGTTATGGTATGCAGCGAGAGAATATTCGAAAAAGGAAGCATATAAAGATAATGAATTCCCAAACACTTCGGATGATGCGCGCTGTATTTTATGTCACCAAAAATTGGATACTAATGCCCGCAAACGATTTCAAAAGTTTGAAAAATATATAACAGGAAAGCTGTCCTCTGATGCAGCAACTGCAGAATTAAAATATAGTAAAAAAATAGAAGTTCTTCCCGATACACCTAAATCAGAGATAATTCAAACGACAATTCAGGCAGCGGGCTTGGAGTCAGAGGAGTGGCTTCCTAAGCTAACAACTTTTTGGAAAAATGTTGAAGATGTAATCGAAAGAATAAAAAAGCAATCAGAATATTCAAAATTTGGTATAGATAAGAAAAAGCTTTCCTGGCTTGAAGAATTGAAGGAACTTGCTGATAGTTTGGAAAATCAGGCAAAACAATTGGATAAGGATGCAAAGGCATTTGATCGCGAAAAAGCGTTGGCAGATAAAAGAGAATTATCGGCAAAAAAATGGACCTCTGATCAAAAAAATGCCATTAAAGATGAACTTAAACGTCTCAAGCAAATCACCCAAATCAATAAATGGATTAGAACGACGAGTACAGCACAAATTTCTAAACAGGCAGGTGTTCTGGCTCAACAAGTTCTTACAGATGCTTATGTAAGCCGGTTCAATCTTGAATTACAACGTCTTGGTGCCCGTCGGATCAAAGTAGAAATCGTTAAAACTCGGGCGAAGAAGGGGCATGTCCTGCATAGGCTTTGCCTCAAAGGATTGAATTATAAGACATACCCCCCAGGAGACATTTTAAGTGACGGAGAAAAGCGGATTGTAACGCTTGCGGCTTTTTTAGCTGATGTAACAGGAAACGAAGAAAAAGCTCCTTTTATTTTTGATGATCCTATTTCATCTCTTGATCAGGATTTTGAAGAAAAATCAATCGACAGATTAATAGAGTTAAGCAAAGACCGCCAAGTTCAGAGCTCCTGACATCAAGCTTGGAAAAGCCTTATTTTAAAGGGTTTTACTTGACTTTTGGGTAAGAATATCGTAGGTTAGAAGACATCAAAAAAGGAAAATATAGTGCTTCAAACCTACATCCCATATAGCTCAAAAAATACCACTCCGATCAATGAAAAAATAGCAATGGATAGTGATGATGAACAGGTCGTTTTTTTTACAGCCACCGGGCCTGTTTACTCTTTTAGAAAAAATGATAAATTCGCCAAAAGATTGGCCCAGGGCATTATTGTTTCCTTAGGCCTTGCAACGACTGCTGAACTTGCTAAGGCCCTTGGTATAAATCGAACGACGGTATTAAGAAATGTTCAAATATATAAAGATAAGGGGCCTGAAGGCTTTATTGATAATCGGCCCAATCGAAGCCCTTACAAGCTCAATAGAGAAAAACAGCAGGTTGTCAAACGCCTTCTGGACAAAGGGTCCACAATCACTGCAGCCGCTGCTGAAGTTGGGGTCAGCGAAGGTTGTGTCCGCAGGGCCTTAAGGAAAGGCCTCATTGTAAGAAAAATCGCCCAATCCGATCAGACTAAAGATTCCGTAGAACTAAAAGGACCGGCTAAACGATCTCAGGAAGATGCCAATTGTAATGCCGGCATTGCGACTAAAAGAGAGGAAGAACGGTTGCTGGCACGTAAGGGAGACCTGATAGAGGCGCTGCCTGAATTTTTACCCAATGAAGGTGTTCACTACGCTGGTGTTCTTCTGGCTTTGCCATTTTTGGCAGGTCTGAGTTATCTTTCTACCGGCAAAAAAGTGTACGGCGCCCTGAAAAAAGCATACTACGGTTTACAATCGATTCTTTTAACCCTGGCATTCATGGCCCTCTTGAGGATGAAAAACCCGGAACAGTTAAAGAACGGAAATCCCGGGGATTTTGGAATAATACTTGGCCTTGACCGCTGCCCTGAGGTCAAGACGTTAAGAAGAAAACTCAATGAGCTTGGTTTGCACAATCAATCAGGTCAGTTCATGGAAACCCTGAGTCGTGCATGGGTAGAGCAGGACAAAGATATTTTGGGGTTTTCATACATTGATGGCCATGTGAGGCCCTATCATGGCAGGAAGCATACTCTGCCCAAAACTCATGTGGCAAGACGGCGCCTTTGCATGCCTGCCACCACCGATTTTTGGGTAAATGGAACCCATTGTGAGCCCCTGTTTTTTGTGACGACAGAGGCCAATAACAGCCTGTTGTCTACCGTTGAAAATGAGATCATCCCTGAATTAAAGCGCTTGTCAAAAGGTGAACGGGTTACCCTGGTCTTTGATCGGGAGGGTTGGAGTCCTGATCGATTTTTAAAATGGAGGGACTCCGGCATTGATGTATTGACTTACCGCAAAGGCAAATATGAGCCATGGCCAAAGGACTGTTTTGTTGAGGTCATCAGCCAGGTTCGAGGAGAACCGGTGACCTATCTGCTGGGGGAACGAAGTATCAAAATAAACAAAAAGGGTTGGGTCAGGGAAGTACGGAGACTATGTGACAACGGGCATCAAACATCGGTTATCTCAACCAGACAGGATCTTTCCATGGAAGAAATAGCCCGCAGGATGTTTTTCCGGTGGAACCAGGAAAACTATTTCAAGTACATGAGAGATGAATATGGTCTTGATCACCTTGTTTCAAGGGATGTGGAACAGGCAGATGTTGAACGGATGGTTCCCAATCCCCAGAAAAAAGAGCTGGTGAAAGAGCATTCAAAACAATTAAAGCAATTAAAAAAGAAGAAAGAACACTATGCCACAAAAGCCGTGGACAACGATGAAAAACAATGTCGGACCATGAGGGGGTTCAATATATCGAATTACGGGTTGAAAACAGAAATCAAACAAATAGAAGAGGAGATTGAAACCCTTAAAGCCCAGATTAAACAATTTCCGGACAAGGTAAAAATAAATGAGACGCTTGAAGAAAACGAAATCGTACGCCTTGAAACCGAAAAGAAGCGGTTAACGGATACCATAAAGATGACCTGCTACAGAGCGGAAACTGAATTGTTAAAAATCATCGAGCAGAACCACTGTTTTGCCAGAACCATGGATGAAGGAAGGACCTTTATAAAAAAGGTATTTCAACAACCGGCTGATATGATCCCGAACGATAATGAAGGCAGGTTGGAGATCCGTTTTCATACAATGTCTACCAGGCGGGAAAACAAGTCTTTGGAGGAGCTTTGTGACATAGTAAATAAGGAAAATTTTTTATACCCCGGTACAAAGCTGAAACTGGTATTTAAGGCTGCATAAACTGCATTTAAATCTGGCTAATGTCAGGAGCTCTGAAATTACTCGCAAAGTTCTCTAAATGTGCATGGAATGTTATCACAGCTTATCTTAAATCCACTGTGCCATATGACGATGCTGTTCCCGGTGCCAGCATTGCTGTGCAGACCTATGGTGATTTTTTAAATTTCAATCCCCATCTCCACGCCATAGTTTCAGATGGTTGTTTTCTGAAAGATGGCAGTTTCCAAACTGCATCAGTATTTATGCTGGAAGATTTAGAAGAAGCTTTCCAGTATGAAGTATTAAAAATGCTCAAGAAAGAGGGAAAGATAAATGATGCCATTATTGAGAATATGCTTTCATGGCATCATTCAGGTTTTAACGTGTATATTGTAGAATCGAATCTGATGATAAAGCTGGACTTGGTAATCTGGCAAGATATATCATTCGTGCCTGTTTTTCCCAGGAAAGAATGGTTTATGTCTCGGCAAAAAAATCCGATGATGGTGTTGCCAAAGTTGTTTACACATCTAAAGACAAAAAAACCAGAAAAATTTTCAATGCTTTGGACTGGCTCGCCAGGTTGGTAACACATATTTCAGGAAGATATGAGCATACTGTGAGATATTATGGCTATTTTTCAAACAAGTCCAGGGGAATGAGAAAAAAGGCAG
>NZ_JAIOSW010000175.1 GCF_021107415.1 Desulfobacula sp.
AAGCATCGAGCTTTTTCATGAAACCTGTGAGCAGTGGAATGGCTTTGTGGTTAAAAAGATAACATCCGTATTCGGCTGTATCCGAGATAACCACATTCATTTCATACAGTTTTTTCCTCGCAACAAGATTGGCGATCAGGGGAAGTTCATGAAGTGATTCATAGTAAGCAGATTCTTCACCAATGCCGGTTGAGACCATGGTATCAAAGGCAAGTTCCACCCCTGCTTTTACAAAGGCAACCATGAGAATTCCATTGTCAAAATATTTTTGTTCCGGGATGTCCTGATCGGTTGAGGTCGATTGTTCAAAAGCGGTTTGGGCGGTTTCCTCTCTCCACTTGAGCAGGTCGGCATCATCATTTGCCCAGTCTTCCATCATGGTCTCTGAGAATTTTCCCGACATAATGTCATCCATGTGCTGGTGAAACATAGGTTCAAGAATAATTTTTAATTCTTCACAAAGTTCATGGGCAAGAATTTTTGCCGGGTTATCAAGCCGGTCCATCATATGGGTGACACCGCCATGTTTTAATGCTTCAGTAATTGTTTCCCATCCATATTGAACCAGTTTTGAAGCATATTGAGAGTCAACGCCTTGTTCAATCATTTTGTCATAACACAGGAGTGATCCTGTCTGGAGAACACCGCAGAGAATAGTCTGTTCTCCCATAAGATCAGATTTTACTTCAGCCACAAAAGAGGAATGAAGCACCCCTGCACGGTTTCCACCAGTGCCTGCGGCATAGGCTTTAGCAAGTTTCATTCCCTCTCCTCTTGGATCATTTTCCTTGTGAACGGCAATGAGTGTCGGCACTCCGAATCCCCGCTTGTATTCTTCCCGGACTTCTGTACCAGGAGATTTCGGTGCCACCATGATGACGGTAATATCCTTTCTGATCTGCATGCCTTCTTCCACAATATTGAATCCATGGGAGTAAGAAAGACACGCATCCTGTTTCATCAGCGGCATGACGGATTCAATCACATTGCTGTGCTGTTTGTCCGGGGTCAGGTTGATTAAAAGATCTGCTTTGGGGATCAATCCTTCATAGGTTCCCACATAAAATCCGTTTTCCGTGGCATTTTTCCAGGATTGTCGTTTTTCTTCAATGGCAGCATCCCTTAAGGTATAGGAGACATCCAAGCCGCTGTCACGCAAATTTAATCCCTGGTTAAATCCCTGGGCACCGCACCCGATAATAACAATTTTTTTGCCTTTTAAGGCCTCAACGCCGTTGAATTCAGATGAATCCACAAAACGGCACTGGGACAGCTCTTCCAGTTGTCTTCTCAGCGACAGGGTATTAAAATAATTCTGGCCCATGATATTCTCCTCAGTAATAAGGTTTAAGTATTTTATAAATTTAATATATTGTATTAATGAACTATATTTATTGTTGCGTCAAATGAATCATTTGCAATATAATATTTCAAATATTGAAACAAAACCTGTTGTTTTAATGTTGCAGGTCTTTATGTGAACGTAGAGATAGGCCTTTTGAGATGGTTAAAGTTATAGATTAGCGAATGGAACAATGCTACTTTTTATTTGGTATAAGAAAATAAATCCAAATCCACACTTGAACTTTCATGATAATAAGTATGCAAAAAATGATTTTCTATTTTGTAGTAAAAAATGAAAAAAGAGCACCCGGCTGTTTCCAGGAATGAAGCACTGGCCCATGCCAATTGGTTATCAATGATTTTGGATCATATAACATTCCGGTCATACCGATAGATTCCGGTGCTTTAACATCTCCATTGATGGAGTCGCCAATCATAAGGGCATTTTTCGGCAGCACGTTTGTTCTTTGACAAGAAATATCATATATCTTTGTATTTGGTTTTTCAAAGCCCGCCTCATACGAAATAGTCAGGGTATCAAAAAGTGAGTGCAGGTTGAACGCCTTTAATAGTGCTGGTAGCCGACTGTCCCAATTTGAAACAAGCCCCAGATGAATGCCCATTTTTTTTAATGTATTTATCGTGTCGGTAAATCCATTGGCAAGTGTATAAAATTCTGCTTCGCCAAAGCGTGTGTATATATGATGAAAGAGTTTTTCAAAATCATCTGCCGGTATATTCTCAGGCAATACATTACGAACAAATTGTTTCCAGTCTTTGATAAGCATGTCATTGGTACATTGGAAATTTCGGGCGCTTTTTATGTGGATATGTTTTTCCCATGCCGCTGGTATCCGCTCATTGATAGTTTTAGATGAAAAAATATATCCTTTTTCTTTTGCAAGCCGGGCATAATTTTTCCCCACAGATTCACAAGGCGAAATAAACGTATGCCCTGCATCAAAAAAAACCGCTGTTATTTTTTTCATAAATTACATACTTCATACTTTATTTCTTATGACAAAAACCAACTATCTTATATTGTAAGTGCATGGCGTTATTATTTAATGCCATACTTTTTCATTTTGTCATAAAGAGTGTTACGTCCGATACCCAAAGCTTTAGCAGCCCTAGTAATGTTGCCGTTATAAAATAAAAGCGCCTTTATAATATTATCCTTTTCCAGGGTACGTAAGGTCAGGATTTTATCTTCATCAAACCGCGGCTTTTCAAACTGTTTTTTCCTCAAATGGGCGGGAAGATATTTTACAGCAAGTGTGTCACCTGTCATAAAATTTATTGCACTCTCTAACGCATTGACCAATTCCCGCACGTTTCCGGGCCAATGGTAATTCTCAAGCCGATTTAAAGCATCAGGTTCTATCTGTTTGATTTTTCGACCCAATTTCCGGGATATTTTATCAACCCAGTACCGCGTTAACAGTCCGATATCTCCTTCTCTAATTTTTAAAGACGGGAGTGTAATGCTGATGACGTTCAGCCTGTAGTAAAGATCTTCTCTAAAGCGTCCTCTGGTTACCTCTTCGAAAAGGCTCTTATTGGTAGCGGCAATAATGCGGACATTAAGTGGTATGGGTTTTTTACCCCCCACAGGTATGATCACCTTTTCTTCCAGTACCCGTAACAGATTTATTTGCATTTTCAATGGCATTTCACCGATTTCGTCCAGGAACAGGGTTCCACCATTAGCCGCTTCAAACTTGCCCATACAACCGCCCCGCCTGGCACCGGTGAAGGCCCCGTCAGCATAACCAAAAAGTTCGCTCTGTATCAATTCTTTGGGGATGGCCCCGCAATTGACGGGCACAAACGGGCCACTGCGGCAGTCACCGGCACCATGGATCGCCTTGGCAAAAAGCTCTTTACCCGTACCGCTTTCACCCAGGACAAGAACTGTGGACGGTCCCGGAGCAACCTTTTTGGCTTTTTCTATGGCCTGACAAATGACTTTGCTTTTGCCAATAATATCCGCAAACCGAAATTGGGCAATCGTATCCTCTGGTTTGTGATTTAAAAAATAGGACCGATTTGTGCCCGATAGGGTTAAAACAAAACCCTGATCAGCCTTTTTTTCCGGAAAAACCGGATTAGCCGTTGCTATACAGGCTTTTTGTCTACCAGGTATTTTGAGCCTTACTTCTTCTTTGACCATGCCGGCCGACCTGGTTTTAAAAAAGTTCTGTAGCCGGCCATTATGATCAACAGATGCAGTTAAAGTTTGCCCCACCACTTCTTTGGGATGGAGACGGAAGGTTTTGGCCGCCACCTTATTGATGCCTGTAATTATACCTTGAGCATTTACTGCAATAATCCCGTCGGAAACAGAATTCAGCACGGCTTCCAGATATTTATTCGTATCGTATATCTGGGTGTATGATTCGTCCAGAAGGATGCGGTCTTCAATGGCATGGGCTGCAGAGACAACCAATCCCAGTTGATGGGAAATCGACAGTTCCCGAGGACCTGATATGTCTAGAAATCCGATAATTTTTCCATTCTGTTTTCTGATAGGCGCAGCAGAGCAGGTCCATAGGTGGTGACTTTCACAATAATGTTCCGGTCCTGTAATCTGGACGGGATGCTTTAGGGCAAGCGCGGTTCCGATGGCATTTGTACCGACAAATTCTTCTCCCCAATTAGCACCGGGTCCGAATTTTAATTTATCCGCCTGCCTCAACTCTTTTAACGCTCCCGCGGTTCTAAGGATATATCCTTCCATATCTATTAAAACAATTACAAATCCTGACCCTCGAACATAATGCTGGAGTGTATCCATGATCGGTTTAGCCAGTACAATAATTTTTTCAGATCTGCCCTTCACTTCTCGTGGGGAAAGAAATTTTTCACATACGCCTTGAAAGGTGTCAACTTCCGCTTTCCGGCTTCGGAGCCAGGATTGCTCGATTTTTTTATTGAAGCCAGGATCATTAACCTGTCCGGATTTCAAAAAAGCAATCCAAGTCTTCTTTTCCGTTTTGGAAAGCACTTGCCAGGTGTTGCCATACCACTTGGGACTGAAAATGGACTTGATGATTGCATCCGAACCTGTTTTCAGGCCATTTTCCACAAAGCAGAACTGATTATGTTTGCGTATCAGACTATACATCTTTTTCTCCTTTGCCTTCCAGCCACCCTGCAATTTACATCATTAGGATCGGACTGATTGCAATATTTTGAAGAAATTCCATGTTCAGATACCAGCACACTATTCAATATATTTATCTTTATTTAGAATACTTTACAAGTATTTTCAACGCCTCATTTTCATTAATTCACCTTATGTAGGCATATTTCTTTAAAAAATCAAAATGCTTCAATGGTGTTCCATGGTGACTAATCCTTTATTTAATTAATAGCATTGAATTACTAAGCCCATCGTCATAGGATTCTACCATCAAATAACGGTTCGGCTCCAGACCAGTGCAAATGACTGCCCCAGGACAGGGGGCTACAAGTTTTTTTGGATGGCGAGCGCCCACGATATCAAATAACTCGACACAGCAGGAACAAAGATGAGCACTGCAATCAATGGAATAAGGAATTTGAGCACCGTTGTCATCCTCAGTATATAACAGGGGTCGCATAAAATTGCTATGATTGGCCGTCTGCGATAGAAAGAGGGTGTTGAATTCATCCAAATTTGATCCGAGTCGTTTTGCCCACTTCAAATAGATTCGTTTTTCTGGTGAAGAAATTTGGGACCATTCTTCAGGAAGCCTTTTCTTGAAAGCTGAATCTGCTACAAGTGCCATTTTTTCTTGTTTACTTGCCAGACGTGGAGGATAAAAATTGCTTTCAGTGATAACCGCTTGCAACCGAATTTCAGAATCAAGGAGCTGAAAATTGCTCACCAGGAGAAACATATTTTTTTTCTCCGACTGTCGATACCAGCTGCCCTGACGGTTGCAGGTACCGTTCCATGCAGCGGGTGGAACTCCAGCTACCGGCAAACCGGGCTTTAGGGCGAGTCCGGGAAGCCGAGGCACCAGTGCCACCTCCCGCTCAGTCTTGGACAACATATTACAGGTATCATGAAACTGACTTTCAGTTAACCAATATACATATTTTTTGTAGCCTGAAACCACTTTTGATATCATTTTTTAATAATCGTCATCCAGTCTTCTATTGTAACTCCAGGAATTTGATTCATAGAGTCATCATAAACCGCCATAATGATTTTCCGGATATCTTCCAAAGCAGCCCCTTCAAGATGTTTTTCCATATCCTGGACAAGTGTGTGCGGAAAACAAAAAAAATCGCCTGTTATATTTATATTGGTCAGTTTACCTTCCCTGATTTGAAAATTGGTTTTGATCAAGCCCCCGGCAGCTTTGTGCATACGCTGCACCATTTCAAGACCTGCACGCACTTTCACAACACGACCGGTCAGCTGTTTGGCTTTACGGTAAAGCCATCTGTCATTAAGCATGGTTGTCTTCAATTCTTGAATCTTATCAATAAGTACCGCATCCATCCGTCCGGTTGTAAACGGGCCCAGAATTTTTTCAAATTCTTTGCTCATCAGATCATTAAGCGTTGTTTCATCCCAGCGGTTCAGGCTCTCTTGCCCCAATTCTCTGCCGATGGTGCTCAGGTTTTCCTCTATACTCTTTTTAACTTTATCACGAAATTTTTCATCTGGAATTTTTAAAACTCTGGACATGGTTTCATAATCAAAATCCAGTATCAGATTCCCCACAAATACGATGCTGTCCCCTATTTCGCCGGCACCGGTTCCTGAAATTTTGCGCTGCCTAACCACTAGGTCATTGACTGGCTTGAAGGTAGCTGGAACTCCGATCCTGTGGTGAACGTTTATAATGGGCTGTAAAAATTTACGGTAAAAAGCATCAATTTGCTTTGGCGCATGAGGAGAATTTCTATGGAGAATCAGCTGAAAAAACAACTGGTTGCCGTCAAGAAAAACGGCTCCCCCCCCCACCTCGCGCCGAAATACCGGAATATGGTTCTGTCGGCAATACTCCAGATCAACCTCCTGGGTCACATCCTGGTGAAACCCAATGCAGACATAAGGACTGGCAGGTGACAGTAGACACAGGGCTTCCTTTCCGCATAAGGCCAACGCATGGTAAATCAACTGGGATTCTTTCCAGGACACTTTGCCAAGATTGTACAATTTCATTTTAACTCCTTTTAAAATTTACTTAACCGCTATCGGGGCAACCTCTACCGGCAAGCGCCTTTTGTACCAATTGGGTAATATCCATAACGTCAATGCCCACCTTATTTCTTCTGGCATAAGTTGTCATATTGCGCACACATTGCTGGCAGGCCGTAACAACTGCCTGAGCCCCGGTTTTCAGTGCCTCGTCGATTTTAGCCTCTGCAATATCCGACGAAAGTCCCGCGTCGATCATCTCCAGATTGCCTCCGCCACCGCAACATAGACAGTTCTCACGGTTGTGGGCCAGCTCCACAAGTTTAACTCCCGGGATGGAGCGGATAACCTGTCGGGGAGCTTCGTATTCTCCGCTTCCGCGGCCTAAATCACAGGGGTCATGATAGGTCACTGTCAGGGATAGATCATTAAACAAAAGTTGCCCTGATACTATCAATTCGTTTACAAATTGAGTAACGTGGTAAAGCTTAAATTCTTTAGGGTAATACTCATGCCACATCTGATAACAGGAGGGACAGGAAAAGATCACCTTTTGGGCTCCTTTTGCCCGCACCGCCTCAAGATTGTGCTTAATTAAATCCTCAGCCTGATCTCTGAGTCCGGCGCCTAACAGGGGAAACCCGCAGCACCATTCATTTTCTCCCAGCAGGGTGAAATCCACCCTGGCTGCATCAAGAATTTCCACCAGTGCCATGGGAATGGCCTGAGCCATGGGAAAATAGGCTGAAACACAGCCGGTAAAGTAAACCACATCTGCCTGATCTTTGATATAACCATGTTCCGGGACATTGGGCATATCCTCCACCCATTCGGCACGCTCCTCGTTGTCCTCATCAAAAACGTTATGACTTTCAGCCAGATTTTCAGCGATCATATCCACTTTCTGCGGATAGGCATGGCAGTGAACCAGATCCTGGCGCAGGGACAACCATAGATCTTTCAGCAGGATACCCGACGGACATACCTGCTGGCACCTGCCGCAAAGGGTGCAGCGAAATACCGTATCACTGAACTGCTTTAACTGCTCTTTAGTCGGTACTTGTCTGCCGAAAAATCTTCGCAAAAGTCCTGTACGAGACCGCATAATCCTGCGCAGCTCACCAAGGCGATACACACCTGACAACCGCCCATCCTCTGCTGCCAAAACCGCAGGGCACACATCAGTGCACAGGCTGCAGCCGGTGCAGGCATCCATCTGAAGAATTTCCATGATGCTGTAATCTGTCTGAGCCATTTTCAGTCTTCTTTATATTTTTCGATATCGGCTAAAAGCCATTTTTCAATTGCTTCGGCACCATGGATCAAATTCTCCACCTCACTCATATCGGCTGGTTTTATCTTATACATCCAACCCGTTTCATAACAATCCTGATTAATAAGCGCAGGATCGGCTTCGAGGGCTTTATTCCCTTCAATCAACTCACCATTGATCGGCGCATAGACCTTACCCAGCCATTTGCCGGATTCCACCTGGGCAAATTTTTTACCGGCTTTGAGTTTTTTTCCTGCAAAGGGAATTTTTACAAAGACAACATCACCAGCCATCTTTTGAGCAAAATCATCCATACCCATGATCAGTATGTCTCCTTCTATACGCACCCAGTAGTGATTTTTCTCATAGTACAAATCTTCGGGCATTTGATAACCTTGAATTTCCATATTGGTCTCCTTTCATAATGGCAAGCGGTTTAAATTTCATTTTTGAAAATAGTCTTTTTCCCGGGAGCGGGCATTGATGATCAGGACTATGGGGGCTGTGATAATATGAGCCATGCGCGTAAAAGGGATCAGGGCCATAAAAATGCCTGTCAGGGTTGCATGAGCATACCATATATAGCCGTATATATCTGTTAACCCGGTCATGCCTTTAAACAGCATGCTGATGCCGTAGCCCAGAAATGCCCATCCCGCCCCGTCGGGCCATCCGGTCATGGCAATACGCAGCCCTTCCAGAATAAATCCCACCAGAACAATAAGACTTATCATTACCGGCAACCCCCATCCCGGTTCGGGCAGCGAAGCAATTGTTCCGCCCGGATCATTTCTCTTGCGGCCAATGGCAGCTACCAAACCTATAAAGATCATCAGACCGGTTATATCAAAAAATAAGGCTCGCATGGTATGATTCTTATCCATCATGGCTATGGTTACGGATCCATCAGGCAGAAATATCGAAAGTATGAGTGCTACCAGGCCAAAACCGAAACGGGAAAAAAACGGGAAAAAAATTAGAGAATGGATGATCCAGCGAGCCGGAGACTGTAGGAAAAGTCGTTTCAGTAAAAACACCTCTACAAAAATTGTTTTCAGCAGTCGGAAAAATTTATTGGAAAAAAGGGCACTGGATCTGAATCGGGTTTTAACTTTGATTTTTTCGCCTTTGCAAAGTTCTTTCTTATCTATTGATCCCGAAAACCAGACAGTACCGAGTCCGACCAGGCCCACAAGAAATATAAATAAGGAGACAAGGGTGGTTTTGTCGCCCACTGAGAAGGTGGCAACATGGCAGGGCATGCAAAGGATACTTTTGGCAGGCAGCATCATGGATGATGCGCCTAATACATTCCCCTGAAAATGGCAGTTTCCACAGCGCTCATTATTTTTGGACTGTATTGCCTGATGGAGCGGCAATGCCATGCCGGATCGGAACATACCACTGAAAATGATACGTTCCGATTCAGGATCTATCGTTGGAACGCCCTCTTTTATATGGCAGGCCTTGCAGGTAACCCGGCTGTGTGCATCATGAAGCATTTTTTCATCATGAGGCTCATGGCATTGGTTGCAGTCAACCTGTGCGACCTGTTCATGGTCTTCCTCAGCCGCCTGGGCATGACATTCCAGACATGAAATATCCCTGTGGACAGAGGCTGCATGGTCTACCGCCATTTCTTCATGGCATTCCAAACAAAGAGCATTGGTGTAACCGGCTACCGCATCCGAACCATTTACAAATTCAGGTGAGAGTACAATTAAAACTGCCAGAATCCATGCGGGAATAACAAAAATTTTCATTAAAACAACTCGTCACCACTTTTCCCGTTAAGGCCGGGATGACCGTCAAAACGAACCACACCCACAGCAGCTTTCCCAGCCACAGCCTCTGCAATACGTGCCGTACCCTTGTTACCAAACCCACCACACAATTCAATGGCTTCTATTCCTTCTTCAACCAATTGTATGGCAAGTGCTTCAGCCTCCTTATAGTTGCCGGCCGCAACCGCAGTCAATTCCACTTGCGGTGTCACAACTGTCTGTCGATCTTTATCAGGATTAACCTCTGGTGCCAAAAAAATAAACGCTGCCTTTAAAGCCATTTTCGTATCCTTTCATTAGTTTGTTTTTAGGTTAATTGTGCATATTTATGCTGCCGGTGCAAAAATTTTCTTTTTCATTGCAACTGCCATTGTCCGACTGACATCCACGACCATGGGACCGTCCGCTGAAAGTCGTATCGCCGCCTTTTGCTTCCTTTTGATTTCCACCTCCCGTTCCCCATCCAACGCCACCACACAAGGAGTAAAGGCAATATCCATTTCTTCACCAGCCGTCATTAATTGCATGTTTTCGATCAATACCTCTTCAATAATTCCGGGTGCTATGGGCGCGGTGACTGACCGTCCATTTTTGCCTAATTCCAGAGCCATACTGAAAGGCTCGTCCGGAGCAATGGAACGGAGCATCCCGCCGATGGAGGAAAAACCGATGTTTGCCGGACTGGCACGATTTAAAAAAATTTGTCTAATTTTATCCATTTTCCATATAGCCCGGGACCCGATAAATACATCCGTAGTGACCACGGCATCTACCAGTGCGATATCGACAACTTTGTTTTCAATGATAACCTCCAGGCGGGTGGATTGAAAGGTTCCCTCCTTCCGGGAGACTTTTCCGGTGCCGATCAGGCCGGCCGCAAGCCCTGCCACTGTTCCTTCAATCATATAGGGAAATACGTTGTTTGTGCCGGTTGACAGGGGCAAAATCGGAACCTGATCCGCTCCCTTGGCCACCACCCGGTTGGTGCCGTCACCGCCCAGGGTGACAATGCAGCCGGCCCCTTGCTGGGCCAACAGCTGGGCCGCCTTGATGGAATCACGTTGGTCCGCCTTGGTGTTGAATTGCAGCCTTTCAGCTGACAGGTTGACTTGCAAGCCGTCCAGGGCTCGCTCCACAATCCCGTGATAATCCGGCATATAAGCAATTTGGTGGATACCGGCAGTTTGCAGGCCCAGGAGGACGCGGCGTACAATGCGAATTTTTTCCTGATTATCGAACACACTGCTGTAGGCGACAAGCCGACGGATATCCTTTCCTGAGGCCGGATTGGCTATGATACCGATCAATGACATATTTAAACCTTTCTTGTCGGCATTAAAAGATTGTCCATCTTTCAACGCCATTTTTAAACTCAGTAACTGTATCTTGCCCAAGATACTATCCGGGCAAGACACTCTTATACTACAATTTAAGCCATCACTTTTTTAACAGCATCAATCAGCTGCTGCTCGCTCGGTATATAGGCTTTCTCTAACGGTGGAGAAAAAGGAACCGGACAAAAAGGTGCCGCCACTCGTAAAATCGGTGCATCCAGGTAATCAAAGCCGTCTTCAGCCACTTGGGCAGCTATTTCAGCCCCTGATCCGGCAAATTTCACCTCTTCGTGCATAATTATCAGCCGGTGTGTCTTTTTAACCGATGCAATAATTGTCTCTCCATCCAGTGGATATAGCGTACGCGGGTCTACCACTTCCAGGCTGATTCCGTCGGTTGCAAGCTTCTCAGCTGCACCCAATGCAGTATGTACCATATTGGCGGTTGCCACAACCGTAACGTCTTTACCTTCCCGCTTAATATCGGCCTGGCCAAGGGGGATAGTGTAATCGCCCTCAGGAACCTCCCCTTCCATGGCATAAAGCATTTTATGTTCCAGGAAAACCACTGGATTGTCATCACGGATCGCTTCGATCAAAAGCCCTTTGGCATCATAAGGTGTGCTGGGCATGGCCACCTTTAGTCCCGGAAGGTGCATGAATAAAGCTTCCAGGCATTGAGAGTGCTGGGCTGCAGCCCCGATTCCTGCGCCGCATGAGGCGCGCATGACCATGGGAATTTTGGCTTTGCCACCAAACATATATTTCATCTTTCCGGCCTGATTATAAAGCTGGTCCAGGGCCACACCGATAAAATCGATAAACATCATTTCAATTACCGGCCGAAGACCAGTGCTTGCCGCTCCCACCGCTGTCCCGACAATGGCACTTTCGGTAATAGGGGTATCTTTCACCCGCTTTTCACCAAACTGGTCGAGAAGGCCGGCCGTTACGCCAAAACACCCGCCAAAAACCCCCACATCCTCACCAGCGACATAAATATTGGGATCACGTTCCATTTCGACAACATGGGCATCTCTTATTGCTTCTGCAAAAGTCATATTAGGCATTTTTTAATCCTCCTTTTGGATTTCTATCTTTGGCTAAAACTTAAAACGTACACTATATAAGGGTATTTACTTGAAAAAATAGCCCTTACTGCCTAAGTATACACATCTTCTAATAGTTCGGATATATCGGGAAACGGGCTTTCTTCGGCAAATTGTTCGGCTGCGATCAGATCATTTTGAAGCCCCTTTTTAATCTCCTCAATTTTGCTCCCGGTCAGCAGTTCCATCTCCAACAGTTTTTGTTCCAGCCGCGGAATCGGGTCTTTTTCTTTCCACTCCTCAAGTTCCGCATCCTCTCGATAGGCACAGGGATCGCCTTCAAAGTGCCCCCGGTGACGATAGGTTTTACATTCAATCAGAGATGGCCCCCTGCCCTGGCGTGCACGGTCGATACCCTCAGCGGCTGCTTCACAGACGGCAACAACATCATTTCCGTCCACAACCACACCGGGTATATCGTATCCCGCTGCGCGGTCAGCCACGTTGGGAACGCACATAGAATTAATCGTGCAGGAAGAGATGCCGTACATATTGTTTTCATTGATAAACACCACCGGAAGCTTCCAGCATGCGGCCAGGTTCATGGCCTCATGAGTGGTTCCCTGGTTGGATGCACCATCACCGAAAAAACAGACCGCTACATTGCCATTGTCCAGGTATTGGCAAGCCAGCGCAGCTCCGGAAGCCAAAGGCGGACCTCCGCCCACAATACCGTTGGCTCCCATAATGCCAAGATCACGATCGGCAATATGCATTGAGCCGCCTTTTCCCTTGCAGTAACCGGTTTTTTTACCGAACAGCTCGGCCATCATCTTCTTGATGTCGCCGCCTTTGGCAATGAGATGACCGTGGCCACGGTGGGTGCTGGTGATATAATCCTTGTCGGTCAAATTCTCGCACACACCGGTGGCAACAGCCTCTTCACCCACATACAGGTGAACAAAACCGGGAATTTTACCATCGGCAAAAAGCTCGGCAACCCGATTTTCAAAGGTTCGAATCTTGACCATGGTGGTGTACATTTTAATTAATTGTTCATTGGTCAGGTCCATTGGTTTCCTCCTTGATTTTTTTAAAATTGATAAACAGCTTCATAAAATACCGTTAAATTTATTGTGTTGGCTATATATCCCTCCTTTCCATGGAGCAGTGATAAATTCCATCCAGGAATCAGGCTCAGAAAATGGAAACCGTCACTGCTGCATTGACCACAACGATTTGATCACAATTTGGTGCAAAATTGGGCACACACAACCCCTCCACAACCATGCCGCCCGCCACCGAGCGCGCAGTTTTTAGTCCGATGGGTGCAATGTCCTTGACCTGCTCCAAATCCACTTCATCCGGTCTTGGAGAGGCCACGATAATATCCACCTGTACAGCCTCAAGATCATCCATGCCCATAATTTCTACTAATCCACACAGACAACTTCTTGAAATGGCATCCTTCACAGCCCGGCATGCGGCCTTGGTGACGTCTTCTCCGTGCAGATCAGCCCCTGTTCCGATTTCAACAATAAAACGTTTTGATTTCATCAGCCTACCTTTCTAAGCGAATTGTTATGGAACACAGTCCCGCCTGCACCCATCATTTCACCGGCACGATAGGAACTTCTTACCAGCGGTCCTGCGGCCACGGATGTAAACCCCATGGTTCCGGCAGTTTCGGCCCACATCTCAAATTCTTCCGGCAAAACATACCGCTTCATCGCCACATGATCTTTGGACGGGGCCAGATACTGCCCTATAGTGAGCAGCATACAACCGGCATATTTTAAATCCATAAGGGTTTTTTTGATCTCATCTTTGGTTTCACCAAGGCCCAGCATAAGGCCTGATTTAACTAAAAGCCCCCGGGAGAAAGCATATGATAAAACCCCAAGTGAGCGTCGGTATTCAGCCTCGGGTCGAACCCCGGCATACAGCCGGGGCACGGTTTCAATATTATGGTTGAACACATCGGGCCGTGCTGCACATACCACGTCCATGGACGGAATATTCCCCTTAAAATCCGGCACTAATATTTCTACAGATACGCCGGGACAATGCTGCCGGATCAGACGGATGGTCATGGCAAACTGCCCGGCCCCACCGTCGGGTAAATCATCCCGGGTCACAGAGGTGACCACGGCATGGGTTAACCCCAATTCCTTTACAGCCATGGCGACCCGTTTGGGTTCCCCGTCATCTAAAGAATGGGGTGCACCCTTGTCCACGGCACAAAATCGGCATCTGCGGGTGCAGCTTGTTCCCAGGATCATGAAGGTGGCAGTGCCCTGGTGAAAGCATTCCTCCTGGTTAGGGCAATGGGCACTCTGGCAGACAGTGGCCAGGTTCAGACGCTTCAGCTGCTTTTCCATGCGATCCACAGCTTCAAGGTCAGCTGTCGGTTTAACCAGCCATTGGGGCCGTCTGCCAGGTCTGGCTTTTGCTTTTTCACCGGGGGTATAACCCAGTTGAGTGCAAAAATGGCCAACAAAGGTCTTTTTTACACTGGATATGTCTACCGGACCATCTATTTCATGATCCATGGAAGTTATTTTTTCTTCTTTCTGACCGCAGGGAACAATCAGGTCGAACCATCCGGGATCTGTACAGACATTCAAGGCGATCCCATGGCAGGTGACATGCTCGCGCACCGACAGACCTACACTGGCGATCTTGGCTCCCTTTACCCACAGGCCGGGTTTCCCCTTTTTAAATTCAGGAACCAGCTGGTAGTCCTGCAGCACTTTGGCAACAGTATCGAGCAATCGTTTCAAAAAAGCGTGAATATCTTTATCTCTGACCTTAACAATAGGATAAACCACTAATTGCCCCGGTCCATGAAACGTTGCCCTGCCACCCCTGTCCACCTTATGCAGGGAAATGTCCTTTTGGTCCAGGACCTCTTTTGCAACACGAAGATCCTTCAGGCTTCCGCTGCGGCCGATGGTCACAACTGGTGGGTGTTCAACCAGGATTAAGCGATCCAACGTCCGGCCTTTTATCCGTTCGGCAACCAGTTGGTGCTGACGGATAAGGGCCTGGGCGTAGTCAAGCATTCCCCAATCAATGATTTGAATTTCTTTCAATCTATGATTCTCCATCAAAGTATCAGCTCCTGGGCAGATATAATGCCCAATCTCCGGCGTCCCGGGCAGCATCGACCACGGCTTCTGAAAAAGTAGGATGGACTCTGATGCTGCGGGCCAGTTCCTGAACAGTGGCTTCCAGTTGCATGGCCATTACTGCCTCACCAATGATTTCTGTGGCATTGGAACCCACGATATGCACTCCTAAAATTTCACCATACCGGGTATCGAAAACAATTTTTACAGCACCGTCTACTTGATTGCGGACCATAGCCAGCCCATTGATGGCATACGGGAAAACACCGGTTTCCACATCATACCCTTTTTTTTCCGCCTCTTCTTCCGAAAGTCCTACAGCGCCCATCTCAGGCTGTGTCCACAGGCATCTGGGAATCAGATGAAAGGAATAACAATTATTTTCTACCATTGCATTTTCAGCTGCAAAAACAGCCATGGACGAAGCCGCGTGACTGAGCATCCAGCCGCCGGTTGCATCACCAATGGCAAAAATTCCTTTAACCGAGGTCTCAAGCCTGTCATTTACCCGGATGCCATTGTCTTTATTCAACTCGACACCTATCTTTTCCAAACCCAGGTTTTTGGTATTGGGCACCCTTTTGGAAACCAGGACTTTTTCCACGGTAACACTATCCTCTTTTGTGCCGGAAAGTTTGCAGACAGTCCCTGCCTTGGTTGTTTCAACGGACTCAACAGATGTCCGGGGCATGATTTGAACTCCATTTTCCCTTAATGCCTGTGCAATTCTCTGGCTTGTGTCTGAATCTTCTTTGGGTAAAATCCTTGCCGGTTCAGCCGCCATGATGACTTTGCACCCGAATGCATTGAGTAAAAAGGCCATCTCGACTTCAATGTAACCAAAGCCGCAAACCAGTATGGACTCGGGCACTGCTGTCATTTCCAACACGTCGTCGGTGGTCATGGCGGCTGTATCTAACCCTGGTATCTTCTGAGTACCCAGGGAACTGCCCGTGGCTACAATAATTTTTTTGGTTTCAATGGTACGGCCATCCACATCCACTTCCTGCGGGCTTTTTATAACAGCACGTCCTTTAATAACCTCAACACCGTTGTTTTGTAAAAGAGCTTCCATACCCATGCGGATCTCAGCCGAAACACCGCTTTTTCTTTCCCCAAGCATCTTAAAATCAATTCCTTTAACACAGGCATTGATACCGAACGTCTTCCCTGTCTCAACCTGGTCAAGAAACTTCCCGGCCTTCAGCCATACTTTGCTGGGAATGCATCCTCGGTTAACACAAGTGCCGCCGGTTTCAGCACATTCAGCCAATACAACACCAGCTCCTAACTGGGCAGCACGGATTGCGGCTGCATAACCGCCTGATCCGCCACCGATAACCATTACATCGTTCATTATTACTCCTTGTTGGAATTAATGGGTTTAATTTTGGCTGTCAGGCCATGATCAGCATGGGCTGCTCAAGATAGCGGGCCAGGTCTCTTAAAAACATCATGGCCGGTGCACCATCGACAATTCTGTGATCAAAGGTCAGACTGAGTGTCATCATGTGCCGGATGGTGATCTCACCGTTAAACACACTGGGTTTTTCCATCACGCGGCCAACACCTAGAATTCCGGTCTCCGGCGGATTGAGCACCGGTGTAAATCCGTCCATGTCGAGCATGCTGACATTGCTGATAGTAAAGGTGCCGTCGGTTACATCTTCCACACTCAAAGCACTTTCCCGAGCCTTTCTGGCCAGTTGTCTCACCTCCCTGGCGATTTGCAACAAAGTTTTCTTTTCAGCGTTGCGCAGTTTAGGAACAATGAGCCCCTCTGAAAGTGCAACGGCAATACCCAGATGAACACTATCATGGATCAGGATTTCTTCACCGACCAGGGTGGAATTCATTATAGGGTGGCGCATCAATGCACGGGCTGTTGCCATAAGAATGATGTCATTGTAAGAAACTTTTACAGAATCATCTTTTTTATATTCCGCCTTTATTAGATCCTTGAACCGCACCATTTCGGTGACATCCACCTCAGTAAAAGTGGTGAGCTGGGCCGCGTTTTGCAGACTGGCATGCATATTGTCTGCAATAGCTTTGCGTATTCCTTCAAAAGGGATCACCTTAACCTGAGAAGTATCCGGCTGGTCTGTATTCTTTAACCCCGCAAGGAATTGCTCTACATCTTCGCGGGTGATTTTTCCATTTTCCCCTGTCCCAGTAATTTTAGACAGATTAAGCCCTTCCTGTTTTACAATTTCAGCGGCCAGGGGAGTTATTCTGGGTGGAGGCGGCCCTTGTTCGTGGAATTTCTGTACATCTGCTTCTTTTACCTTTCCATCACGACCTGTGCCCGGTACCAATGTAAGATCTACACCCAATTCTTTTGCCACGCGGCGGGCTGAGGGTGTCGACAATATGCGTTTTTCTTTCTTTGGTTCTGTTTCAGGTTCAGGGGACTGGGAGTTTCCTGAATCTACATCCATCTCAACCACTTCACCTGCCTGAATACCCTCAATACGCTCCGGATGTTCTCCTTTTTCGGCTATAACCGCCAGGATAGTCCCAATAGGTACTGTCGAACCAACGGGCACCACAATCTGAAACAAAATTCCGCTTCCCGGTGATTTGATCTTGTTAGTAATTTTTTCGGTCTCAACTTCAAAGAGATCTTCTTCTTTCTCAACTGAGTCCCCTTCGTTTTTACACCATTTGGAGATTTTACCCACTTTCATTGTCATGCCCAGTTTCGGCATGGTTGCATTAACAGTCAATTTGCAGCCCTCCTTTCAATTGCATCGAATAAAAAAAATGTGAACAACGAATATACAATTTAAAAGCAAGCGGTGTGCCACCCTGAGAAACAAGGTGTTTTCGGTAATCGTATTTCCTGTGATATTCTTTTGATTTCAGATTGTTACGACAAAATATTTTCTGAAATATTCAATTACAGGGATATGAAAAATGAAAAGTACTGGGTCTAAAAGAAAAGTTTAAGTGTTCGGACTTCGAACATTATTAATATCCAATGCAATTTAACGGCAAGGCAAGCAAGTTTCCAACATTGCCATGTTTTCGAACACTGTTAGCTTAACGAACAGTTTTATTGATAAAAATTTTATACAAATAAAGATTGAAAACTATATAAAATTGAATTTATCGATCGTTGCATGCCATATCTGTAATGGTTCAGTTTTTTGATAATTTCTATCTATCCGAATTATTGCATAATTTGAAATATGGTGTTAAGCATTAAGATATATTTAAATACAGGTGAGTGATGGATCTTCGCAATTTAAAACTTTTCAGACACCTTGCAGGGACCTTGCATTTTGCAAGAACCAGTAAGGCCTGTTATGTCACACCGTCGGCATTGACACGGGTGATCCAGCGGATTGAAACGGAACTGGGTGAAAAGCTCTTTGTCCGGGATAACCGATCCGTGGAGCTGACCCCGGCAGGGATTGCGTTTAAAAAATATGCTGATGATGTTTTACAGCGGTGGGACCGGCTCCATGATGAGCTGTCTTCTGATGAGGTCCTGCAAGGGGAGTTGTCCATCTATTGTTCTGTCACAGCAGCCTACGGCATCCTTCCTGATATCATGGCAAAGTATCGAAAGGCACATCCTGGTGTGCGGATACACCTTGAAACCGGTGATGCTGCTAAAGCCCTGATCAAGCTTTCAAACCAGGATGCGGACATGGTCATTGCCGCCCTGCCGGATGTTTTGTCCAAAGATCTTGTCTTTCAAACCATATCCCAGACACCGCTAGTTTTTATCGCACCGCTGCAATATCCCGAGATCATTATACAAACATCAGACGGGATTGACTGGGAACAGACCCCATTGATCATCCCGGATCACGGATTGAGCAGGGATCGTATCGACCAGTGGTTTGCAAAGGAAAATTTTATTCCAGAAATTTATTCCCAGGTGGCCGGTAATGAGGCCATCATTGTAATGGTCAGCCTTGGCTGTGGTATTGGACTTGTTCCCGGAATGGTGCTGGAAAAAAGTCCTTTTTTTAACCGGGTAAAGATTCTGGATAAAGCTCCGGAACTGCCACCCTTTGTCATCGGCCTTTGTACCCGGAAAAAGAATCTTGCCAACCCCAGGGTCAAGGCATTATGGAGTATTGTCGGTGACGAATGACCCAGATCCTTCCAATTCAAAAGCATGTTCCCGATATTATAAAAGCTCTTGAAACCGCAAGGTGTGCTGTGATTCAGGCCCCGCCAGGAGCCGGTAAAACCACTCGTGTTCCTCTGGCCCTTCTGGATGAACCCTGGCTTGCGAATAAAAAAATTATTCTGCTTGAGCCAAGACGGCTGGCGGCCATGTCCTGTGCTGCCCATATGGCAGATCTTTTGAAAGAGAGAGTAGGGCAGACCATTGGGTATCAGATCCGGTTGGACAGGAAGATTGGTCCGGATACCCGCATAGAAGTGATAACCGAGGGGATTTTCACTCGAAGAATCCAGAATGATCCATCTCTGGAAGATATTGGGCTGGTGATATTTGATGAATTCCATGAGCGGCATATTCACAGTGATCTCGGGCTTGCCCTCTGCCTGGAGACTTTTGAAGCATTGCGTGATGATTTGTGCATTCTTGTCATGTCTGCCACAATGGATGTTACGGCTGTATCAAATCTCATGGGTAATGCACCGGTTATTGTTTCAAAGGGAAAAAGTTTTCCTGTGGAAACGATTCATGTTTCTTCTTCAGGCAGGCAAAGCAGGCCTGTCTCCATTGAAACTGCCTGTACTTCGGTTATAAAGCGTGCCCTGTTGGAAACCAGCGGGGATATGTTGATTTTTTTACCGGGTGTAAAGGAAATTAAAACCTTATATTCAATTCTTGAAAAAGACCTTGATCCCGCCACTCATGTTTTCCCTTTATATGGGAATCTCTCCCAGAAAGATCAGGCCCGTGCCTTTCGCCCCTCAAACCCAAGTGAGAGAAAAATTGTGATTGCCACTTCCATTGCAGAGACCTCCATCACCATTGAAGGGGTGAGCGTTGTGATTGATGCGGGTCTCATGCGGGTTCCAAGGTTTTTTCCTCAAACAGGGATGAGCCGTCTTGAAACTCTTCGGGTTTCAAAAGCCTCTGCTGACCAGAGAAGAGGGCGGTCAGGCCGGACAAAACCGGGGAAGTGTTATCGGTTATGGTCTGAATATGATCATCAATCACTGAAAGCCTATACAAAACCTGAAATTTTAAGTATTGATCTGACCGGGGTTGCTTTGGAACTGGCGGCCTGGGGGGTATCAGATCCCAGGCAATTAAAATGGCTGGACCCACCGGAAGAAAAATCCTTTGAACAGGCAAAAGATCTTCTTAAAACTCTGGGTGCTCTTGATGGACAGGGACAGATTACCTCTTATGGTAAAAAAATGTCATCTGCCGGCCTGCATCCCAGACTTGCCCATATGATCATCAAAGCCAGTGAAAAAGGCCATGGCTTTTTAGCCTGCAGGATTGCAGCTTTTCTTAATGAGCGCGATTTTATCGTGTTTGATCACAAAGCACTTGATCCTGATATTCGGCTTCGTCTTGAGATTATTGACACATTTACAAGTAAGAAAAAAATATGGCAAAAGGAATTCAAGATAAATAAAGGAATCATTCACAGGATTATAGAATCGGAAAAAAAGACAGCAAGATATTTTGGCATAAAGCCGACAAAGACAGATATTGAAAAAGCGGGTGCTCTGCTGGCCCATGCATATCCTGACCGGATTGCAAAAAAAAGGAACGACAGGAACAATACATTTTTAATGGCATCGGGAAAGGGAGCATTTTTTACAGGAATCAACAGTGTCGCTTTAAACGACTATATTGTGGCGGTGCATCTTGACGGGAATCTGCAAAATGCAAAAATATTTTTGGCCGTGCCCTATTCAAAACAGGATTTGGAGATAGATTTTTGTGACCGCCTTAAATCTGTCCACACTGTTTTCTGGGATAAAAAAACCAATGGCGTCCGGGCAAAAAAAGAAATCCTCTTTGAAAAGCTTGTGATTCATCATCAGTCCATATCAGATATTGATCCGGACATGGCCTGCGATATCCTGATCAGGGAAATCCAAAGAAGAGGACTGGCCACACTTCCCTGGACCAAAAGGCTGAAGAGTCTGAAAGAACGAACCGTTTTTCTTAAAAACACCGGTAGATTTCCGGATTTGCCGGATCTTTCAGACAAGACCCTTGAAGAGCATATGGTCATTTGGCTGAAACCTTTTTTGACGGGTGTGTTTTCTTTAAAACAGCTTGAAAGGATGGATCTTAAATCAGCTTTTCTATCAACGTTGACCTGGAAAGAGCAGCAGATCATAGAGAGAAATGCACCCACCCATATTAAAGTTCCCAGCGGGTCTAAAAGGCCATTAAAGTACAGCAATGAAAACGGGCTTTTTGAGTCACCAGTCCTTGAAGTCCGGCTCCAGGAAATGTTCGGTCTGACCGTGACTCCGAAAATTGCAGGTCTAAGTATTCCGGTTACACTGCATCTTCTGTCACCGGCCGGACGGCCGGTTCAGATAACAAAGGATCTTGAAAATTTCTGGAAGAACACCTATAAAGATGTAAAAAAAGATCTGATGGGCCGGTATCCGAAACATTTCTGGCCCGATGATCCCCTTGGCGCTAAACCAACAAACCGGGTAAAACCAAAGGAGATATAAATAATGATGGACATTAAATTCTGCACTGCCTGCGGCTCTCAAACAGAACAAAAAATCCCTCCCGATGATGATCATGTCCGGTTCGTATGTACACACTGCGGCCTGGTTCATTATAGCAATCCCAAAGTGGTAGTGGGATGTATTCCTGAATTAAACGGACAGGTTTTGTTGTGTAAAAGAAATATTGAACCACAAAAAGGCAAATGGACCCTGCCGGCAGGATATCTTGAAAATGGAGAGTCGGTTCAGGACGGCGCCCTTCGTGAAACCAGGGAAGAAACAATGGCGGATGTTCAAATCATTGAACCCTACCGCCTTTTTAATATTGTTTTTGTTGATCAGATTTATTTCATGTTCAGGGCAAATCTTACATCTGATAAATTCGGTCCCACAAATGAAAGTATAGATGTCCGGCTGTTTGATGAAAAAGATATCCCCTGGGATGACATTGCCTTTAAAGTCATCAAACAAACCCTTGAGCATTATTTTAAGGACAGAAAAAAGGCAAAGTTTCCGTTTAAAATTTTTGATCTTCGCTGATTAATTCAGCCCCATACCCATTACAAGACCAACTGCAATACCAAGCCCGATAAATATGGAGCCTACAACAATTCCAATTGCAATATTATTGTCTGACAACTGCTTTGAAGTATCAAAGGGTGTCACTTTATCAAATAGTTTAAATCCTAAAAGCATAAAGATAAGTGTAAGGATTACACCAAAAATTGCATATAAAAAATTTGCCGCTATTATTCCGGGTTCCATTATTTCAGCACTCCCTTTACCTTATTTATTTTATTCACATATCCAATAGTTTCTTTGCTGTGCCTGCCGGTTACTTTAATAAGATTTTCTTCAATGGATAGCCATATGTTTGGATCCAGCCCATTATTTTTTGCGATTTTCTGCGCTTTAAGAATATTTCCTTTTCCTGCATTGTATGAACCAAACATGAATGCAATTCTATCAATAAAAGGCCTTTTTGCCTTCCATAATTTCCAGATAGACCGGTCATAATAAATACCGGCTGCAATATTCCATTTTGGCTGTTTCGCACTGCCTTTTATTGAAGGATTTTTATATTTAATTTCCTCAAATGTTTTTGGCATTATCTGCATGATGCCTTTTGCGCCTACATGGGATTTTGCATCAGGATTCAGGTTGGATTCTGCAATGGCCTGGGATTTAAAGTATCTCCAGTCAAATCCGGGCCCAAAACAATGTTTCGCATATTTTTTAAAATATGAATCATATTTGGTTACTCTATTGTAACGTTTATACCCAAACGAAGATATTGGACAACATAAGAGGAATATTAAAAAACTGATTAAATATTTTGAAAAATGATGCATAAAAAATACTACCACATAAAGAAAAGATTCAAAAGAGGTTGCCAAAATTTTTAAAAAAACCTTGCCTATAGTATTTTTGTAATGATATTGTTGCAATTGTTACAGAAACGTTTCTTGATGTATTATTCAAAGTTTGAGTATAAAAATATAATGTAATACGACTGAAGTCTCAAAGCACATGGCTGTTAACAACTATTAAGGAACTGTATGAAAAATTACAGGAGGTCGTTGTGAATTTAAGCTATCGTATGCGTCTTTTGATAGTGCTGTTAAGCATTGGCGTGCTGGCCGGGGGCGGACTTTTATTTAAACAATTATTGCTTCCTGATTCTTTTGGTGTTTACGGCTATTACAGGGCGGATACCATCAAAGAAGCAGCCCTTATTCCCATCCGGCATGGAACCAACGCATCTTGTTTAAAATGTCATGCCTATGAAGCAAAGTTTCATAAAAAGGGTCGGCATCAGACCATATCCTGTGAATTTTGTCATGGCACTTATGCAGATCATATAGCGGATGGCAAAAAGATTGGAACACTGCCTGTTAAAAAGGAAAAGGAGATTACCACCCTTTGTCTGAGATGCCATAATACAGAGATTAAGGCAAGACATGAAGAAGTGATCAAAACCGTTGCCATGCCGGATCATCTCAAGGATCAGAATGTTAAAATTACCCATAATTGCAATCAATGCCATTATGTTCACGCACCTTTGAAATATATTATCCGGGCAAAACAGATAACAGGATTGATGGAGGCAGGATCATGAAAATTTTAAATCCCTCCCCTGAAATGGATCGACGGTCGTTTGTTAAAAAAGTATTAAACGGAACCATTGCCGGGTCTTTGTTTCTGGCCTGGCCCATGGGGGGAGGCAGCCTTGAAACCCCTGAAGAGATTCCGGGAATCAAGGGCAAAGAGTATGATATCCTTAACCAGGAATTTGCCTTTATCGTGGATATTACCCGGTGTATCGGCTGCGGGTCCTGCTGCGTTGCAGACAAACGGGAGTACAATGTCCCCGACGGCAATTACCGAACCTGGGTTGAACGGTATGTCAAGGGATTCAGTGACAAGCTTTATGTGGACAGCCCCCATGGCGGGCTGGACGGATACCAGCACCCCAGGACAGATATTGATGAGGAAATAAGGGACACTTTTTTTGTACCCAAGCTTTGTAATATGTGCAAGGAAGCTCCCTGTGTGCAGGTGTGCCCGGTGGGAGCCACTTTTATATCACCTGACGGATTTGTTCTTGTGGATGAAAAACGATGTGTGGGGTGTGCTTATTGCATTCAGGCCTGTCCCTATTCCGTCCGGTTTTTAAATCCCGTTACAAAGACTGCGGAAAAATGCACCTGGTGTTACCACAGGGTCAGAAAAGGTTTGTTACCGATCTGTGTTGAGGTCTGTCCCACAGGTGCCAGGAAATTTGGCTCCATGAAGGATAAAACTTCTGAAGTCTATAAAATTTTGAAAGGTCCCGGTGTTTTGACGGTTCTTAAAAAGGAAATGGGTACCTTTCCCGCACTCTACTACAAAGGCGCCAGAAGGGAGGTGGTCTGATGGATGCAGTGCATAGCCCGGCAGCCATGTTAATTTCCAATTTTGTCTTTCCCAATGACCTTCATGTCCATTGGAGTATGATGATCGTCCTTTATCCGTATATCACAGGCCTTGTGGACGGTGCATTTATCATTGCGGCCCTTTATTATCTTTTTGATGTTAAAAGCCTGCGCCCTGTTGCACGGTTTTCTCTTTTGTTTGCCCTGGCTTTTCTGGCCATTGCCACCCTGCCGCTTTTACTCCATTTAGGAAGGCCTGAACGAAATTTTAACATGCTCTTAACCCCCAGTCCCAGTTCAGCCATGGCAGGATTTGGATATATCTATGCTGTGTCCATGGGAGTCGTTGTCTTTATTATTTTGTTTGTGTACCGGGAAGATCTTGTGGAATTAAGAGCTACCTCAAAAGGCTGGCTGCAGCTTTTGTACCGGGCGTTGACCTTTGACAGTATTGATCTTTCAGAAGATGCCCGTAAACTTGACAAAAAGATCATCCGGTTTCTGGTGGGTATCGGCATTCCCGTTGCAGTCGTCCTTCACGGATATGTAGGCTTTATTTTCGGCGGCGTTAAAGCCAATCCCACATGGTCAACACCGTTGATGCCGGTGATTTTTTTATTTTCTGCCTGTGTTTCCGGAATATCGGCCATTATCCTGGCCTACATTGTTATCCGCAAAGCAAAAGGGCGATCCATTGATTATGACTGTATTAAAACATGCATTAATACGCTGACCCTCTTTTTTATTCTGGCCTTTACCTTTGAGATGCTGGAAGTGTTTTCCCATTCGTATTTAAAATCCGGGTATCACCATATGGTGGAAGGACTGTTAAACGGTCCCCTGGCAAGCTCATTCTGGTTATGGCAGGTCAAGATATGTTCTGTGATTCCCTTGTTTGTTTTAGGTGTAATGGGTCTGTTTAAAGTAAAAGATTTTATATATAATTTTATGGCAGCCGCAGTTTCTGCAATTCTGCTGCTGCAGGTATTGATCATGCGATGGAACGTTGTGATCGGCGGCCAACTCATGAGCAAAAGTGCAAGAGGCTATACCGAGTTTCATCCCGAATGGTTTGACAAGGAGGGGATACTTGCCGTGATTATCGTCATGTCCATTCCGTTTATCATTCTTTTTGTATTGAGTAAGATTTTTCCATTTTGGACAGCAGACAATGAGACAAATGTAAAATAAATTTTAACAAAAATTTAAGATCAACTCATGAAAGGAGGTGGTGCAGGCAAGTGGTGAGGCGGTGCAAAACGTTTATAGTTTTTGCATTTTAATTTAAATTTTGGGAGGGATTTAATATGACTGTTTTAAGGTCATTACTAATTTTTATGATTGTATCTGTTTTTACAGCAGGGGCTGCTTTTGCATTGACTGAAGCGTCTTTTGATGTAAAAAATATGAAAAATATCGAAATAAACAAAAAATGCATCACCTGTCATTTAAAGGAAAACAAGTCCCTGGTTCGCCAGTGGGAAAGATCAGCCCACGCAGCTGCCAAAGAAGGCCAGGTAGGGTGCTATACCTGTCATGCGGCAAATAAGGGTGATGAAATGGGTTATGAACATGAAGGTGCTTTTATCAAGGCTGTCCTTACCCCCAATGACTGTGCAAAGTGCCATGAGCCCGAGGCAAAGGGAATGGCTGTATCGCATCATGCCACTGCCGGTGAAATTATGGCATCCCTTGATAATATGCTGGCAGAGGTAATCGGTGGTATGCCAAGCAACAAAGCGAATATGGCCAGCGGCTGCTGGCAGTGCCATGGATCTATTGTGTCGCTGAAGCGCGATAAGGATGGAAAATCCATGCGGTCCAAAACCGATGCACCCCAGATGGATCACAATACCTATCCAAACTCCGGTATTGGCCGAATTAATCCGGATGGTACCAAGGGTGTCTGCAATGCCTGTCATACCAAGCATTCTTTTTCCGCATCCAGAGCAAGGCAACCTGAAAACTGCGGCAAATGTCATTTAGGACCGGATCATCCACAAAAAGAGATCTATGAAGAGTCCAAACATGGTATTGCCTATTATGCTGCGGATAAGGGCAATTCCCCTAATGGCATGAATATCATGAAAGACGGTTCCTGGGTATTGGGGGATGATTACCATACCGCACCGGTCTGTTCCACCTGCCACATGGGCTCATTTGTCAAGCTCAATGGTGCAGTTGCCAAAAATACTCATAATGTGGGTGACAGGCTTTCATGGAATTTGAGAGCCCCTGTTTCTGCGAAATTGAACCGGGCGACATTTACAGATGGGACAGTAGCAGATATTACTGGCGATATTGCTCCCCGCCCCGGTCAGACAGCCAAAACAAAAACCTATATTCGGGAAGGTGACAGACTCAAGAAAGTGATTGCTGAAAAGAGCATCAAGAGTGTTGTCTCCTGGCAGGAGAGGCGTGCCACTATGCAGGGAGTCTGCAAATCCTGTCATGGTGTCAACCATGTCAGAAATTTTTATGAGCAGCTGGATGATGTGGTGAAGCTGTATAATGATAAGTTTGGTAAACCAGGTGGAAAACTGGTTAAAATGCTGAAAAAGGATGGAATCTGGGAAAATTCAGGCTTCCAGCATAAAATCGGTTATACATGGTTTGAAATCTGGCATCATGAAGGTCGAAGGGCCAGGATGGCGGCTGCCATGCAGGCCCCGGATTACACCCATTGGCACGGCCTGTATGAAATTTCCAGGAATTTTTACCATGAATTTCTGCCGGAAGTTCAGGAACTGGCCGACCATGCCGGTAAGGGTGAAAAATACCGTAAATACATAACGGAACTTCTGGCCCAACCTGAGCATATATGGAAAGCAACCGGCGGCAGTGCGGAAACCATGAAGTTAATTGAAGAAGAAAACAGATTAAGATATAATCAGTAACAAGGGTTTATTTCCGGCAGGGTGGCATGATGTGCTGTCCTGCCGGGATTTTTTTGGCCCTATAGTAAAAGAAATGGGAAAAAATGCAGAAAAAAGTGATGGGTAGAATTTGTGTGACGGTGCTGTTCCTGCTTTCAAGCCTGGCCCAGGCCAATGAACTGAACAGCCTGTTTGGCCAGGTTGAAAAGTTAAAAATAGAACGGCAGGGATATGTTTTAGGGGCGGCCTTGAATCAGGAGCAGATGAAGACTGCTGCATCCAATCCAATTGATGCAAATTTTTCGGATACATTTAAGTTCAAGGATAAAAATCTGAATATTGTGGCACAGAAAACCAGTAATCGGGTTCTTATTATCTATGAACAATTTGAAGATGCAACGCAGAAAGAAATTCAGGAGCTCATCGGTGATCTGTATATGAATTTTGATGATCCAACGGTTCTCGCCCACGATAAAGTGGTCTACTGGGCCTATACAAAAAAAGGAATTATAACATCCATGGAATTTGATGCAGCGAGACAGGACAGGAAAAAGCTGGATATCCTTGCAACAGTGAAATTTGTCAGTGACATCAATATTATGGAAAAGGCAAAAGAGTCTGAACCCGCCACAGGCCAGGTCTATTATATCATCAGTTCAGATCCGATTCTAAAACTTTTCAAAGATACGTAACCAGATATAATTGATACGGTTTTGTCGTCTTAATTAGTTTTTTTCGCCAATGGCTTTACAGACCTGGGACACAAGAAGCACCATATTATCAATACTGTCAAGTTCGGCATATTCATCCGCCCTGTGGGCATTGGCCCCCACAATACCCATCCCGTCTATGGTGGGGGTACCGGTCGCAGAGGTGTAATTGCCATCGGAACATCCGCCTGTTGAAATCGCTTCCATGAGCAAGCCGATTTCTTGCCCTGTTGATCGAATCAGTTCCCAAAGCTTGCGGGTCCCATCTCCCGGTTCCATGGGCGGTCTGTTGATACGGCCCTGAACTATGATTTTTGAGCCTTTTAAGCAGGAACGGTCCTGTATGGTTTTAAAGAAGGTTTCAACTCGTTCTTTTTCTTCAAGTTTTAAAATTCGTACATCCACAGAGGCTTCAGCCCTATTGGGGATGATATTGACTTTATCTCCGCCTGTGATAACCGTTACCTGGGCAGACGTTTCCATATCATTTTGATTTAGTTTGTTTATCTCAACAATTTGGTGGGCAAGTTCGACTACAGCATTGATTCCTTTTTCCGGATCAGCCCCGGCATGGGCCTCCTGGCCTTTTACAATCACATGAAACCAGCCCCCGCCTTTTCGTTGAAGAACAAACCTATATCCCGGCCGGCAGGGTTCAAAGACAAAGGTTCGCAGGCTTTTTTCAGCCGTTGACATGATCCAGTCCTTAGAGGCATTAGAGCCGGTTTCCTCATCACCGTTAAAGGCAACACAGACGGAGAGTGAATCAAGAATGCCTTCATGCTTAAGGGTTTCAAGAACATGCAGCACCACAAGCAAACCGCCTTTCATATCGCAGACACCCGGGCCGAAGGCCTTGTTTCCTTTGATTGAAAAAGGGCGTTTTTCAACTTCCCCAGTGGGGAATACCGTATCCATGTGCCCCAGAAACATGACATCAAATTTTTTTTTTGGGGGCTTTTTTTCCGGCCTGTGTTCTGCATAGAGGCATGGAACCTTGTCCTTACCTAAAAATAAAATTTTGGTATCAAGCCCAATATTGCTGAATCTTTTTTCAAAAAACCGGGCGATTTTTTTAATTCCGTCTTTATTGTCACTGCTGCTGTCAATATTAACAATGGTTTGAAAGTCAGTTAAGAATTGTTGGTGGCGGGTTCCAATATAGTGTTTCATATTTAATTCAGTCTTTATTAAAGGGGGTTTAGGCGGAGATACCATAGAAAAAATACAGAATGGTCATGACCACGGCAATGAATAAAAAAGTCATTCCGGTACCGGCCCTGACATAATCAATTACCTTATAGCCGCCCGGCCTCATGATCAGCGCATTAACCTGATGCGTCGGAAGCATAAATGTGTTTGATGCGGCTATGGCAACCAGCAATGCTGCCATTCTTGGATCGGCATTGCATTGAACGGCCATGTTCATGGCCAAAGGAATCATGAGGACAGTGGCACCAACATTAGAGGTCACCAGGGTAAAAAAGGATGTTAAAAAACCAATGAGTAAAAACAGAATAAGAGGCGTAAGTGCCCCCTGCAGGAGATTGGCAATGGATGTGGACAAATAGAGTGCCGCACCTGTTTTTTCAAAGGCCAGACCCAGGGGTATCAAGCCCGCCAATAAAAAAACCGTCATCCAGTCAACACCCTGATATGCCTCGTCAATGGTTAGAACCCTGGTGAGAATCATACTGACAGCACCTGCCAGTAATGCTATGGACAATTGGACTTTTAACCCCAGCGCCAGAACAAGGGCCAGAACCAGGCAGCTAATAGCGAACCCTGCTTTTTCCGGGTGCATGATTTCGCCTTGGATATGCTCGGTAAAGGCAAAGTCTTTTTTCCGCTGTAATAAATGAAATTTTTCCCATTGGCCAAAAAGGAGGAACGCATCCCCGGGTTGAATTTTTGTTTCAGAGATATCTTCCAAAAAAACTTTATCCCTTCTGAATAAGGCCAAAGGGTTGACCTGGAATATTTTTCTGAAATAAGCCTGGTGCAGTGTTTTTCCGACCAGTACAGACCGGGGCCGTACAATGGCCTCTGTGATTCCGGCGTTGTCAGGGGATAATACTTCATTTAATGTATTGAGTTCAGGACAAAGTTCCCATCCCATATTTTGAGCAAGATTTTTTATATGTTTAGCATTACTGATGACACCGACAATATCTCCGGGTTCAATAATATCTGCCCGGGCAGGAACGGTCACTCTGATTCTACCGTCTCGTTTTCCCTGTTTACAAATACAAATAACAGTTGAATGGTATAAAGGCCGGAGTTTTAATTCATCCAGCCGTTTTGTTTCAAAACTTAAGGGAACATTCAGTTCATAGGCATTGTGGATTTCTTCACCATAAGTGCATTCAAGATCATGGTTCAAAAGACAGGTAGGGTCTGCAGTTGATTTTACCTTTGGTAATATGAATTTTCTAAAAAGAATGAAATATAGAATCGCAGATATAACAAGGGCAATACCGATAGGGGTTACGCTGAAAAGACCAAAGGGTTCAAAAGGCTTGTCTCCCAGGATGGCCTGGTTGTTTGACCACCAGGATGCCATCAGATCATTTAACAGTATTAACGGGCTTGAACCCACAAGGGTAATACATCCGCCAATAACAGCACAAAATCCCATGGGAATCAGTATCCTTGAAATGGGCACATTCAATTGCCGGCAGATCCTGTTGGTTGCCGGCAAAAACAGGGCCGCTGCACCAATATTCTGCATAAAACTGGAGATAAACGCCACGGTCCCGGCTATCAGGGACATGATTCGGACTTCACTTTTTCCGGCATATTTTATGATATGCCGGGCAAAAATATTCATGACACCTGTTTTATCAAGGCCTTCCCCAATAATGATAACGGCAATGATAGAGACAACAGCATTGGAACTTAAGCCACTGATGGCCTGGGAGCCTGTTATCACACCGGATAAGGGCAGAAGTACCATCATTAGAAGTCCAACCATATCAACTCTTACAATTTCAAAAACAAATAATATGGTTACAAAAATCAAAAACCCGAATACAATCATCATATCCGAGGTCATTTCAATGGATGGTATCATTTTTTCCTTTTAGTTAATTTTCAAGCCTGTTTATTATATATGTATGCAAGATTACAATAATAGTCAAGAATCTTGCTGTAGCAAACAGAGTGATTGCATGTAGATTTAAAAATATTTCAAGCTGAATTACCTGGCCGGTGAAAGATAGGCCTCAGTGAGCCGTATCCAGAAACCAGCGCCCGTGGACAGGATGTCGTCGTTAAAATCATAGCCCGGGTGATGCAGGGGCCTGACATCCGGAGTTGATTGTGTTCCAATGAAAAACAAACATCCCGGACAGGCCTGGAGCATATAGGTAAAATCTTCACTGCCCATAATGGGCTGATCAAGGTCTACAACATTTTTTGCACCGGCAAATTGCACTGCCACCTTGCGCACGAAATCAGTTTCAGTCGTGTGATTGATGGTTGCATCATAACTGCGCTGATAGTCCACTGAGGCGGTCATACCATAGCTTTCGGATTGGCATTTCGAGATTTCCACAATCCGTTTCTGGAGGTAATCGCGGGTTTTCGGATCAAAGGAACGGATGCCGACAACCAGTTCAACTTCACTGGGAATAATGTTACTGGCCGAACCGCCGTGAAAGGAGCCCACCGTGATCACCGCAGGCTCAAACGGTTGAATATTACGCGATACAATGGTTTGCAGCGCCATGACAATACCTGCTCCGGCGACGATCGGGTCTGCAGTGTTTTCTGGAATGGCGCCGTGGCCGCCACGGCCGTGAACTGTAATCCGTGCCTCGTCGATAGCAGCCATGATCGGTCCGTTGCGAAGGGCGAACTGACCCAGTGGTAACTCGGGTGAATTGTGCAGTGCAAAAACGGCATCACATGGGAATAGTTTGAACAGCCCCTCTTCAATCATCATTTTTGCTCCGCCGAAGTTTTCCTCGGCCGGTTGAAATATTAAATTGACAGAACCGTCAAACTTGCGCCTTTTCGCAATGGATGCCGCTGCTCCAAGCAGCATGGCCATGTGCCCGTCGTGGCCGCAGGCGTGCATTCTACCTGGATTCCTGGAGGCATATGGCAGGCCTGTCTGCTCAGTGACCGGCAACCCATCCATATCAGCACGAATTCCGATGGCACGGTTTGTCCTGCCGTTTCGCAGCGTGCCGACAACACCGGTTTTGGCCATCCCGCGATGCACTTGGTATCCCAGAGCATTGAGATGATCCGCTATAAATTCAGACGTACGCGTTTCCTCCAGGCCGAGTTCGGGATACTGGTGGAGCCTTTTGCGTATGGCCTTCATTTCAGGTAGGTCGTTCTTCATCTTTTCTAAACCATCCATAATAGATCCTCCAGTCAATATTTTTCCAAGGGAACCTATACGTCCCGTGTCGGGATTGTATTCTATCGTTCTAACAGTTTATCAATATCAGGCTTCAGTGAGATACCTAATCCGTTGTTTTGCGGCAATTCCCACGTCCAACTTTTCGGCATTATTGAATAGATGTCATTTTCTATAACATCTTCGGCTAAAAGCGTTGGAAAGAGGCATTCACTGGCATGTGAAATGCATCTGGTAGAAATGGCAAAATGTATGCTGGCAGCCGTACCAATCCCTGTCTCGAACATGCTGCCTAAATGACAAAGCAACCCAGCCGATTCTGCGATTGCGGAGATTTTCTTGCCTCCGGTCAGCCCTGTTTTCAGGATTTTGATATTAACTGCACCTACTGCTTGATACTTTATAAGCGTCATTAAGTCGTTGGGTGTGTAAACACCTTCGTCAATCAGGATGGGCGTATCCAATTTGGCGCATAATTTTTGATAACCGCCAATGTCCCAGGTCGGAAGAGGTTGCTCAATAAAAGCAAGGTCGTATTTTTCCATTTTTTGGAAAACAGGCAGATATTCGGTCAAGTTGCACCCCTGGTTTCCGTCAACAAAAAGTTGAGGATCAGGACCAATGATGTGACGAATTTCCTGCACTCGCTGCAAATCGGCTTGCGGGTCTTTTCCTATTTTTATTTTGATATCTTTGCACCCCTGTTGTACCAAGTCATGCGCCTCACGAACCATACGTTCCGTATCACTGATGCCAACAAAGCCTCCAAGTCGAACTTCATCACGAAATTTTCCGCCAAGCAGTTGATAAACAGGGAGACCAAGTGTTTTGGCATTGAGGTCATAGAGTGCAATGTCAATTGCTGCTTTTGCTATTGGATGACCGGGAGTAGCTATTTCCATGCTGGTTTCGATGGCTTCAATATCCAATGAATCCTTACCGATAATGGCCTTGGATAGATATTTTCGGATGATATGGATCATTGTGTCTACATCTTCATAGCCAAAGGGAATTGCAGTAACACCGTCAGCGAGACCAAATGTACCATCTTCACCCAAAAGCTTTAGGATGAGGAAGGCTTCACCTGTAAAGGTAGCGCTGGAAATGCCATAACTGTGTTTAAAGTCGATGAATTTTTTTGCAAGAAAAATATCTGTAATTTTCATGTAAGCTCCAATGTAAGTATTTTATCTCATCTGCTGCCGGAACATAGGTCAGGTATAGCCTTGTTGTATATTCAGAGTTTCCTTTATTTTTATTGTTCACTCGTGGCTTTAAAGTCTTTTCCAGGCATGCCGGTTATAGAATCTGTTTAAGGAAGGCTTTTGTCCTTATATTTTGAGGGTTTGTAAAAAACTCGACCGGATTATTTTGTTCTACAATTTGACCCTGATCCATAAAAACAACCCGATCTGCCACCTCTTTTGCAAATCCCATTTCATGTGTCACACAAATCATCGTCATTCCCTCTCCTGCTAAACCGACCATAATATCCAGAACCTCTTTGACCATTTCCGGGTCAAGAGAAGAGGTTGGTTCATCAAAGAGCATGACATCCGGTTTCATGCATAACGATCGCGCTATTGCCACACGTTGCTGTTGACCGCCGGACAATTGGCCTGGATATTTACTTGCCTGTTCCGGAATATTAACCTTTTCAAGAAAATGCAGTGCGGCTTCAATTGCTTTATCTTTGGGCAGATTCAGACCCTGAATCGGACCCAGGGTACAATTCTCAAGAATTGTTAAATGGGGAAACAGGTTAAAACTTTGAAAAACCATTCCAACACCACGGCGGATTTTTTCAATAATCTTACGGTCATCAGTCAACTCGACACCATTAACAATAATTGATCCCCTCTGGTATTTTTCCAAAGCATTTATACAGCGGATCAGTGTTGATTTTCCAGAGCCCGATGGTCCCGCAATCACAATACGCTCACCCTTTTCAACATCCAGATCAATGTCTTTTAATACATGCAAATCGCCGTACCATTTGTCCAAAGCACAGATAGAAATAACGATCTCTTTTGGAATCTTTTGGTCAGAATATTCCATCAAGCTTCTCCAATTTATTTTTCATGCTCATCACCTTTAGTGTGTCGTAAGCCATACGTTCCGTTTCTCCAGTTTTCTTAAAATTGCCTCAGCAATGAGGACAATGATGAGATAATTGGCCGCAGCTATGTAGTAAACAGAGAGATCGAGCGTCTCACTGAAGAGATATCGAGCCTGCCCCATTATATCGGTCACTGCAATGACGCTGACAAGGGCTGAAGCCTTGAGCAAAAGCACAAATTCATTTCCTAGTGCCGGCAACATTCTTGCAGTGGCAATAGGAATATGAATAAACCGATAAATCTGAAGTCTTGATAGACTTACTGAGGCACCGGCTTCTTCAAGACTTTTGGGAATTGCCTCCAGTGCCCCACGGACTATTTCAGCCTGATAGGCTATTGTATTGAGAATAAGAGCCAACAGACCACAGTAATATGCCTCCCGGAAAAACCACCAGAGACCAATTTGCTGTAGCTCCTTATAGAATTGGCCTACTCCATAATAGAGTAAGAATATTTGAACGAGTAGTGGGGTGCCTCGGATGATATATACATAACCATAGGTAATCTTAAACATCCATGTTCCGGTTTGGCTCCGGGCCAGACCAACAGGAATGGCAATGAAAAAGCCGACTGCAAAGCTAAGGACTGTTAGAGAAAGAGTGTTGAAAAAACCTGCACCCCAGATATCCCAATTTTCTATCAAATGACCTACCATGTTATCATCCCACAACAATATTTTTATTTAACCGTCTTTCCATCAGCATCTGACCCTTACCGGAAAGTAAGGCAAGCACAACGTAGACCATTGCCAGCACTGAATAAAAAAAGAAAGGTTCTTTGGTTGTAGCGATCGCCATATTTGTGTAACGCATTATGTCACTCAGTGCTATTATTGAAACCAAAGAGGTGTCTTTTAAAAGAATAAGCCACAGGTTGCCAAAAGCCGGCAACATGTGTTGCCACATCTGCGGAAGAATAATATAGAAAAAGGCTTTTCTTCGTGGCAGACTGACCGAATAAGCGGCTTCCATTTGACCTTTGCCGACAGCATTATATGCTGCTCGAACCACTTCACTTCCCAATGCACTGAAAACAAGGGTCAGGGCAATCATTCCGGCCACAAATGGACTGATACTAACGGAAAATCCTGGCAGAAAGGCTGATGTGAAGGAATTAAAAACAGCCTGTAATTGGTAGTAGATAATGATGAGCGTCAGAATTTCCGGTAAGCTGCGAAATACTGTAGTGTAGGTCAGAGCGGTCGTGCGAAAGAACTTATTTGGCGTTTCCTTTGCCCAGGCAACCAAAAACGAGAACAGCAGTGCAAAGGGAAGGGTGGCAAACGCCAGTGCCAGCGTGACTCCGAGGCCTTTAAGCAACTCATCACCCCATCCCTTGTCACCAAAAGACAATAACGATAGAAGTTCAAACATATTGCACAGCTCCCTATTGGAATTGTTCATCTGAAAGTTTCGGTCAAGGATCAGTACTATCCATACAGAAGCGCAGAACTTTCATTTTTGGTTGTGGCTGGTCAGTTTAGTTTAGACCAGCCATACCACTTCACATTATTTACCACCGAATAATACTGAGGTTTTTATCGGTGGTGTCATTATATCGAAGGAGAAGTATTGCTCCCGAATCTTGGTGTATGTACCATCGGCGACAATTTCATCGATGGCTTTATTGAGTTTGTCAAGCAACTCGGTATCGCTTTTACGAACCGCAATGCCGGTTCCCTGACTTTCATCATTTATAAAGGTTTTTCCAACGAATTCACAGCAGTTACTCTTCCCTTTTTTCAACCAATCACCCAGTACGAATTGGCTGGCAAGAACGGCATCAACCCTTCCGGTTTCAAGGTCGAGAAGCGCATCATCCAGTTTTGGATACCGTTTCACTTTAGAATCTGTATAAAAGTCAGCAAGTATCTTGACCTCCTGCGTACCAGACTGAGTGCCAATCGTCATGCCTTTTAAATCTTTGGGCATTGCGTCTTTAAGCTTGAGATCCTTACGTGCAACGAATTTGACTGCATTAAAATAGTATGGCTTTGAGAAGCTGACAACTTTGCTGCGCTTTTGGGTAATGGCCATTGATGCGATAATGGTGTCAAACTTGTTTGAATTGAGTGCAGGGATGATTCCGTCCCAATCCGTTGTCACCCATTCACACTTAACCTTCATATGCTCACAAAGTGCATTCCCGATGTCGATGTCAAAACCCTTTACAGTACTCGCACTGTCGAAATAGTTGAACGGTGGATAGTAACCCTCTGTTCCCATTCGGACAACACCATCCTCTGCCAGAGCACCTGTGGATATTACAGCTGCTAAGATAAATACGCCAATAATTTTCTTAATCATAGTTTCCTCCTGTCATTTTTTAAAATTCATCCTTAACTTAGAAAAACGGATAATTATTCATTCTATAAATTGACATTAGAGATAAAGCAAATTAATATTATAAATTTACAGTATAAATAATATTTATACTGTAAAATACCCGATCACCCAAAGCTGTGAGATTAGTTATTTTGGAGAAACTATGGATAAATTTGCTCGCAATCTTGATTGGAATCTTCTCTATACCTTTATGGTCATAGTTCAAGAGGAAGGAATAGTTACTGCTGCAGAACGCTTGCTTGTGACACAACCCGCTGTCAGTCTTGCTTTAAAACGCCTGGAAGAAACTGTTGGAATCCGACTCATTGATCGTGGGTCGGGGAAGTTGGCAATGACACCTGCAGGCGAAGCCTTGTACCCTGAAGCGTGTAGACTTTATGCTGCCATTTCACGACTACCTGTTACCTTTAATAAAGCGCCTCAATCGGTTTCGGGTAAAATTTCCATCTCTACACTCAGTCAGGTTATTTCTAGTGATTTTGACACTACGTTGTCAAATTTTTTCAAGAATCATCCAAAGGTCGAGCTTTCGATTTCAGTTAAGACTGTTGTTGAAATTGTTCGAGAATTGGAACTCGGGCAGATCACTCTTGGTTTATGTAGTGGTATTATTCCGGATATACTAACCAAGCGATGGTTGTTGAAGGAAGAGTTTGGTTTATTCTGTGGCAAACCGCATTCTCTGTTCGGTAAGAGCAATCTAACACTCGATGATTTGCGAGAAGAACCTTTTGTCGGTTTCATCGCAGATATATTAGGCGGTAAGCACATGAGTGATGTGACGGCTCTGCGTGCAAAAGCCTCGATTGGTCAATTTGTACGAGGTCGGTCCTGCAATGTATCTGAGTTACGTCGAATGATAGAGATTGGATTGGGTATCGGCTTTCTGCCACTCCACCTGGCTGCTCCTTACGTACAATCTGGAAGTCTGTGGAGGTTGCCGCCTTATGATGAAGTTCCAAACGATGATATCTATTTGATTTACAATCCCGCAATTAATTTTAGCCCTGCGGAACGTATTTTTCTTGCCCAGTTATTTGAGACAAATTTATAGTGTTTGAAAAAAGAATTCATGATATTGTAATGGGTAAATATCATAGCTATTTTTAATGCTTATGCATGAACAGGATTACCATATGTTATATTTATCCAAGGATGACCCGGATCTGACCAAACTTGTCACCAATGAAGAAAATCGGCTTGAAACCACATTAAACCTAATTGCTGCTGAGAATCATTCCCCTCAATCAATTCTGGAGGTCATGGGGTCAGTGTTTAATACAAAAACCATTGAAGGATATCCGGGTAAACGGTTTTATTCCGGCTGTATCCATGTGGACAAGGTCGAAAATCTGGCTATTAACAGGGGTAAATCACTTTTTGGGGCTGAATATATCAATGTCCAGCCCCACAGCGGCACATCCGCAAATTTGGCAGTCTATTTCAGCGTGCTGAAAAAGGGAGACCGGGTCCTTGCCATGAGCCTGCCCCATGGTGGTCACCTTTCCCATGGGCATCAGGCCTCCATTACCAGTAAATGTTTTGATTTCAGTCATTATAAGGTAAATTTGGGAACTGAAATGATTGATTATGATCAGGTTCGGGAAATGGCTTATTTTGTGAAACCCAAAATGATTGTTGCCGGTGCCAGCTCATATCCAAGGCTGATTGATTATGAAAAAATGTCTCAAATCGCAAGAGAAGTATCTGCTTTTTTTCTAGTAGATATGGCCCATCTGGCCGGTCTTGTGGCAGCAAAAGTAATCCCGAGCCCGGTACCCCATTGTGATTTTGTCACATTCACCTGCTACAAAACCATGATGGGGGGCAGAGGCGGGGTAATCCTGTGTAAAGAAATTTTTGGAAAAAAAGTAGATAAAGCCGTGTTCCCGGGATGTCAAGGAACCAGTGCCGTGAACCTTATCGCTGCAAAGGCTTTGATTTTCAAGCTTGCCATGGAAGAAAAATTTGTTTCTATCCAGAAAAAAACCATTCAAAACGCCAAAATTATGGCCGGAGCCTTGATGGAAAAAGGGTATCATGTTATCAGCGGTGGGACGGATAATCACCAGGTGTTAATTGATCTGACATCCAAGGGTATTTCAGGTAAATCTGCAGAGGAGTGTTTAGAGTCGGCAGGAATTATCCTGAATCGGAATGTGGTACCGCAAGATGCGGACAACCCCGGTAAGGTCAGTGGAATCAGGCTGGGAAGTGGCGCAGTCTCAGCCAGAGGAATGGGAGAACCCCAGATGCACAAAATTATTGAGCTGATGGATATGGCAATGACGAACCCGACAGAAAAGGCGGTAATAAAGGATGTCAAAGACTCGGTATTAAAGCTGTGCCGGGCATTTCCTGTCAACAGATCCTGAATAGTATTTTTTCAACAAGACCCTGCAAATTTTCAGCCTGCGCCATATTCTTTAAGATAGGCATTAATTTTTGCAAGCATGGGATCATCAAGAATTATTTTTCCATTTATTTCTTTATTGTGCAGGAATTTTTTTATATCTGTGATGGTGACAATGGACTGAATGGGAATGCAAAGGGTCTCTTCAACTTCCTTTAATGCATTCTTATCGGTTTTGCCTTTCTCCTGGCGGTTTACACTGATGATAATACCGCTGACCTTTGGATGGTTACAGGACTTAAGAATTTCAAGGGATTCCCTGATGGCTTTGCCGGAAGTAATAACATCATCCACTAAAATCAGCCGGGTTTCGGATGTTAGAGGCATGCCCACCACAAGGCTCTTGTCAGCATAGGTTTTGGCTTCTTTCCGATTGAACACATATCCTTTATCCATGCCCATGTCAGAAAGCGCCATGGCTGCACAAATACATAAGGGGATCCCTTTGTAGGCAGGGCCATATATTCCGTCGAAGTCGCCGGAGAAATGTTCCTGTATGGCTTTGGCATAAAAGGTGCCAAGTTTCTTGATTTTAAGGCCGGTGTCAAACATGCCGGTATTGATAAAGTAAGGGGCAATCCTGCCGCTTTTTAATTCAAATTCGCCAAATTTTAAGGCATTGCATTTAATTAAAAATTCAATGAATTCTTCTTTATATGTCATTTAAAAATCCTTTAACCTGAAGGTCACACGTAACCTGAAGGTCACACGTAAAATAATTTTTATTTGCAACGCCAGGAAAAATACTGGGAAAGATCAACATCTTTGCCGGATTTTAACAGGGCTTTTGTATTAAAGTCTTTCATATCACGAAGTGCGGAAGAATCAAAGACCGGCCCGTCCCTGCAGACTACCTGTTTGCCGCAGACACAGGCACCGCAAACCCCGAACCCGCATCTCATGTATCGTTCCAGAGAAACCTGGCAGGGGATATGGTGGGCCTCACAAGTTTTGAAAACAGTGTACATCATAATTTCAGGACCGCAGGTATAGACCATGTCAAAGTGTTTGCCTGCAGCAATTTCAGTTTCCAGGAGTTCGGTTACAAATCCTTTGCGGCCGAAACTCCCGTCATCCGTACAAAATAGTCTTTCTATGTCAAACCGGCCCGGAAAGAGGATATATTCTTTGGATCTTGCCCCGTGGATAAAGGTTGTATTTCTATCAAGTTTTTCCACCAGTGTGGCCAGAGGTGCCATGCCGCAACCGCCGGCGATAACTGCAACAGCACTGTCGGATTTAATATCAAACCCGCTTCCAAAAGGCCCCCGGATTCCAATCAG
>NZ_JAIOSW010000192.1 GCF_021107415.1 Desulfobacula sp.
CTGGCCGCCAAAGACACTGCCGAATCCAAGATCCTGGCTCTGGCCCCTGAAAATATTTTCTTCTATTTTTTCCAGCTTTAACAGCCAAAGCAATTCTTCCAGAATATTTCCGTCATAGCAGACATTCATTTTTGTTTCCTTTTTTCATGGGCTTAATCACTACTAATGGTTTTTTTATCCAGCACTTCACGTATTTTTAGGGAAAGATTCTTCATCACTATCGGCTTTAATATAAAACCTTTAATGCCCAGAGAGGCTGCCTTTTCTTCAGACATGGTTTCACTAAAACCAGTGCAAAGCAATATGGGAATATCAGCGCGTATTTTGGTCAATTCAACTGCAAGTTTGTCTCCCGGCATATTGGGCATTGCCATATCGGTGATGACCATGTCAAATTTATCAGGATTTGCACGAAAAGCTTCAAGAGCTTCAATACTGCTGGTACGCGAGGTAACCTGATATCCCAAACGATCCAGCATCTGTTTTTCCATTGTAATGATTGCCTCTTCGTCATCAACCAGCAGAATTCGTTCATCGCCTGGTTGGATAAGTTCTTCCGTCTGGATATTTAGTTCTTCAAAAGAATTTTTTTCTATAGGAAAATAAACATGAAATTTTGTTCCTTTGCCCGGCTCGCTGTAGACCTGGATCGCACCCCCCATGCTTTTAACAATACCATGTACAACGGAAAGGCCCATACCTGTACCTTTTCCTTGTTTTTTAGTGGTAAAGAACGGGTTAAAGATTTGATCTGTTATATTTTTTTCCATCCCAATGCCTGTATCTGTTACTGAAAGGCAGGCATAACTCCCTGGTTCCATATCAGGCGTTATCAGGTCAAATTCACCTAACTGGACTTGGTTGAGGCTTACTTTCAGTTTTCCGCCTGTTTCTTCCATGGCATGATACGCATTGGTCGTCAGATTCATTATTACCTGATGAATTTGCATTGGATCAGCTTTAATCACACCACAGTCAGCTTGAATATCCTGTTTGATCTCAATTGTTGTTGGAATTGAAGATCTGATAAGTTTTAATACTTCCTTAATAAGATATTGTATCTTCATCAGTTTTAATTCGCTTTTTTCCTGGCGGGAAAATGCAAGAATTTGTTTTACCAGGTCCCTGGCTCTTATGGCTCCGGTATAGATCTGGTTAAGGCTGGTGTGAAAGGGACTGTCCTCAGGAATATCTTCTAATAACATTTCTGTATGCCCCAGGACAGGGAAAAGAATATTATTAAAATCATGGGCAATACCGCCGGCAAGAGTACCGATGGCTTCCAGCTTTTGGGTTTGAATTATCTGTTTTTCAAGTTTTTCAAGTCTTTTTTTAGATAAAATTTTTTCAGTTACATCCCTGCCAATGCCTGTGATGTAAGGTTCACCACCATCATCCGGTTTGACCAGGAAACTTTTATACTCAAGATAAATCTTTTCCTTGTTTTTTTTGAAATAGCAGGCAATGCTTTCATGATATCCCTGATTTTTGACCACTTCCAGATACCGGCTGTTAAAATCGGATTGAAATTCCGGTTCCATGAAATCGGATGCCTTGCGGCCCAGAAAATCATCCATATCATAGCCAAAGAAATTTTGTATGACCGGGTTTGCTGAAGTAAAACGTCCTTCCATATCTTGTGTGTATATGAGATCGGTTATAGAGTTAAAAAGGTTTTGGAATTGTTTTTCTGATTTTAATAGTGCTGTTTCAGCCTTTTTACGGCCCATCAGCATCTTGTTCGTCAACACCGCTATCTCTTTGAATTCCTTTAATTGAAGATCATCTGGATTTATAGTAATCGAATCAACACTTGTTTTTTTCAAAAATAAAGAAAAGGTTTCAATCGATTTTTGAATTTGATTTGAAATACGGTTTGACCAGAAATAAATCAGACATAATAACACTGCCAGAATTAAAACACTTCGGGTAAGTTTATTTTTAACTCCATTATTTAATGCAGCCTTATTTTTAGAAATAGTTTTTTCAATGGTATCAAGATAGACACCCGCTCCAATCGTCCATTTCCACTCGGGGATCCCTTGAACGAATGAAATTTTTGGGGATGGAACCGATGTATTTAATTTGTTCCAGGAATAATAAACAAACCCGCCTTCAGGGTTCTCAACAGCTTTTTTTTGTTCCTGGATAATTTTCACGCCGTTTGGATCTGTAAGATTCCAGATACTGCCATCCCCCCTGGTAATCTTGCCATTGGAGAAAAGCGACTCTCCTTTAAACGTACTCCCGAAAAAATATCCCTCGGTCTCAAACCTTAACTCTACAATACGATTAAGAACTTCCGCCTTAATTTGCTTTTCATAATCATCAAGATAATCGCCTGCACCAAAATACCAGTCAATTGATTTGAAATACTTTACAAAAGATATTTTAGGATAGGTTATGGATGGATCTTTGTCAGGTTTTGCCCAATAATGTTTAACAAAGCCTTCACTTTTTCTTTTGATAATTTTAATTTCATCCTGAATGACAAAATTCCCCTTTGAATCCTGTAAGCCCATCATATTTTTCCCCTCGAATTCAGGCCTGACAGGATATAATTGCTCAACCCCTTCCATTGAAACAGCAAAATAATATCCGCGTCCGCCATTAAATCGAATGGGCCTTAAAGCGTCCTTAATCATTTTTTTAATCTCAGGAAGATCCTTTGAGTCAATATTTTGCTGATAGATATTCATTGCTATCTTATGGGCTTCATCAACTCGTTCTTTAAGTGCGAATTCAAATTTTTGTTCAGACAGTTTTTTCATGTCATTTATATACTTTACAACACTGGCAACTTCTTTTTTTAACATGGATTTTTGATCTTTGATATGCTCAGTGCGTAAAGAATCCGATTCAGACTTGAAAACAGAATATTCACCTTGTATCCAGATCAGGGACCATAGTCCAATAGAAGCAAAGACGATAAGAATCATTTTGTTTAAAAATTTAGTCTGAATACTTGAGTTGTCTTTCCACATACTACACCTTATTTAATGTTTTATTTTTCTTTCCACCGGTTAATTTTTTCAAAAGCATTTTCAGCAGTTGCCAGCAATGTTTTGATTTTAACGGGTTTTTTAAAATAATCATCAAAGCCAGCCTCACGACAATCTGAAAGCTGAAAAAGGGATGCATAGCCTGTTACAGCAAAGATCATGGCCATGGGCATATCCTTTCGAATAGCCTTACACAGTTCAATGCCGTCCATCCCCGGCATATTGAGATCTAAAAACATGACCTGAATTTTGTCCTTTTTCAGAAGTTCCAAGGCTTCTTCACCACTCCCGGCAGATTTTACTTCATAACCGGCTCGCGAAAAAATTTGTTCCATCAAGATGGTGATGGCTTTTTCATCGTCAACGATTAAAATTTTATTCTGAATCATACCCTCTCCTTTTGTGATTTTATCGTTTTTTTAAGTTACCCTTGTGATGCTTCACTGATATCAACAATATTTCCCTTAAGATAGCTTTTTGTTCTGTACTTTGCGACCCTCATTAGTTTTTTTGTGATTTCACCTAAACAATGAACCTGTTCATTGATTCTTTCGACAGTCTCATATTGAGGGTTATCTTCGGATATGTCCATTAGTAACATTTCAGAATATCCGGAGATAACCATTAATGGCTGGTTGAATTCATGGCAGACTGCCCCGGCCATTTCAAGAACACCTTGAAATTTTTCTTTTTCAGCCAAAGCATTCTGCAATTCAACCATTCGTTGCCCGACATTGATGCGGGCTTGCAGTTCATCCTTATCATAGGGTTTAACAATGTAATCGTTGGCTCCGGAATCAAGCCCTTTTGCAATATCCTTCTTATCTCCTTTGCCGGTTAAAAGAATGATATAGGGCGGTGTTGTTGTTTCCTCCTGCCGTACGATACGGCAAACCTCTATTCCGTCTTTGTCCGGCATTATCCAATCAAGCAGTACCAGCTTTGGCGCATCAGCATCCAGTAATCTGTCAATGGCATCATCCCCGTTGGAAACACAGATAACATCATATCCCCATTTGGTCAGTATTGCTTCCAAAATACGACGGGATGTTAAATCATCCTCAGCTATTAATATTTTCATGGAATACCTCTTTTAATATTATAAATTGTTTTTCAAGCTTTGGAAAAAAAGAAGCGGCCTTTTTTAAATCTTCATCACTTGCGGATATTTCGATCTGATAGGCAATATTCTGCAAACCAATAGCGCCTACATTGGCAGAAGATCCTTTTAGGGTATGTGCTTCCCGCTTTATGACCAGGGTATCATCTTTATCAATACCCTTATGTATTTTGTCTATTCTTTTGGGAGTTTCATTTAAGAACTCGTTAAAAATATCTTTTGCAAGATCTTCATCATTCATGATTCTATCAAGAAAGCCTGTCCAGTCTAAAATTTCTTCTTTGACTTGCTCTTTTTCCAAAGGAGGGGATTTGTTTTCATTCCGGGAAGAAGAATTATGTTTTGGCAACCACTTTTTCAGCATATCAGCCAGCAGCGATGGTTGAAACGGTTTGGTCATGTAATCATCCATCCCGGCTTTAAGACATTTATCCCCGTCCCCTTTTGTAGCATGGGCTGTTAACGCAATTACAGGAACCTTATGATCAATTACTCTGGATTGTGGGTTGCGAATCTGTTTTGTTGCCTGGTAACCATCCATCTGCGGCATTTGACAATCCATAAGAACAATATCGTACCGGGTCTTTTCCAGGGCCTGCACGGCTTGCTTTCCATTATAGACAGGATCTGCGATGTAGCCTAATTTACTCAGAGTGGCCAATGCAACCATTTGATTTATTTCATTGTCCTCGGCTAAAAGAATTTTAAATTTTAAATTTTGGTTTTCAGAAACTGTGTATTGTTTTTCTAAAACCCGCTGATTTGTTTTGCTATCATCTTTAATCAATATTTGTTTGCCCTTAATTTCAGACTGCTTTTTGAAAATTGCTGTGAACCAGAATTCAGACCCTTTGCCTTCTTTGCTAATAACCCCGATTTGTCCGCCCATAAGTTCACAAAGCTGTTTTGAAATTGTTAATCCAAGGCCTGTGCCACCATATTTTCGGGTGGTTGAGCTGTCTGCCTGGGAAAAGGATTTAAAAAGAGTTTTAAACCTCTTTTTTGGGATACCAATACCTGTGTCTTTGACACTAAAACGGATTGTGGCCTTTGAGGAGTCCTCATTCTCCATGGCAATATTAACTATTAGTTCCCCATTTTGAGTAAATTTTATGGCATTACCCACAAGATTTATCAATATCTGGCGCAGCCGTCCCGGATCTCCCTTAAGAAACAGGGGGACATCATGATGAATCATTGTAAGATATTCCAATCCC
>NZ_JAIOSW010000292.1 GCF_021107415.1 Desulfobacula sp.
CCGGCCTGGGTCCATGCTAACCCTGTAACAATCCCTGTCCTGTCTTTTTTTTCCAGGACACTGTCTCTAAAGCGGGGCTGTCCAAGGTATTTTAAAACCATGGTTGTTGAAATCTTATGCAATTTTCTAGTATGGGTTTGAACGATCTCTTTGGCTATTTTTCTTAGTACGGAAGAGATCTCCCGTTCCAGATTCCTTACCCCTGCCTCTTTTGTGTATTGTTTTATAATGGCATGGATGGCATTTTTTGAAAAAACTGCATCCGCCTCAAAAAGACCATTTTCTTTTAATTGTTTTGGTATCAAATACCCTGTGGCAATTTTCTCTTTTTCATACTCTGTATAGCCCGGTATCTGAATGATTTCCATCCTGTCTCTCAATGGTGCCGGGATATCATACAATGTATTGGCGGTGGTGATGAAAAGGATTTGGGATAAATCATAATCTACTTCAAGATAATGATCATTAAAATTTTTATTCTGCTCCGGATCCAGTGCTTCAAGCAATGCAGATGATGGATCACCCCTGAAATCAGCCGTCATTTTATCAATTTCATCCAAACAGAAAACCGGATTGTTATATCCTGTTTTTTTCAGGGTTTGAATAATCTTACCCGGCATGGCTCCAACATAAGTTCTTCTATGGCCTCTGATTTCCGCTTCATCCCTGATACCGCCAAGAGAAATTCTGGCAAAGGCTCTTCCGGTAGCCCTGGCAACCGATTTTGCCAAAGATGTTTTTCCCACACCCGGTGGTCCCACTAAACAGAGAATCGGCCCTTTAATTTTTTTAACAAGAATTTGTACGGCCAAATACTCAAGAATCCTCTCCTTGGGTTTCTCAAGCCCATAATGATCCTGATCCAGAATTTGTTCAGCCTTTTTAAGATCATTCCTTGACCGGTTCTTTCTGAACCATGGCAAAGAAATCAGCCAGTCAATATAATTTCTGACCACAGTGGCTTCCGATGACATGGAAGGCATCATCTTTAGCTTTGCAAATTCCTTTCTCACAACAAAAGCCGCTTCCCTGGACATTCTTTTTTTCTTTATCTGATTTTCAAGGTCCGCAAATTCTGCTGTATCACCACCTTCTCCCATTTCTTTTTTGATGGCGCGCATCTGCTCATTCAAATAGTGCTTCTTCTGAAGCTTCTCCATTTGCTCCTTTACCCTTCCCTTTATTTTCTGGGACATGGCAAAGACTTCTGTTTCCTTTTGAATCAATTTTAACAATAAAAAAAATCTGTCTTCTATATTTCCACATTCAAGCAATTTTTGCTTATCAGCCACTTTAAACGGCATCTGGGTTGCGATGGTATCGGCATATCGGGACTCATGAGCGGCAAGGACATCAAGGTTTTTAAAAAAGCTCTTTGATACCGATCCGGAGAGTTTAACAAAATGTTCAAATGCCTCGGTGAGCGTTCTGACAGCAGCGTCCCTTGCTTTTTCAGATAAGGGCTCTTCAACAACCTGTATGTAATCAACACAGAGGTACCCTTGCTCATCAACCAATTTAACAATTTTTCCTCTTTCACACCCTTCAACCAATGCCTTAACGGTTCCGTCGGGTAATCTGAGAAGCTGAGTGATCTTGGCTTCGGTGCCCACCTGAAAAATATCATTAATATTCGGTTTTAAAACTTCAGGATCTTTTTGAGTGGTCAGAAAAATCTTCTTATCTGTTGCCATAGCTTCAGATAAAGCCTTAATGGATTTATCCCTTCCGACAAAAACAGATGTGGTAATGAATGGAAACAACACCATATCTCTTAAAGGCACCAGTGGAAGCTGTTTTTTTAAACTCTGTGAACCATCCTGATGAAAGAACTTAGGAATTTTGATCATTAACTTTTAGAACTCTCTTTATTTTCAGGCCTGTTTTTTAGGCTGCTCATAAAGCAGTATCGGATCTTCGTTCTTTAATACTACTTCTTCACCCACCACACACTCTATAACGTTCTCTTTAGACGGAATTTCATACATGATATCCAGCATGGTTTCTTCCATAATGGCACGAAGTCCCCTTGCACCTGACTTTCTTTGTACAGCTTCTTTTGCCATGGCCTCAAGGGCTTCATCCGTGAACAAAAGTTCCACGCCTTCAATATTCAATAACTCCTGGTATTGTTTGACAAGCGCATTCTTAGGTTCGGTCAAAATTTTAACCAATGATTTCTCATTGAGTTCACCGATGGATGTAATAATGGGCAAACGGCCTAAAAACTCCGGTATAAGACCAAATTTTATCAGATCTTCGGGCTTGAGCTGTTCAAGAAGCTCTCCAATATTTTTATCTTTTTTCCCGATAATCTTGGCACCAAATCCCATGGTTTTCTTGGTAATTCTTCTCTCAATCACCTTTTCAAGCCCGGTAAATGTACCACCACAAATAAAAAGAATATTGGAAGTATCAACCTTTACATAATCCTGTTGGGGATGTTTTCTCCCCCCTTTTGGCGGGATACTGGCAACCGTGCCCTCAATAATTTTTAAAAGCGCCTGCTGAACACCTTCCCCTGAAACATCCCGGGTAATGGATGGATTGTCACCGCGCTGGGATATTTTATCAATCTCATCAATATAAATGATACCCTTCTGGGCTTTCTCAACATCATAGTCTGCATTCTGGACCAGGGACAGGACTATATTTTCAACATCTTCCCCAACATAACCCGCTTCGGTTAATGCGGTTGCATCTGCAATGGCAAAAGGGACATCTAAAAATCTGGCAAGCGTCTGAGCCAGAAGTGTCTTCCCGCATCCGGTGGGACCGATGATGAGGATATTACTCTTTTGAATTTCCACATCATCCTTTTTCTTTTCCATGGTTGACGTCAGACGTTTGTAATGATTGTAAACCGCCACAGCAAGAACTTTTTTAGCTCGATCCTGTTCAATGACATACGCATCAAGTAATTGTTTTATCTGCCTGGGTGTTAGAAAATCCTTTAGCCCGTTCTTGTCGGCTTGCTTTTCTTTTTCTTCATCATCAACAATCTCACCGCACAATTTGATACATTCATTACAAATATAAACACTGGGACCTGCAATCAGCTTTTGGACCTCTTTTTGATTTTTACCACAAAAAGAACAAAAAAAGTGATCATTGTCTTTTTCTTTCCGAGCCATAATTAAGCTACTCCTTTGAAGAGTCGTCTATCTTATCTTCCAACTCGCTTCTATCAGCAACGACCCTGTCTATAATGCCATATTCCAAAGCTTGCTCAGATGACATAAAAAAATCTCTGTCTGTATCTTCTGATATTTTTTCAATATCCCGGCCAGTGTGAAAGGATAAAATTTCATTTAATGTGTCCTTCATCCTTAAAATCTCA
>NZ_JAIOSW010000215.1 GCF_021107415.1 Desulfobacula sp.
TGAATATCATCATACAGGATATTTATTCAATGATTTATTGAAATCTCTTAAATGGAAGCAACAATCCAAAATCACAAAAAGGGGCAGCACCGAATGCTGAACCCCTTAATTTCTTTGGTAGCGGGGGAAGGATTTGAACCAACGACCTTCGGGTTATGAGCCCGACGAGCTACCAGACTGCTCCACCCCGCATCAACGAAGGGCAATATATAGAATTGTCTTGTTTCTGTCAAGACTTATTATTCAAAATCTGTTGAAATCCCTGTAAACAACCAATTTTAGACTATATCTGTATAGTCTATTTTTATTTAATATTTTTAATTTTGATACAAAAGAGTTTCCTTCTATCCAAAACCAAAATCTAAAATAAGCATAATAATTCCAACCAACGAAAAAAAAAGTGTCACAAAGACGACACACCAAAACAGAACTATTTACAACCTTAAAATTTGCATTTAATTATACCAGAGTAACTTTTTAACGCCTGCCCTATTGGATTACAAAATAAAATTTTCAACCTGGTTCAAAAGACATAAAAATAGAAAGTGTCTGTTCCAGGGACCCTGTAATCTGTCACAGCCATTGTAATCCTGTAACGGTTTTTTACACTAAATCATGTAATCATGTTACAAAAGCATCAAGAACCGTGTCCTGAAAGCGTAACAGGAAGCAAAGCTTGTAATTACAACTGACACAAAAGATTAGGTGCGCTCTATATTCTGGATAGTTTTTTACTGTCCTTAAATCCAATAAAAAAGGACAGAATCAACTTAACAATCCTGCCCTTTTACTTATGCTATTTTAATAAAGTTATTATTTTTTTCTTCTATTGACTCCTGCAATACCTAAAATACCAAGACCGAAGAGGAGCATAGTAGCTGGTTCTGGTACTGGATTGGAACTGTATGTAAAATCATCCATTGCAAAATAACTTCCATGACCTGTTGATGGGACTGGTGTAAAAACTAACATATCTATACCGACGAAATCAAAATCAACCCACAAAGGGGCCAATTCAACTAAATCAATATTTACAATACCTTGTGAAACACCTCCGAAGAATGCCTCGACACCGACCTCGCCGAATATGGTCTTACCTGCTGGTGTAAACCATGCTCCAGAAAAATCAAATGTGCCTGATGAAATAGATACAGTTGCTGTATTACCGTCTCCATTGTAAAAAGCATAGTCACCAGAAACTGCTGATTGAGCATAATATCCACCTGCATAACCTTCAACCACAGCTCCCGAATGAGTCCAGTCTAAACCACCATAACTGTAGAATTGTGCATATTGATTTGTGGTTATATCGTCAAAGTCTAATACGGTAGCACTGGCAACACTAAATAAACCTAAAACCATACAAATTGATAGAACAGTCAATAAAAAATTTTTCATAGTTTCTCCACTCTTTTTTTTGATTTTAAATATCTTAATTTTTCAAACTAAACGGTGATAAAAAATGCTCTCCATTGTTGATTCCCTGTATCACCTCCCATTTAACCTGTAATTTTTCATTCCTGCTTCACAACAGGTTTGGCTTTTTCCATAAACTTTGGTTAAATTTATAGCAACATCTGTGCCAGCAAGACGATAATGTCGTAGCTGTCCCAACATCAGTATTTACGGTTATTTTAAGAATTTTTTTTATATATTAACTATGTAAAACTTTACATAATTTTGAGAACTTTTTTACATACTTTTGGGAACTTTTTTACATAGTGGTAGTAATTTATAAATTTTAATAACCGTAGTACCAATCCATCTACACCAAATCACTTTCCTAATCTTTTCCTATCCATAAAAAAAAAGAACCTGTATCAACAGTAATATCAAAAAATATAATTCTGTAAATCCTATAAATGTAAATCTATAAAGCAGTATTATTCAATCTACAATAACAGAACTTATATTATCACAACACACATCTACCATGACACAGGGGAAACAGTAGAGTGGATTGATTGACAAGGCTATTAGCGTTTAATTTCATCATTGTCACTGTCTTTCAAAATGACCATATTCATAATCTTGACCACCCTTGATTAATGGCACATATATACAGATATATGAGGCAATAAATTATAGCGCCCCCTTTGTTGTCTCATAAAGAAGGCTTGGTGAAAGAAAATATAATGCTAAAAAAGATAATCGTTCTATTCAGAAAAGCCAAATCTATCCTTTCACACATGATGAAGTGCTTAAAATATTAGAATGCGTTGACCCTGCTTACAAACCTTATACTGCGGTACGATTCTATACCGGCATTAAGTCTGGCGAGATTGATGGATTGAAATGGTCTGATTACAAGGACAAATTGTTTTCGACCCCCAAAATTAGTATCAATAAAACGCTTGTTTATGGCATAGAGGGGGAGACTAAAACAAAAAAATCAAACAGAATTATTGATTGTTTAATCCCTGTCGTTGAGGCTATAGATGAACAGCGTAAAATTAATGGTGGGAATGAATATATTTTCTGTAAGGATGATGGCGCATTAATGAATCCAGACCACTTTAGAGAGGTCATTTGGAAAAAAGCACTTAACTCAGCTGAAATAGAATATAGACCGCCGATTCAGACTCGACACACTTTTGCAACAATGATGATTACAGCAGGAGAGGATGTAGGATGGGTTCAAAAAATGCTGGGACATTCATCGTTGCAAATGATTTTCAATCATTATTATAGCTGGATTCCACAAAAAACAAGAAGTGATGGAACAGCTTTTATGAATAATATTCAAAAAAATAAAGACGATGAAAAAATCATTAATATTTTTGGCAAAATGGCACAATAACGTCACACCAACTAAAAAGGGTTTACTGCCAAAAGCTGTAAACCCTTATCAATTCTATGTTTTTATTGTTAATAGCGGATTCTCTATTCGGGTTATGAGCCCGACGAGCTACCAGACTGCTCCACCCCGCATCAACGAAGGGCAATATATAGAATTGTCTTGTTTCTGTCAAGCTTTTTTAATATTTTGTCAGAACATTTTTTAATCTGCCAGAACCTGTTTAAGTTCATCAATGGAAGCAGTTGCAGTACCCACCTTTGCAACAACAATGCCTGCTGCCGCATTGGCGACCATGGCACTATCTTTAAATGTGGCTCCGATTGCAAGCCCGAGGCCTAAAAGAGAAATCACCGTATCCCCGGCACCGGAAACATCAAACATCTGTCGGGCTCTGGATTCAATGGTATAAGGTTCCTTACCCTTTTCAAACAGCACCATACCGTCTTTGCCACAAGTAATCAAAAGTCGATCCAGCTTAACCTGGTCCATGATTTTATGCCCGGCGGCAAAGAGAGCCCGATCTGATTTGATATCCATATTTGCGGCAAGACTTGCCTCTTTTCTATTTGGTGTGAGTATGGAGACCTGTTCATACTTGAAAAAATTCAAAGACTTGGGATCAGCTAAGGTCAGGACATTATATTTGTGTGCGAGCATTACAATCTGCTGAACCAGCTCTTTGGTAATCAGGCCTTTATCATAATCCGAAAGAATCACCAGGTCTACATCATTAATTTTGCTATCGATTATTTTAACAAGTTTTTCAAGGATTTCTCCATTGATATCCTTCTTTATTTCCTTGTCAATTCTCAATATCTGCTGATTGGATGCAATTACCCTTGTTTTTCGGGTTGTCGGCCTTTGGGGTTCACTGATGATCCCATCTGTCGCAATACCCAAGTCTTCAAGTTTTTCAAATATCATTTGACCGGCTTTGCCCGTTCCGGCTGTGCCGACGGCAAATACTTTTGCCCCCATGGCAACCAGATTATGAATAACATTTCCGGCACCCCCAAGGGCATGGCTTTCTTTTTCCACACAAACCACTGGAACCGGTGCTTCAGGCGAGATCCGATCCACTGTGCCCCACAAATACTCATCAATCATCAGATCACCGATGACAAGGGCTTTTACTTTTTTAAAATCATCAATATTGATTGTCATGCGTTTAATAATGCGCTTATCATAGTTTTAAGTTCCCGGTAATTTCTTGTTACCGGAATTTCAGGGAAATCCGTGACCACAGAATCCGGCGGGTTAAAGAAAAACCCCTGATTCGCTTCCTGAATCATCCCGATGTCATTATAGGAATCTCCAAAGGCAATCACGTGATAATTCAGCCCCTTTAAGGCGTTCACAGCCTCTTTTTTCTGATGATTGATCCGGATGTTGTAACCCGTGATATTGCCTTGTTTGTCAATGGTCAAATCATGGCATAAAAGTGTAGGATAATTCAACTTTACCATCAAAGGCTTTGCAAATTCTTCAAAGGTATCCGACAATACAATAATCTGTGACTCTTCCCTGATCCAGTTTAAAATATCCAAGGCGCCTTCAAGAGGCTCCAGGGAGGCAATCACATTTTTAATGTCCTGAATCTTTAAATTATTCTCCTTTAATATCGATAGCCGCCGAGTCATTAACACATCATAATCACTGATATCCCGGGTGGTCAGCTTAAGCTCCTCAATCCCGGTTTTTTTTGCAACATTTATCCAAATCTCAGGTAAAAAAACACCTTCCAAATCTGCAACCAATATTTTCATTTTCACTCTACTCCTGAACTATTTCTTCTATTCTAATCACAACAGGATCTCCGACAATAGAATCTGTCTTTGAAATCTGTTTTAAGGCACGTTGTACCCATGCTTCCTTGGCTAGGTGGGTGATCATTACAACCGGCACTTTCCCATTGCTTTTACGCCCTTTTTGATGGACCGATTTAATACTGATATTGTTTTCTCCCAGAACTCCGGAAATTTTAGACAGCACACCCGGATGATCCTGGGCTTCAAACCTGAGATAATACCTGGTATAGAGCTCTGCCATGGGAAGAATCGGAATCGATTTAATATTGTCTTCAGGATATCCCAGAATAGGCACCCGTCTTTTGGTCCCTGAAATAATATTTCTTGCAATATCTGCAATATCACTTAAAACAGCGCTTGCCGTCGGCATCATACCGGCACCGTGACCATAGAGCATGATTTGCCCTGTGGCATCGGCATCAATGGCAATGGCATTCATGGACTCATCAACGTGGGACAAAGGGTTTGAGCCGGAAATCATTGTGGGATGCACCCTTGCTTCCACATGGTCTTCATGAATCTTTCCAATAGCCAGAAGTTTGATGGTGTATCCGAAGTCCTTCGCAAACTCAATATCCACCGGTGTAATATTGCGGATGCCTTCCACATGAATATCTTTCAAATTAATCTCCATGCCATGGGCAAGAGAATTTAAAATAGCAAGCTTATGGGCAGTATCAAATCCGTCGATGTCCAATGACGGTTCAGCTTCAGCATAGCCCAGTTCCTGGGCTTGCTTTAAAGCGTCTTCAAAATCTGACCCATCCTTGGAAATTTTTGTAAGGATATAATTACAGGTCCCGTTTAAAATCGCTGACATGGATTTGATATCATTGACCACAAGGGATTCTCTCAGCGATTTAATAATCGGCATACAGCCACCGCAACTGGCTTCAAAGGCCAGATCTACTTGATTTTTCCCGGCTGCTTTGACAAGATCATTTCCAAAATTTGCCAGAAGGGCCTTGTTGGCTGTTATCACATGCTTTTTGTTTTCAAGAGACTTTAAAATAAACTGTCTGGCAAGAGTTTCTCCCCCAATGGTTTCCACAATAATATCTATCTTGGGATCATCTATTATCACGTTTGCATCGGAAACCAGGGTGGTGGTTCCAAGATCAACGCCCCTGTCTGTGGTTATATCAATATCAGCAATGGCCTTAAGGTTTAAAACAGCACCGATTCTGGATATCAGCAATTGTTTTTTTAGCTTTAACAGTTTTGCCACACCCGCACCGACAACACCATACCCTAAAATTCCAATATTGATTGTTTCCATTCCCTTTAGATTCTCCGATAATAACTTAAGTTTAAAATTAGAGTAGATACAATATTCAAATGACGATGTCAAAAAGCTTTTGACTTTTCAATGCATTATGTTTACTATTGCCGTGTTTAGAAGACTTCATCAATCCAATTAAAAAAAGGTAATTTTATATGAACAACCCCTTAACTTATGCAGATTCAGGTGTTGATATAGATAAAGCAAACAAGCTGGTTGATCGAATTAAAGATATCGCAAAATCCACTCCACGATCAGGTGTTATGGGTGAGATCGGTGGTTTTGGAGGTCTTTTTTCCTTGAATCTTTCCAATGTTCCGAATCCTGTTCTGGTCAGTTCAACCGACGGGGTTGGAACCAAGCTGAAAATTGCTTTTATGATGGACAAACATGATACCATCGGCATTGATCTTGTGGCCATGTGCGTTAACGATATCATTGTTCAGGGTGCCAAACCCTTATTTTTCCTTGATTACCTGGCCATGGGGGTTCTTGACAATGATGTAGCTGAAAAAATTATTTTAGGGATTGCCAAAGGATGCAATCAAGCCGGATGTGCTTTGATCGGTGGAGAAACAGCAGAAATGCCGGGAATGTATCAGGATGGGGAATACGACCTTTCCGGATTCTGTGTAGGTATTGTTGATAATGATAAAATCATAGACGGTTCATATATTAAAAATGGTCATAAACTCATTGGACTTGCATCAAACGGTATACACAGCAATGGTTTTTCCCTTGTCCGAAAAATCTTTTTTGACAAATGCAAATATGATGTAAACACCAAACTTGATGAACTTGGCACCACCCTTGGCGAAGAACTTTTAAAGCCGACAACCATTTACGTTCCAACGATTATAAGCCTTTTAAGAGACCTGCCCGTTCACGGCCTTGTACACATCACCGGTGGCGGGATTGATGAAAATATCATCCGGGTAATCCCTGAAGTCTGTAAAGCCATTATTCACAAAGATGCCTGGAAAATTCCACCTGTATTTAAGGTGCTTCAAAAAGAGGGATCTGTGCCGGATTCTGAAATGCGAAGAACATTTAACAATGGCATTGGCATGGTGATTGTTGTGCCGGATACCTCGGCCCAGGAAGTCATGGACAGGCTCGGGGCAATGAATGAAAAAGCATTTTTCATCGGTGAGGTAGAATCCAGGGAAAATAATGAACCACAGACTCAATGGGTCTGATCAATTAATAATTATCAACTATCATGATAGTCCTTGGGATTGAATCATCCTGTGATGAAACCGCAGCCGCAATTGTTCAAGATGGTATAGACATCCTGTCTTCCGTCATCGCTTCCCAGATTGAGGTTCATCACAAATATGGCGGTGTTGTACCGGAACTGGCGTCTCGAATGCACATCCAAGCCATTACCCCGGTGGTGGATGAAGCCATAAAAAAAGCAAATATCAAAATTAAGGATATTGATGCTGTTGCAGCAACAAGGGGGCCTGGACTCATTGGTGCTCTTTTGGTGGGATTTACCTTTGCAAAATCCTTTGCCTGGGCAAGGCATCTTCCTTTTGCCGGGGTCA
>NZ_JAIOSW010000002.1 GCF_021107415.1 Desulfobacula sp.
ATCACCTGATTTTGATTTTAGCCTTTTAAAATCTCATATTAGAGCGGCCCTTTTTGTAATTCAGGCAATACCAGAACAGTCCGAGTAGTTATTTCAGAAAAATTGTACCAATATCTATGTTTTCAGATTCAATTTTTATCCCGTGGCAGCGAATAACTCCTTTTGTAGATCCTTTTGTTTCTTTGGTTTATGACGTGTTCCAGCCATTTCAATCAACAATGTTACTATGGTCGTAAATGTTGAACGGACAACAACGCCATGCTGGCTTCTTACTCTTGTCATTTCGAGACCTTCTCGCTTTTTCATCAGGTTAAAAGGTCTTTCACAGTTTTTTCTGATATCCATGGCTTGTTGAGATGCATTATGAAAAGAGGGCATGGGCTGAAAGTGCCCTTTATCAAAATCAATAACCCTTGATTTCGTGCAAGTTGATTCAAAAATACAATTACCTGGCTTTGAACCACATCCGAATTCATGGCCATCCTGTGAAGCACCAAGACTCCTCATTGGAATTTCACAAAAATCATTGCAGGTAATTCTCAATGGAGATTCTAAAACATTCTCAGGAAGTTTTGCTTTTTCAGATGGCGGAGCCACAACATAGACACCGGTTGTTTCAAGTATCGAGCCATCCTTATCATGGTAAGCCTGGTCGGCGGTTATCAATTTCATATCAATACCTATGGCCTGCGCAAGCTTGATCAATGGTTTTAAGAACAGACTGTCATGATGATTTGCTGCACCGACAATAGATAACAATGGGAAACTATGCCCTGTTGAAGGGTTAATAGCGGTTAGCGTATGAAGTCGATACCCAATAACATAGTACGATTTGTCCCTTTTGTTTCGGCGTTTTCCACAATCACAATTAGGATCTGAATAAATGCGTATTTTCTTGCCTTTGACCTCGACTGTACAAATGGGATAATTTATTTCAGAAGGAAGTTCGGTCGAATCAACGCCATGAATGACCATATTTTCAAGGCAACCGGATTGATAAAAATGATGAAGAAAGTACACAAAAACATTCATCAGCTGTCTGAATAGTAAGCCTGTCCGAAAATGACACAACTCTGTATGGTGGACTTGATCTTTTGTATTTAACGGCAACCTTACAAATCGTCTATTTTGTTTTCTTTCCCTGTCAAAATACTCATCACTGCAAAATTTCCTGTAACTGATTTCAGGGTATTTGATGATTTTCAAAAGTTCCATTCGGAACAGTTGATAAGGCTGAATCTCTCTATGTGGCGCGGAATAGCCATCCGGTGCAATGAAACTATTGATAATCTGATCATCTAAAAGATGGTCAATGAATTGCAACTCCTGATCAACGATTTCCTTATATGGTTTTCTTCGCTTATCAAAATCAAAAAGATTATCGCTATGAAAATTTTTTATATAATTGGCCATCTCCGGAAGACTGCGGATTCCTTCAGACGGCATTTGATCTTCAACTCCTGTGAGCTGCTCAATGGGGATGTCCAGAGTCTGAGAGTAATCATAATTATTAACTGCCTCATCCACAATTTGCTGAAGCAGCTTTTTTTTGGATTTTCTGGTCATTTTTTTCCAGTAAGGATGATCAGTTTTCAATTGCTTTGTTATTATCCTTCTGATATTTTTTCTGTGCATAATGCCTCTGTTTTTGTGTTGTTTTTTTTGATTGGTCTCTTAAAAAACTATACACTAAAACAGAGGTTTTTGCAATATAACTTACTAAATTTATAATAAATATTTAACTTTTTGAAGAATTGATTTCAACACCCTTTAGTATATTAAAGCAAATATCATACCGATTCATATTTTTAAACCATAATTTTTTATTTATTGATTATATCAAACAGTTAACATAATAACTAATAAAATTATAAAATATCATCCCACAGCTATTAGGAAAAAAATGTAATAAAAATTATGTACTTTATTTCACCATGTAAAAATTTTTACCCATACTCCTGCTAAAATAATTAAAATATCAAATAGTAAACATACTTAAAAATTTAATTATTCATTCCAGGAATAATAATTCTCGATTGTTCTGCTTTTTTCTGCTGTTTCTGCTGTTCCTGCTGTTCCTGCTGTTCCTGCTGTTCCTGCTGTTCCTGCATCTGTTTAAAACTCTCAACTACTTTCTGGGTTTCAGCTTCCATGGCTTTCGGGAACATATCAATGGCTTCTTCAAGTGTTTTAGCCGCAAGTTGTGCCTGTATGGGGATAGGGCCCCGGGGAGTGCTAAGCTGGGTTCTTCCCAAAAAAACGGCTTCCCGGCTGCTGTCTTCCAATCCGTCAAGATGTACAGGTAGCAGTCTCTGTATATTAGCGATCTTAAGATCTGTCACGGATTCTTCACGATAGAGATTATTTTTGTCTACTTCAAAATTCAAACTGCCAGTTTGTCCGCCCCTGCTATTCATGGTATATCTCCAGTTTGAGAGTTAAAAAAATTCCTGACCGTTTTGATCAGGATTTTCATCCATTTTTAACGTATATACAAAATGAGCGCAAGGAAAAATTCATTTTGGCAATATTCTCGCAACCACTAACACTTGTATATATACTTGACTGAAGTAATTTATATTTTTTTTTGACGTGGTAAAATTTTCTTTAAATTATTAGATTGAATTGGATGAAAAAAAGACTTGCCATAGCAATTATATTTTCATTGTTCTTAACTACCCTGGTATTAAATGGTTGCAGTGATGAATCCACTTCTCTTTCTTTTCCAAAATCCGAGCTGCCGCTGATTTCTTTTCAAGGATTTAAAATACCGAATTTTCCAACTGCCCGGGGCCAGTTAAACAATGCCAAATCAGGCTTTGCAAATTCTGAAGAAAAAAAAGCCGCTTTACAGATTCTGTCCAAAATTTTCCCTGATAACAGGCTTCAGTGCGGTCATGCTGCTCTTTCTCTTGCCTATATGAACCTTGGCTATG
>NZ_JAIOSW010000141.1 GCF_021107415.1 Desulfobacula sp.
CGGATCGGGTCCGGGTTGACCATCAATGCCGTGGCCACCATTATGATGGCCATGTATCAGGCGGTTGCAGAAAAATTCGGATATTCCAAAGATCAGATTTCCACTACTCCCCAGAATGATATTTTAAAAGAAATGATTGGCCGGGGTGCCTGGATTTTTCCTGTTGAGCATGGGGTGCGGCTTGTGGGGGACAGTATTGAATATGCAGTAAAGGAACTGCCCAAATCCAACCCTGTGAGCCTGTGCGGATATCATATCCGTGAATCCGGGGCCACACCGGCCCAGGAAATCGCCTATGCATTCGAGATTGCCAAAGCTTACATCGACAATGTAGCGCAAAGAGGCATTAAACCTGAAGATTTTGTGGGACGGTTTTCCTTTAACTTTAATGTGTACGGCAACCTTTGGGAACAGATTGCCAAGTTCAGAGCAGCCAGAAAACTCTGGGCAAAAATGCTGAAAAATGAATATGGTGTTACGGAAAAGAAAAAACTCTTCTTAAGAGGACTGTTTGGCGGCGGGGGTTCAGGCCTTACCAAGGAACAGCCCGAGAACAATATCATGAGAGGGGCCTATTATGCCATGGGAGCGGCCCTTTCCGGTGCCCAGACCATAGCATTATGCTCCTTTGATGAAGCCTATACTATTCCCACCCCGCGTTCTGCCCTGCTCTCGCTTCGAACCCTTGAAATGCTCATGGATGAAGTGGGCTTAAGGGATACGGTTGATCCGCTTGCAGGATCTTATTTTATTGAAACCCTCACCCTTGAAATGGAAGAAAAAATCCTTGAGGAAATGAAAGAGGTACAAAAATGGGGTGGAATGGTCAAAAGTATATCAAACGGTTTCATCCAGAGAAAAGTCTCCAAGCAGGCCTATGAATTTGAAAAAGGATTACAGTCCGGGGAGTATAGAAAAGTTGGGCTCAATCCGGAGGCAACACCCGGTTCAAAAAAGGGCCAGACTGACAAGACCGACGCTGGCGCTGCTGGTGCTATGGAACTTCATGAATACAATGAAGAATGGGCTAGAAAATCTAAAGCCAGCTTAAATGAAGTCCGGCGTACCAGGAATGACAAGGAGGTGGCAGATAGCCTTAAAGCGCTTGAAAAAGCAGCCAGAGGAAATGATAATGTCATGCCTCACCTGGTGAAATGCTGTCATGCCTATGCTACGGTGGGAGAAATGACAGGCGTATTCAGAGATACCTTTGGAGAATGGAATGAGCCGGATTTTTATTAATAGGGAGGTGTAATTTGGAGCAAGTGACTTACCGTCTGGGTTGTGATATCGGCGGCACTTTTACAGATTTTGTCCTGGTAAATAATATAACAGGGGAATTTCATACAAATAAATGTCTGACCACTCCTTTAGATCCGTCGGATGCTATTGAACAGGGCATCAGGGAGCTTGCCGGAATTCTGCCCGGGTTCATGGACACTGTTGAAGAAATCATTCATGGGACCACCCTGGTTATCAATGCGATTATTGAAAGAAAAGGAGCCAAAACAGGACTAATCACTACAAAGGGATTCAGGGATATTTTAGAACTTGGCAGAGAAAAACGCTATGATGCTTATGATATTTTCAGCGAATACCCGGAACCAATTGTTCCCAGATCAGACAGGGCGGAAATTGATGAGCGGCTGACCTTTGACGGCAGAGTACTAAAAGATGTGGAAAAACAAGAGGTTTTGAATGTCCTTGAAAAATTTAAAAAAAACGGGATAGAATCCATTGCTGTCTGCTTTATCAATTCTTATGAAAACTCAATAAATGAAAAAAAGATAAAAAAAATAATTGAAAAAGAAGCGCCTGATCTATTTCTTTCCACATCATTTGAAGTCCTTCCGGAAATCAAAGAATATGAGAGAACCTGTACTACGGCTGTCAATGCCTATGTAAAACCCATCACCTACTGGTATTTAAATAGACTGATAGAAAGACTTGGAACAATCGGGTTTGATGGTAAATTTTTTATCATGCTGTCGTCCGGCGGGATCACCTCTATTGAAACTGCAAAAAATTTCCCTGTCAGAATCATTGAATCAGGTCCGACTGCAGCGGTTATTGCTTCTCAATATTATGGTCAGATGTTTAATATCAAGGATATGTTCTGCTTTGATATGGGAGGTACAACAGCCAAATCATGCCTGATTCAGGATGGCCATGCAGGGCTTGTATCCACCTTTGAGGTCGGACGTGTACAACGGTTCCAAAAAGGCTCCGGTCTTCCCATCCAGGTACCTGTTGTGGATCTCATGGAAATTGGTGCAGGCGGAGGAAGTATTGCTAAAATCAGCAGTCTTGGTCTTTTACAGGTTGGCCCTGAAAGCGCAGGTGCTGATCCAGGGCCTGCCTGTTACAAACAAGGGGGTCAAGACCCGACAGTAACGGATGCTGATCTTGTTTTGGGATATCTTGACCCTGATTTTTTCCTTGGCGGCACCATGGCTCTTGATATAGAACTTTCCAAAAAAGCAATAGAAGAGAAGATTGCCAAACCATTGGGCACAACAATGGTACAAGCCGCATTCGGTATCCATGATCTTATCAACGAGACAATGGCATCGGCCGCCAAAACCCATATTGCGGAAAAAGGCGGCAACCCCAACATAGTTACCGTGTCAGCCTTTGGCGGTGCAGGCCCTGTTCACACCTATGGACTTGCCAAAAAAATCGGTGCGCATGCTATCTTAGTACCTCCTCTTGCAGGAGTGGGATCAGCACTTGGTTTTTTTACAGCTCCAGTGGCATTTGACCTTTCAAGAAGCCACAGGAAAGTACTTGAAGAAGCAAATTTTAAAGGAATTGAACTTCTTTTTAATGAGCTTGAACAAGAGAGTGCAAAAATTTTGGAAGGTGCTCAAAGCGGTGATGACATCATTTTTGAAAGGACTCTTTTAATGCGTTTTGTAGGTCAGGGCGCTGAGATTGATCTTCCCATTGAGATCAAAAATTTTCAAAAATTTTCAAAAAATGAAATCAGAACCATGTTTGATAAAGAATATAGACGGCTCTACGGCAGAACCTCTGTTGAATCACCTGTGGAATTTGTAACGTTCAAGGTTCGGGCAAGCCTTCCTAAAAAACCTTTTTCAATTTCAAAACTATCAACCCAAAATCGCGATCTTCAAACCTGTATCAAGGGGCAACGCCGGGCATTTTCTATAATTAAAAAGAATTACATCCCTTTTACAGTTTATGACCGGTCTAAACTATTTGCCGATGCGCAATTTGATGGACCTGCCATTATTGAGGAACGAGAATCCACAATTGTAATTGGGGAGGATGCTAAAGCCCGGGTTGATGAATTCGGGTTTATCTGGATACAGATAGTTCAATCAGGTGGAGGGGACAAATAATGAATAAAAATAATAATAAATTCGACCCGATTACCCTGGAAATCCTCTGGAAGCGGCTGGTTTCCATAGTAGATGAATCTGACGCATCTGTAATCAGAACCGCCTTTTCAAGTCTTTTAAGGGATGCCCACGATTACACCTGCATGTTTACAGACAGCCGCGGCCAGGAGCTTGTACAGGGAACATTATGTACACCCGGCCAGGCAGGCGCCATGGCGCTTGGTATGAAAAAAATTGTCAATTCCATTCCCCTTGAAGATTATAATGAGGGCGATGTATTTATTATCAATGACCCCTGGCTTCTGGCAGGACATTTAAATGATGTCTGCGTGTGGAGTCCTATATTTTTCAAGGGAAAACCTGTGGCATTTACAGCATGTGTATTCCATCATACGGATATAGGCGGAAGAACCGCTTCGGACAACCGTGATGTCTATGCAGAAGGTCTTTATATCCCTTTAACAAAGCTATATGATACCGGCAAGCTCAATGAGAGTCTGGTTAACATGATCCGCTGGAATGTAAGAACAGCAACAGAGTTTGACGGGGATATCCGCTCCCAGGTAGCGGCAAATCATATTTGTTCCCAGAAGATCATAGAAATGATGGAAGATGAAGGGCTTGATACCCTTGATGACCTTGCCGACGAAATTATCGACCGGACTGAAATAAGCATGCGCAAAGCCATTAAAAAAATTACCGATGGAACCTATGCCCATGAAGGCATTATTGAAGGTGCAGGAAACAAACCGGATATTCCCATCAAACTGACCGTTAAAGTAGATGGTTCTAATATTCATGTTGATTTTGACGGCACATCCAAACAGGTAGACTGGGGTGTGAATGTGGTTTACAATTTTACATATGCATATGTGTTCATGGCGATTAAATCAGCTTTTGACCCTGGAATACCTATTAACGAGGGCGCTATCCGTCCCATAACAATGACAGCTCCAAAAGGTTCTATTGTCAATTGCACATTTCCGGCAGCCGTGGCAGCAAGAATGGTAGTGGGTCATTTTATGACTGAAATGGTTTTTAATGCGCTTGCAAAAGCTGCTCCCGACAATATTATAGCCGGTTCCGGCGGCACACCTGCCCAGACCAACATCTTTCATGGCTCTTTTGCAAATGGCAAGCCATGGCACACCATGATTATTCGCGGCGGCGGAATGGGAGCTTCTTCAAGATTTGACGGCCATCACTGTGCAATTTTCCCGGCTAACGGTGCGAATACACCAGTTGAAATCCTTGAAAGTGATACCACTATGATTGTTGAATCAAGAAGCCTGATTCAAGACTCGGGAGGGCCTGGGAAACAGCGGGGTGGCATTGGCAGGCAAATGATTGTACGATCCCCGGGTGGAGATGGTGAGACGGGTGAAAATGTTCCGGGAACAACGTCCATTGCAGTCCAGGCAGGACGTTATATTTATCCGCCAGAAGGTATATTTGGCGGAAAAGACGGTTCCAAAGCCCAATATCTAAAAAATGGAGAAAATGCTGATCCCAGCGGACTTACTTTTTGTGAACCGGGGGATCGGATCTCATTTATCAGTGCAGGCGGCGGCGGGTATGGTGATCCCTTTGAACGGGACCCGAAAGCCGTGGAACGTGACGTAGAATATGGCTATGTAAGTATTGAAAAAGCAAAACAAGATTACGGTGTTATTATTGAACCTGACTCTTTAAAGCTCAACATGGATGAAACATTGCAACTCCGTGAAAACAAATAAGGAAGCGACAAGATGAAAAAAACTTTTATGCCGCAGTTCGAAAATATAGACCAACTTTTTGACCATCAACTTAAAGGGCTTCAATGGACCATTGAACATGCTTACAATGGGTCATCCTTTTACAAAAAGCACTTTGATGAGGCAGGTGTTACGCCTGGGACTGTAAAATCTCTCGATGATCTTTCCCGTCTTCCTTTTACCACGGGAAATGACCTCAAGGAAGGCTACCCCCTGCCCTTGCTGTCAGTACCTGAAAAAGACGTGGTCCGTATTCATGCTTCCTCCGGCACCACGGGAAAACGAAAAGTTCTTTCCTATACACAAAAAGATCTGGATGACTGGTTTGACATGTTTGCCAGGTGCTATGAAATGGCTGGCCTTACAAAAGAGGACAGGGTACAGATTGCAGTGGGATATGGTGTCTGGACAGCCGGTATGGGATTTCAGCTGGGATGTGAACGGCTGGGTGCCATGGCCATTCCTGTGGGTCCCGGCAACATTGACATGCAGTGCCAGTTCCTTGTGGACCTGCAGTCAACGGTTTTTTGCTGCACCGCATCCATGGCGCTTCTCATGGCCGAAGAAGTCAATAGCCGAGGCATTAAGGACCAGATCAATTTAAAAAAAATTATCCTGGGATCTGAACGGTGCAGTTCTGCCATGCGGACAAAAATAAAAGAACTGATGGGTTTGGAAGACATGTTTGATATCACCGGCATGACAGAGCTTTACGGTCCCGGAACCGGGCTTGACTGCCCTGAACATGAAGGTATCCACTACTGGGCAGACAAGTATATCCTTGAAATTTTAAACCCGGACACCCTGGAACCTGTTGAGGACGGGGAAATCGGTGAAATGGTGGTAACAACCCTGTGTAAAGAGGCAGCTCCTCTGGTGCGGTACCGGACAAGGGATCTCACCCGCAAGATATCCAACCTTTGTTCCTGCGGCAATATCCTTCCCATGCATGACAAAATCATGGGGCGTTCCGATGACATGATCATCTTAAGGGGTGTTAACATCTATCCCGGACAGATTGATGAGGTATTATCCTCAATTGCTGAAGTGGGAAGCGAATACCAGCTGCATCTGGAAAGCAAGGGTGACGGCAAGGATTATATGACCATCAAAACAGAAGCACAACAGGGATTTGATGTTAATAATACAAGTGAAATTAAAAATAAGATAAAAAAAACAGTTAAGGCAAAGATCATGGTCAGCTGTGATGCACAAATCTGTGCGTATGGCGAACTTCCCCGGTTTGCAGGGAAAGCCCAGCGTATCTTTGATAACCGCACCTAAAGAAAGGAAACCATATGAAAGCATTTAAGTATTTATCCCCCACAACCGTTGAAGAGGCCATTGCTTTTCATGGCCAACACAGCGAAACAGCCAAATATATTGGCGGGGGGACAGATGTGATTGTCAAAGTTAAGGAAGGCTGGATGGAACCGGACTATCTGATTTCCCTGAAAAAAATTCAAGAAATGAGTGAGCTGCACAAAAATGATGCAACCGGCGAGCTTTCCATTGGTGCCATGGTCACCCATGCAACCCTTGAAAAATCCCTCATGATCCGGAACGATTATCCCATTATCTATGATGCCGTCTCCAA
>NZ_JAIOSW010000059.1 GCF_021107415.1 Desulfobacula sp.
AAAAAGCAGTTAAAGGGGGAAAAGGGAAAACAGGGGTTTTAGGTGTCACCCTTTTAACGGATAATGACGGGGATATAGTTAAAGCTTCCGGATTTAAAGACGAGTTTGTAAAAGACCCCCAACTTCTCGTCATACATCGGGCAAAGATGGCATATGATGCCGGGTGCAAAGGTGTTGTCTGCTCAGGTATGGAAGTCCAAGAGATAAAACAGCGTTTTGGAAAATCTTTTCTGGCTGTAACACCGGGGATCAGACCTGCATGGACGCTTCTTGAAAATGATGATCAAAAAAGGGTAACGACTCCCGGTAAAGCTGTAACCCTTGGCAGTGACCTGATAGTCATTGGCCGGCCCATAAGGGATGCTGATGATCCCGGTCTGGCTGCCCAAAAAGTAATTAAAGAGATCGAGGCAGTCCTGAACCCTTCAGACAATATATAGTATGGGGTTTATTTTTCCTGATCAAGTCCGAAGGCCGAGTGAAGCGTTCTGACTGCAAGCTCGGCATATTTTGCCAGGATGACGCAGGAGATCCTGATCTCGGAAGTACTGATTAATCGTATGTTTATATTTTCAGATGCCAGGGCCTCGAACATGGTAGCTGCCACACCGGAATGACTTTTCATCCCAAGTCCGATCACCGAAACCTTGGCAATTTCTTTAGCTGTGAGAATTTCAGCAGCACCAATCTCCTTGGCAATTTTTTCAGAAATTTCTTTTGCCCGGTCAAAGTCATCTTTGGTCACAGTAAAGGTCAGGTCTGTCTCACCGTGGGAGCGGGTATTCTGAATAATCATATCCACACTTATTTCCGCCTGGGCAAGCGGGGTGAAGATTTTTGCTGAAACACCGGGCTGGTCAGGGACACGCTTTAAAGTGATTCTTGCCTCATTCATATCTAAGGTAATACCTGATACAATAACACTTTCCATATCAGAACTCTCGTTGACGACCATTGTTCCTTCCTCCTCATTGAATGATGACCTTACATGTATGGGGACATTATATTTTTTTGCAAATTCAACAGAACGGATCTGAAGAACTTTGGCACCCAATATGGCCATTTCAAGCATTTCTTCATAGGATATTTTGTTGATTTTTCTGGCAGTACTGCAAATTCTGGGATCTGTGGTGTATACGCCATCCACATCTGTGAATATTTCACAGACATCGGCTTTCAGGGAAGAGGCAATGGCGACGGCAGATGTGTCAGACCCACCGCGACCCAGGGTGGTGATGGTGCCATCATTATCGACACCCTGAAATCCTGCAACTACTGCAATATATCCATCTTCAAGGGCCTGTTGTATATTTTTGCAGTCAATGTCCATTATTCTTGCCTTGCCCGAGGTTTTATTCGTATGAATTCCTGCCTGGAAACCAAGAAAAGATTTTGCCTTGTATCCTCTTGATTTGAGGATCATGGCAAGAAGGGCAGCCGTTGTTTGTTCACCCGTGGCGAGCAGTACGTCAAGTTCCCTTTTATCCGGTGTTTCAGAGGCCTGCTTTGCAAGAGAAATAAGATTGTCGGTTACACCTGACATGGCAGAGAGTACAACAACAACCTTGTCATCCGCATCGGATGCTTTTTGGACCCTGTCTGCAACATTATTGATACATTCAATGTCTGCAACAGAGGTTCCGCCATATTTTTGTACTCTTAAAGCCATAACAACTCCAGGAATTAATAAACTATGTAATTTATAAAGCTAATCTGCTTAACAGATTTGAGCCCAATTGTCCAGAGGCAAAAACGGAAATTATTCTGTTATATTGTTCATCAAATTTAAAATTTATTTCAATATCAAATTTAAAAGAGATACGTTTAAGAATTTCAGGCCATTCAACAACAATAATATGGGTGTCATCAACAAGATCGTCAAACCCGATATCCTCAAGCTCGTTTTCAGATTCCAGTCTATAAAGATCAAGGTGGCACAATGTTAACGAATGAATCGGATATTCATTGATGATGTTGAATGTCGGACTTGTGATATAATATTTTTCAGAAATGCCAAGACCTTTTGCAAGCCCCTGAACAAAGGTTGTCTTGCCTGCGCCCAGTTCACCTTGAAGGGCAATACAAATCCCTTGTGAGATTTCTTTGCCCACGGCTTCTCCCAATTTAAAGGTCTGGTCCGAACTCTTTGATTCTATGATTTTCATAAAAGATAGTGGTGAATGGTTTTTGGAATCATTTGAATCATATCTGTAGCAACAAAGCCGAATGCACCGATATCCTTTGAAAGAATATCTGCACAGAGGCCATGAATGTAAACACCTGCAAGACTTGCATTTTCAGGGGAAAACCCCTGGGCACAAAAGCCTGAGATCATGCCGGTCAATACATCCCCCATTCCGCCGGAAGCCATACCGGGATTGCCGGTGGGACAAATAAAGGATCTTCCGTCGGTCAGGCTGACAACGGTCCGGGCACCTTTTAAAACCAGAATGACATCATGGGCTTTTGCAAATTGTGAGGCTATGCTTATCCTGTCTGCCTGGATGTCTAAGGTTGTCATATCACAAAGCCTTGCCATTTCACCCGGGTGGGGAGTTAATATGGCAGGAACTTTTTTCTTTTTCAGGATATTTACGTTTTCAGCAATACAATTGATTGCGTCCGCATCAATAATGAGGGGGACATCACTTTTTTCAATTAGCTTATGGACAAGCTTTTTTGTGCTTTTGCGGATGCCAAGACCCGGTCCCAGGGCAAGGGCCTGTTTTCCCTTTAAAAGTGTTTGGATCTCATCAAAACAATTGTCTGATAAAATTCCTTTCTCTTTTTCAGGTAAGGGATGGGTCATGGGTTCAATGACCTGTGGTTCAATGTTTTTATTGAGGCTTTTAGCAATGCCTAGGGTTACAAGGCCTGTGCCGCACCGCATGGCTGCATTGGCGCAAAGGGATGCAGCTCCTGTTTTTCCGATTGAACCTGCAATAACAAGTAAATGGCCGTAACTGCCTTTATGGCTTTGAAAGTTCCTGGGTTTGAAACAGGCGGCAATGCCTTTTTTTTCGATCAGGGAGAGTTTAATCTCTTTTTCCCGGGCAATAAAATTTGGAATACCAATATCAATGACTTTAAGGTCACCGGTGTAGCTGTTTCCCGGATAGAGAAGTTGACCGGCCTTTGCAAAAGCAAAGGTAGCTGTGGCGTTCGCTTTTACGGCGATTCCCAGCGGCTGCCCTGTATCCGAGTGAAGGCCTGAAGGAATATCAACTGAAAAAACAGGCTGTTGGGAAGAATTTATTAATTCAATGGCATCCTTGAAAAATCCCCTGACATCTGAATTAAGACCGGTTCCCAAAATGGCATCAATGAAGAGGTCATGATGGAGAATGCGGTTTTTCTGGTTTTTAAACGTATCTGCATCCGGGATTTCAATGATGGAACAGGTTTGGGATCGATCACATAATTTTTGGGCAAGATCCATATTAACTTTTGCATCACCTTTTATTTTTTCTTTTGAAGACAGCAAAAAAGTGTTAACAACCATCCCTTTTTCCATCAGATACCGCGCGATGACAAAACCATCTCCGCCATTGTTGCCCCGGCCGGCTATCACGGCAATTCTTTTTGTTTCAATATCTTTAAATTTTTTCAGCAGAAAATCAACGGCACCCCTTCCGGCGTTTTCCATTAAAACGAGTCCGGGGATTCCAAAAGATTCTATGGTCTGCTTGTCCATATCCTGTATTTGATTTGCCGTAACAAGAAACATGTTATTCCTCCTTTAAACGGATTTAGTGAATGAAATCAGTATGGAAGTTTAATGATAAATTTAGTGTCTTTATCGGGAAAGGATTCCACCGTCATTTCACCTTTATGATCCTTGACAATAATAAAATAAGAGACCGAGAGGCCCAGACCTGTACCTTTGCCCACCGGTTTGGTGGTAAAAAAAGGTTCAAACAGCCTTTTCTGGGTCTCTTCATCCATTCCCGGACCATTGTCTTCAATTTCAATACAGGCCATGGCATTTTTTTTATAGATTCGCAATATAAACCGGGGTGCAAATGAATCATTTCTCTCTTCAAACAGGGCTTCAGCCCCATTTTTTAAAATATTTAAAAAGACCTGCTGGATTTTGCTTTTATCACACAGAACAGGGGGAGTGGATGCATCAAATTCTTCGATGATGTTGATGAGTTTGAAATCATACCGTTCTTCCAGGTTATAATCGCTTTTGGCAAGTTCAATGGTTTCTCTTAACAGCTTTGAAAGATTATGGGATTCTAATATGGAATCACTTTTCCTTGCAAAGGAAAGCATGTTTGCAACGACTCTTGCAGCCCGGTTCCCTGTCTTATTGATCATGTTCAGCTTGTTAAGGATATCCCTTTTTTCCATATAAGTCCGGATATCCCTCATTGAAATGCCGACTTCCCGGGCTGCCTTTTCATTGGCTGGTAAATCCTGGTAAATCCTGTTGTAAATAACTTGCGCATTCTGCATCATACCGGCAAGTGGGTTATTGATTTCATGGGCCATTCCTGCGGCAAGTCCTCCAATGGAAAGCATTTTTTCAGACTGTATCATCATTTCTTCCAGGCGAATTTTATCTGTGATGTCGTCCATTCGAATTACAACCCCGTCAACCCCGTTGGTGATCAAAGGATAAATAATAATATCCTCGTATCGTGTTTCCTTACCGGTAAAGTGTTTCTGTTTTAATCTGGTTTTAATTTTGTTGAATCGAATGCTCTCTTTTATTTGATCCATATTTTGGGATAGTCTCGGGAAGACATCCACAAGGCTCTTTTCTTTTGCGTCCGTGGCTTTGATACCTGTTTCAAGCTCTGCCTGGAAATTCCACTGGGTGACAAATCCTTTTTTATCCACCCCGACAAGAATGGATGGCATTGAGTTAATGATATTGTAAAGATAATTCTTCAGCATATCGCGTTCGTCAAGGGATAGTTTCCGTTCAATGGCCAGGGCAATCTGGTTGGATACGGAGATGAGAATATCAAGATCCTTATGGCTGAAATAATTCGGATTGTCGTAACTTTGCACAGCAATGATCCCAAACGGCATTTTTCTTTTGAGTAAAGGAACACCCAGCCAGATTTTGGGTGTGGTTCCCAGTATCCTCCCCTGGGCAGCTCTTTTATTTAACTGGGATTCATTCAAAAGCAGGGGGGTTCCTTTTTGTAAGACTTCCCCGGTTAATGAGTTGCTTTCAGTAAAACAATCTTCGTATTCCGAATATCCATCATATTGATCCACAAAAAAGGGGATCGAAATTTTGTCAATTTTTTTTATATAAATGGCAATGTAGAAGTTGGGTAATCCCATGAGTTTGTCCAGGGATTTATAGATGGACTCATACAGTTCATTCAGGTCAATGGTTGTGTTGACAGCATTGGAAATATCAAAAAGAGTCCGGGTCAGTTTCTCAGAGAATGCTTTCCTGTCTGCTTGTTTTTCAAGTTCTATAACACGCTGTTCAAGTTCTTCATATGTTGGTTTGTCATCCATCACATGTCCCTAAAATTTATGTAAAGCAACCCGTTTCCAACTATCCCAAAATGTGTATTAATTAAAAAATCAAATTAGTTTTACATAATTTTATTTAAATTAAAAGCCAAATTATACAGAATTTCAGGCAGTTTACCATTTGGCAAAATGCTCTTCAACCACACCGCCGACTGAAGAAAGATGGATGCAAAGATTGTCACAAGTTTTTATTGAACCCTCAAATGAACCACAGGGTTGAATGAATTTACTCTTAATAATTCCAAGATTGTCATTTGCTTTTCGGATGCCTTCGGGGTTGAACCTAAGATTGATAAGGTCATTTTTGCTTTTGATCTGCCAGGGAAGCTCAGGTTTTTTTGAATCATAGGTAAAAGTAATTTCACCCTGTTTTAAGGGTGTCCCATTAATCCACACCGTATTTTCCAGTAAACCGTTTTCATATACACCCGAGGAAAAATTAAACCCGATTTGAGTTCCATCATCTGCAAAGCCTGCACCACATGCCCAGTTCCAAAATGTTTGTCTGGGGTAAAATCCATTGGTCCAGTCAAACACGGCAAAGGTGTTTTTAGATGCAAGGTCAAAGATTTTTTTATTTACAATGATTTTCCCTCTGGCTTTCAGCCCGGCGGTTTTAGTTGTAAATGCAGGTTTGTTGTTTTTCATTGGCATTAAAAAGTGCATGGGCGATATGCCGCCATCCGGTTCAATGACCTCAATATCGGCTTTGAGAGATCTGCCCGGCAGATAAAAAGAAGCTTTGATTATACTTGGGTCTGGGCTTTTATTATGGGTAAGGATCAGGCTGCCCCTAAGGCTTTTGTAGCTGCAAATACCATTTTCAGGGTTTCGATCATATTGAACCTGTCCTACGGGGGGAAATACCAGTGAGTGGTTAATCATCTTACGCTTCTGCCGGTCAAAACCAAAGGCAAACGCACTTGAAATGTATCCAAGATGGACCACGGCACATCCGAAAAT
>NZ_JAIOSW010000090.1 GCF_021107415.1 Desulfobacula sp.
GCCAGCATCAGGACTTCACCTGTTTTATCATCCTGTGCAATGGCAGGAATCAATCCATTGCCCTTTTTAAAATCAAGCTTAAAATCAAAATCAAATTTTACCATGACCTGCAACAACTCCTTTAGAGTGTAATAATAAAAACTTAATTAAATAACCAATATTGTTCAAAAAGTCAAATTTTAAAAATTGCAGATTCCTGGATTCCTCGGGCTTTTTATTGTACTATTGCATCCCTTTTGGATATGATAATTTTACTTTTACAAAATTAATATCAAAGGAGAAGAGCGTGATCCCTTGGGAAGAGATTGACCGGGCCAAAGTCCCCGGACATGAAGGAGAAATAATTCTGCTGAAGCGAGGCTCGGAATTCTCCATCCGAACCGCAGGAACAGAGCTGATGAACAGCCGCGTCCATGGTTCCGAAGATGCACTAGCTGAACTCACATGCCGCCGCATTAAACAAAAATCAGATATAAGAATTCTCATTGGCGGCCTCGGCATGGGGTACACACTGGCAGCCACACTTGAACAATCCAGGCCGAATACACGCATCATTGTATCGGAACTGATCCCGGCTGTGGTCCGGTGGAACCGAAAACATTTGGGCCACCTTGCCCGAATGCCGCTGGATGACTCCCGGGTATCTGTTAGAAAAGAAGATGTGGCAAATATCATCAGGGAAAAAAAATCTTTCTGGGATGCCATACTTCTTGATGTAGACAATGGTCCTGAAGGACTAACCCGGAAAGCCAATGACCGCCTTTACAGCAAATCCGGTCTGAGAACCTCCTTTTTTGCTCTTTGTCCCGGAGGGATTCTGGCTGTCTGGTCTTCCAAAGAAGACCAGGCCTTTGCCCGGCGCTTAAAGCAGTGTGGATTTACGACCGAAACCATCACCGTACGAGCCCGCAAATCCGGAAAAGGCAGCCGGCACACAATCTGGCTTGCAAAAAAGCCCTGATAACACTGTATTTTTGAAAACCGATTGCTTGGTGCCCGACCGGAAACCGCCAATTTTCGTTCAGATACTACTTAAGCAGCTTTCCGGATCATGGCCTTTCGAGTTTTTGCAACTTCCGTACTTTTAATATATTCATCAAACGTCATGAGCCGATCAATGACACCGCCGGGAATGATCTCGATAATCCGGTTTACCACGGTATTCACGAACTCATGATCATGGGAGGTAAAAAGAATCACCTCCTGGAATTTGAGCAGGCTGTCATTTAAGGATGTGATCGATTCCAGGTCGAGATGGTTGGTGGGTTCATCCATCATCAGGACATTGGATTTGGAAAGCATCATCCTTGAGAGCATGCAGCGAACCTTTTCCCCACCGGAAAGCACGTTGATTTTTTTTGTGGCCTCTTCCCCGGAAAAGAGCATGCGTCCCAGGAAGGTCCGGACAAAGTTCTCGGTCTCTTTGGGAGGAGCGAACTGCAGGAGCCACTCGATAAGGCTCAGGTCACCGTTGAAATAAGCACTGTGTTCCTTGGGAAAATAGGAGTGGGTAATGGTGACTCCCCAACGGAAAGTACCGCTGTCCGGCTCCATCTCCCCTGCCAGGATTTGGAAGAGGGTAGTCCTGGCCAGGCTGTTTTGACCCATAAAAGCAATTTTATCCCCGGTGTTGACAACAAAACTTACGTTTTCCAATACCTTTTCACCATCGATAGTCTTGGTGAGTTCATTCACTTCCAGGATCACCTTGCCACAGGCTCTTTCCGGCGTAAAACAGACAAACGGATATTTTCTTGATGACATTGGCATATCTTCAATGGTGAGTTTCTCTAAAAGTTTCTTTCGGGAAGTGGCCTGCTTTGATTTGGAAGCGTTGGAACTGAACCGCTGGATAAAAGCCTTTAATTCATTGGCCCGGTCAGTGACCTTCCTGTTTTCTGCCTGTTTCTGCTTTAAATTCAGCTGGCTGGCCTGATACCAGAAATCGTAATTCCCCATGTACACTGCGATCTTACCAAAATCAATGTCTGCAATGTGGGTACACACCTGGTTCATGAAATGACGGTCATGTGATACCACGATTACCGTATTTTTAAACCGGTAGAGAAACTCCTCAAGCCAGGCAATGGATTTAATATCCAGGTTGTTGGTGGGCTCATCCAGAAGCAGAACATCCGGGTTTCCGAACAGGGCCTGGGCAAGAAGCACCCGCACCTTTTCCCCGCCCTCAAGTTCCTTCATCTTTTTTGGGTGCAGCGCTTCGGCAATTCCCAGACTGTTTAAGAGAACGGCCGCTTCAGACTCTGCCTCATACCCATTCATCTCTGCGAATTCGACTTCAAGTTCACCTGACCTGATCCCATCCTCCTCGGAAAAATCGGGCTTGGCATAAAGCGCATCCCTTAATGCCATAATTTCATACAGTTTTTCATGACCCATGATCACAGTGTTTAAAACCGTGTCCTCGTCAAAGGCAAAGTGATCCTGCCTTAAAACTGCTATTCGCTCATTAGATCCCACAGAGACGCTTCCCGAGTCTGATTCAATATCACCGGCAAGAATTTTCAAAAATGTGGACTTGCCTGAGCCGTTGGCACCGATGAGCCCATAACTATTGCCAGGAGTGAACTTTATATTAACGTCTTTAAACAGAACCCTCTTACCATAGGCGAGGGTGACGTTGGTCGCACTTATCATTATTATTGTTTTCCTTTTCATTAAATACAAAACCACAGGAACAGAATCCTGTGGCTCAAAAATCGGCTGTACTCTATCATTTTTAGAAATGAAAAGAAATCCTTAAATTAAAAAAATTTTATGACATCCTTAATATTTTAAAATATACTATTGAAAACATGATAACATCCTGAGTATAAGTAATGATCTCAAATAATGAGTCCTTATATTTTTCCAGGGCGGTATAAATGAAATTGACGGATAAACAATCAGCTCTTCAAGATGCACAGAACGCAGAAAAATCAGCCATACAATTGTACCAGAAAAGCCGTCTTGCACAAGAACGGCTCCGTACACTCTTAAAGTTCCTGCCTGACCCGGTATTTGCATTCACCCTTGACAATAAGGTTGAATACATCAATCCAGCCTTTGAAAGAGTCTTTGGATGGACCCTTAAAGAGATAAAAGGGAAAAATATTAAATTCGTTCCCGATCACTTAATTGATCAGGCAAAACAGGGGATGAAACAATTGTTCAAAAATCAATCGGTTCTTGACTTTGAAACCCAAAGATACACTAAAGACGGACGGATTCTTGATATATTGATTAATGGCTCAATTTTATATGACGAACATAATAAACCCATAGGACAGGCATTAATACTGCGGGACATGACCGTTGAAAACCGTATGGCTAAAACCAATCAAATCATGTTCAGGATCTCTAAAGCGCTGCACCAATACCAGAAACTGGGAGATCTTATCGCTCTTATCAACAAGGAGATACAAAAACTGGTATCTGTGGAAGGAGCTTTTATTCTGCTGGCAGATAAATCAAAAAAGCAACTCTATTTTTTTTCTGCCCAATACCGGAACCTGGAATCAGAAAAAAAATTCAAAAAAATCAGATTCCCAGCTGATCAGGGGGTTTCCGGACGTGTTTACAAAACTGGGAAACCCCTTCTTATTTCAGATGTTTCCAAATGCTCTTTTTTCCTGAAAAGGGTTGACGATGAGACCGATCTTGTAACAAGGGATATCCTGTCCGTTCCCATAAAGCTTAAAGACCGGACCATTGGCGTGGTTTCCGTTGTCAATAAAACCCTTGGAGAATTTGATAACACAGATATTGAACTTCTGAGCACTGTGACCAGTACGATTGCGCTGCCCATTGAAAATACCCGGATACATGAAGAATTACGCAAATCCTATGAAGAACTGAAAACCTTGAACCATGCAAAAGACAAGGTAATCAATCATCTTGCCCATGAACTTAAGACCCCTGTTTCAGTTTTGAGTGCCTCTATGAAACTTTTGGAAAAAAAACTGAACACCCTAGGCATAGAGAACCCTTTGATTGAAAAAATTTTCACAAGAGGACAAAGAAATCTTAACAGAATTCTGGACATACAATATAAAGTTGAAGATCTTTTAAGGAAAAAGGATTTTAAAGCATACCATATTCTTAACAAACTTCTTGATGCTTGCAAAGATGAATTAACAATCCTGATTGAAAGTGAAACTGAAAATATTGATATTATAAACAGGGTGCACAACACCATAGAAACCCTTTTCGGTCCTAAAAAAATCAAATCCCAATCTCTGCTTTTGGATGAATACCTGATAAACCTCATTGAACAGCTTCGGCCTGAATTCGGGCATCGAAAATGTCTGTTAAACATTCAGATTGACAAAAATATTACTGTTTATATTCCGCCTGAAATTCTTGACACCATAACAAGAGGGATCATCCGGAATGCATTTGAATACACTCCGGATGCAGGTAAAATTGATATTATTCTGAAAAACACAGAGAATTATCCGGAATTAATTGTCAGGGATTTCGGAATCGGATTTACCAAAGAAAAATTACACCTGATATTTGAAAATTATTTCACCCCCCCGGAATCTATAGATTATTCGACAAAAAAACCCTATGATTTTAATGCGGGCGGCAGGGGATTTGATCTTCTGAGAATAAAAATTTTTTCTGAGCGGTATCACTTTAAAATATGGATTGATTCAGACCGGTGCAAGGTTATACCAAAAGATAATGATATCTGTCCCGGTGATATTCACCTGTGCCGGGCTTGTACGACCATAGATGATTGTTTCAAATCAGGAGGCACTTCAATCCACATTAAATTTAACTCATCGAAAGAAAGAAAAAATTAATGGAATTTGATTTAAAAGAGATATACCAGGAAAGCCCAAAAGCATTTAGAGATCTTATTATAATTTTTATTTTTGCGATGTTTGTTTTTCTATTGACTATAGCAGCCTCCTTTGATGCATTTGAAATGCTTGTTGAATGGTCCGAAAAATATGAAAAATTTGAAATTGATGAGATTTTTGTTTTACTTAATATTACCCTGTTTTGCGACCCCATAAGTATTGCCATAACACATGTAATCTGATAATAACCATTTAAAAAAATATTAAATTTTTTCCAGGGTGTTATGGTAAAAAAAAGTAAGTCCGAGATAATGAAACAAAGAAGCAAGAAAAAGAAAAAAAGTATTATTCTCTTTCTTTTTAAATGGATTTTTATTCTATTCATACTCTTAAGCCTTCTGGGTTGTGCAGGAATTGCCGGACTTTACTATTATCTCAGCCAAGATCTGCCCAAAATAAACACCTTGAACGATTATCGTCCTGCTACTGTGACCAGCGTGTTTTCAGATGACGGAAGAAAAATCGGAGAATTTTATGAAGAACGAAGGATTGTCATCCCTTTATCCCAAATGCCGCAAAATCTGATTAACGCTTTTTTGGCAGCAGAGGATTCAAGGTTCAGGGAACACCTTGGCATTGATATTCTTTCCATCATCAGGGCATCTTTAAAGAACCTTAAGGCCGGCACTATTGTCCAGGGGGGCTCCACAATCACCCAGCAGGTGACTAAATCCTTTTTACTGACTCCGGAACGTACCTATGAAAGAAAACTCAAAGAAGCTATTCTAGCATACAGGATTGAAAAAAAATTTACAAAAGATGAAATCCTTTTTCTTTATCTGAACCAGATATATCTGGGTCACGGGGCCTATGGTGTAGAATCTGCATCTGAGAACTATTTTGGGAAACATGCAAAAGATCTTAATTTAGCAGAATGTTCAATGTTGGCAGGCCTTCCCCAGGCGCCCAGCAGATATTCTCCTTTCAGATTTCCTGATCGTGCAAAACAGCGGCAGATATATGTATTGAACCGAATGAAGGAGGACGGCCTTATCACAAACCTTGAGGCCACAGAAGCCATTGATCTTAAACTGGATATTAAGCCTCGAAAAAACTGGTTTATTGAAAGAGTACCTTGTTATACCGAGCATGTCAGACGATATGTAGAAAAACATTATGGTAAGGATGCCCTGTACAAACAGGGACTTCAGATACATACGGCCGTCAATATTGAACTCCAGAAAATCGGAAGAAATGCAGTAAACAAAGGACTGATTGGGCTGGATCAGCGAACGGGATATCGCGGCCCGTTGAAAAATATCCCTGCCCTTCAAATAGAGTATTTCTGCACACAAATTTCAGAAGAAATCGGTAATAGACTGCTGGAAAAAGGGAAGACCTATCAGGGGGTTGTATTAAGTATTGATGATGAAAAAGGTGTCACCAGGGTCAGAGTAGGAAATTCCCACGGCATCATCAAAGTTGAAACCATGACATGGGCCAGAAAACCCGACCATGAAGTTGCTTATTATGAAGCCAAAGTTAAAAAGCCTTCCCGGGTATTTAAGCCTGGCGATATTATCATGGTTAAAGTGCTCAATGAAATCGTTGAAGACAATGAGCTTGAGTTTACTTTGGAGCAGGAACCCGTTGCCCAGTCTGCTTTGTTGAGTATTGAAGCGGAAACAGGACATGTGAAAACCATGATTGGCGGGCGTGATTACAGGAATAGTCAGTTTAACCGGGCCTATCAATCTAGGCGCCAGCCGGGAAGCGCATTCAAACCCGTTATTTATGCTGCTGCCCTTGATAAGGGGTATACTGCTGCCAGTGTAATCATAGATTCCCCGGTTGTCTACGAAGACATAGAACGTGATTTCATCTGGAAACCCCGTAATTATAAGAAAAAATTTTTTGGCCCGACCCTGTTCCGTAATGCCCTTGTTAAATCCAGAAATATCGTTACCATTAAAATTCTTCAGGACATTGGGATAGACTATATTATCGATTACTCCCGAAGGCTTGGCATTACATCGGATATCAGCCAGGATTTATCCATTGCACTTGGATCATCCGGACTCTCTCTGCTTGAACTTGTCAATGCCTATTCTGTTTTTTCAAACCTGGGCTACCTGATTGAGCCTGTATTTATAACAAAAATTTATGACCGTGACGGGAACCTGCTGGAAACCTCCAAGTT
>NZ_JAIOSW010000365.1 GCF_021107415.1 Desulfobacula sp.
AAAACGGAATGAGCCGGCGTACATTTGAGCGCAGGTTTAAAACAGCCACGGGAGATTCGTTTTTAACCTATTTACAGCGTTTGAGAGTTGAAGCCGCCAAGCACATGTTTGAGACAGGTTCTCATACATTCGAAGAAATAGCGTATCAGGTTGGTTATGAAAACAGCGGCTTTTTCAGAAAATTATTTATCAGACATACCGGTCTGAGGCCAAAGGAATATAAAACGAAATTTCTAAGATAACAAACCGAAAAGGCAGGACCACGGCGAGAAGGAATTTTTTATAGGAGTCGTGATCACCGACCTCCTGCATTGCAGGAGGTATGATAAAGCCCCTTAAAAGCGTTATTAAATTAAAAAGCTCTCTGACTAAAACTACTATAAAAATTTCCTTCAGGCGTTTCCACAAAAGGATAGGTTCAACAGCATTGTTATCTATTTCATTTATAACCACATACAAAGTCATCTCTCATAAATGGATTGTTTAAGATTTAAGAGGTCAGCGGTTTTGTTTTCTTTTTAAAAAAAATTATAGCATAAAATGGGAAGAATCTCCAATGTTTTCAGGCTCTTCCTACGGCCTCAACTTTGAATATCTACAGCTTGACCGCAGCATGTTCCTTGCTGAAATTCAGTTAATCCAGTTTATTTTTTGGACGTTTCTTTTTATTGCCTGTTTATATTTGTATTTTGGGTATCCTATAATTACAGACATAACAGCCTCTTTTTCAGCTGGGATCTGAAAAATTTCTCTTGCTTCTTTTGTTTATGGCGGCAGGAACAATTCCAATCATGGTTGCTCCCAATCCGTGGATGGCATAGTGCATTTTATTTTGCACGGTTGCAAAGAACTCTTTGGTTATTGAGTCATCATTTTTATAATCAATACTGGTTGCATAAATATCGGTTACTTTCTGGTAAAAATTTCTTTCACTGCTTCTGATGTCCCTGATTCTTTGAAGAAATTCTTCAAAATATCTTGATCTTGCTCCTTCCTGCTTCAAGCGGTCATCATCCATTGTAAAACCTTTTACAATGTATTCATGAATCCGTTTGGTCGCCCACTGTCGAAATTTTGTTCCCTGTATTGATTTAACTCTGTAACCAACTGAAATTATAACATCGAGATTATAATAATTAGGGGCTTTTTGAACTATTTCCAAATTGGAAACAATTGCTTTTTTATCAAGCTCTCCAAAATCGGCTTTAAGATTTCAGGAGATTTTTTGGCAGAATTGTTTAAGTTAACTAATCCAGAAAAGATAACGCTCAAAGCTCCTTCATTATCGCTAAGAAATTTTAAAACATCTTGCATTCTTAGTTCCCTTTTCTGTTAAAACTTGAAAATCTGCGGTATTAGCCGCAGCATTTTGGTTGTTGGGGATCAGTTCAATATCCGCTGGCGGCACATAAGCTCTTGTCTGTTTTGCCTATCTATCGACAATATGTTGAAGGCTATGCTGCATAGCCGCTTTAAATGCCACATCACTTGCTAACAATTTATATAATTCCAATTCATTGCGCCGTTTTTTAAGCATGACATCCTCAAAAATCTTTTGAAATGCCAAAAGCCTGTTACGGGTATCCTGATTATTTTTATATTTTTCGGCAAAATCAGGATGGGCTTTGATGCTGTCGGCAATGTTTAAGAATTTAACACGCTGTTCTTCCGGTGTCGCACTCCAGCCCTGAAACCAATGTTCATTAAAATTGCGGATGATCTCATCCAGTGGGTCATAATCCTCATCTTCACCATGGGCTCCGCGTGGGTTAGGGTTTTGCGGAGTAAGTTCGGTTTCATCTTCATCAAGCCGGATTCGGTGATTGAGTTTAACCCGTTGCAGGCCATAAGATGAAAGGTCAACTGAGTCCAGTAATTCATCAATTTGATCCACATTAGGATCTATGACAATCAATTTTGGAATAAGAAATTTTAAAAACCAGAACAATTTTTCCCAAATCACAATTTCATAAGGCATAATCGATGCCATTTGGCCATAAATTTTGACAAACTGCTTGGCTTTAATCTTAAAATCAGCCTTGTCCATATCTTCAAGTTCCAGGCTGGTATTAAACCTGGCTGCTGCTGTATCAATTATTGGACTGAGCATCCGGGCATCTGCATTACAAAAATAGTATTCAACAAATTTCTCCACTTCATGCCATTCATACACGCCTTCATCATCCAATGACTCTTTTAGTTCGTGCAGCACATTCACATCTGTGGCACAGGAAAGACTGGTGGCTGTATAAAAATCATCAAATGCATTTTTGATGTCATCCACTGTATTAAAAAAATCGAGGATAAACAGATCCTCGGTCTTTTTGCCAAGCTTAGGCGCCGAACGGTTCAAACGGGACAGCGCCTGGACCGCCAGAACATTTTGAAGTTTTTTATCCACATACATGGCCGTTAACTTTGGCTGGTCAAAACCGGTCAGATATTTATTGGCAACCACCAGCAGGCGGTATTCATCTTTATTGAATTGCTCCCGGGTTGCATTTTCACTAAAGCCGTTTATCGAGCTTTCCGTATATTCAAACCCATCAACCTCTTTATTCCCGGTAAATGCAATCACAACTTTGAACGGGTTCCCCTTTTTATCCAGCAATCGAGTGATGGCTTTGTAATAACGAATAGCGGTTACTATATTTTGAGTGATTACCATACCCTTGGCTTTGCCTTTGAGCTTTTTTTGGTTTACCACATGGGGAATAAAATGTTCCAGAATGATTTCTGCCTTGATATTAATGGTCTGCTGGTGTCGCTCCACATAGGCGCGCAGTTTTTTCTGGGCCTTTTGGCTGTCAAACAACGGGTTTTCTTCAATTGATTTTTGAATTTCATAATAGCTTTTATATGTGGTGTAATTGGCCAGGACATCCAGAATAAAGCCTTCTTCAATGGCCTGCTTCATGGAATAAAGATGAAAGGGCTTAAAACTGCCGTCTGGTTGTTGAATCCCGAATTTTTCCAGGGTGGTATTTTTGGGAGTGGCGGTAAAGGCAAAATAGGAGGCATTGCCGCGCATTTTACGGGATACCATGGCTTTGAGAATTTTGTCCTGGGCATCCAGACTTTCATCATCATTGTTCGCACTTCCCATGGCCCGGTTCATGTTGTCATGGGCCGACCCGCTCTGGGAACTGTGGGCTTCGTCAATGACCACGGCAAAATGTTTGTCACTCAGATCGCTGATGCCGTCAATAATAAAAGGAAACTTCTGGATGGTGGTGATGATTATTTTTTTCCCCTGCTCCAGCGCATTTTTCAGTTCTACGGATTTATAGGCCGGGGCAATGATATTTTTAACCTCGGAAAACTCTCTGATGGTCTCCCGCAGCTGTCTATCCAGAAGGCGGCGGTCAGTGACAACAATCACCGAATCAAATAAAGGCTGTTCCATTCCTTTTGCACCAGGAACACCCATATTCTCAGGATAGGTTTCAATGAGCTGATACGCAGCCCAGGTAATGGAGTTGGATTTGCCTGATCCTGCCGAATGCTGAATTAAGTAGGTATGTCCCACGCCATTGCATGCTGCATGGTTGACAAGCTTTCTAACCACATCCATCTGATGATAACGCGGGAAAAAAAGTGTTCGTTTATTTAAGGGATCTTTTGCCTTTCCGTCAAGTCTTACAAAATGTTCGATGATATTGGCAATGCTCTCTTTGCTGAACACCTCTTCCCAGAGGTAAGCAGACTTATGGCCGCCTGTTTCAGAAAGGCCTGGCGGATTACCCGCCCCCAGATTGTGTCCCTTGTTAAACGGCAGGAAAAAAGTGGATTTTCCCGCCAACTTTGTGGTCATATACACTTCATCCGTGTCCACGACCATGTGGACAAGGCAACGGCCAAACTGCAGCAACGGTTGATTTTTGTCCCTGCCGGTCCGGTACTGCTTTTGACCATGATACCGGGCGGTCTGGCCTGTCCATGGATTTTTCAATTCCAGGGTGGCAAAGGCAAGGCCGTTGATAAAAAGGACCAGGTCAATAGCTTCCATGGGATTATCCAGAGAATAGTGCACCTGCCGGGTGCTGGAAAAAATATTGTGTTTAAAGCGTTGCTTTACCCTTTCAGAACTGCTGGCCAGAGGTGCCGGATACATCAGGGTAAGAAGGGCATCATCCACACCCAGCCCTTTTTTCAGCAGATGGAGCAAGCCGTATTTTTTTATCATCCGGTCCAGGCGTTCCAGGATTTTACGCTGCCATTCTTCCTCGCTCTTGCTGTTGCGGGACAGTCTGGCAAGCTCTTTTTCCTGGGTGGTTTCAAGGAACTTCCAGAATCTGGTTTCATCCACAGCAAACCGGGCATTAAACTCTTTGGGGTACCCCAGTTCATATCCATGGTGAGGGCCAAAGGGCAGTTGTGATTCCTCTATTTTATTTTCAGAAGGCTTATCTGCCTTCTGCTCTTCAAGACAGGTACCGGTCAATTGTTTTTCAATGGCGGCCTCCAGGGCCTGTTCATTGGTTTGGCTGACCATGGGAATCTTTATCCTCTTTGTCAAGTTTTAGGTTCGCACAACAGATTCATTATCAGTTTGATTATCGTTTCCTTTTGTTTGCGATCTGATTCTGCCACCAGCAGTGTGAGTGCCGCAAGTCCCGTGTCATTGATCACGGGCTGCCCTTCCTTGTTCATCAGACGTTGGTTTCGATTCAAAAAATCTAAAAATAAAAAGGCACCGCTGCGTTTATTGCCGTCGGTGAATACATGATTCTTTACTACAAAATATAAAAGATGGGCAGCCTTGCTTTCAATGGTTGGATAGGCAGGCTCCCCCATAACCGTTTGGTCCAGGTTCCCGAATATAGCATGAAGCCCCTCAGGATGAGATGGATTGGCAAACAGCTCAGAAGCCTCATTCTTTGCCATCAATTGTTTTTTCAATTCAACAATGGATGCCATGGCGTCTTCAGGCGTTGCCAGAATCCCGCCAGGTCTTCCTTCAGATGCTTTGAGCAAGCCTTCGTCATATTGCTGGAGCCATAAAAAAGTCTGGGTATACCGGCCCATGATATCCACCAGCCCCCGGCCCATATCTGTTTCAAGGGCTGGAGACCGGGCTGCCTTTTGAATCAGGGTCAATGCCTGCTGCAACTCATCTGCATTCTGTTCAAAGCGATGTTTATCAAGACTGTAACCCTGAACAAGATGTTCTTTCAAGCGCTGTGTTGCCCAGATACGAAACCGGGTTCCTTTTTTGGAATTAACCCGGTAGCCCACTGAAATAATGGCATCCAGATTGTAGAACATGATTTTTCTGCGAACCTGACGTTTACCCTCCTTTTGAACCACCGAGGATTCCTCGGTAGTTGCCGGTTTATCCAACTCATTGGATTTATATATATTTCTAAGATGAAGGCCTATGGTGTCTGAATCCTTACCAAACAGCTCTGCCATCTGAGCCTGGGACAGCCAGATTGTATCCTGCTCCAGACGCACCTGAATTTGAGTCTGCCCGTCACCGCTTTGATAAATTTCAATCTGTTTAATATCACCCATGAATTTATAGCCTTTTAATCTGTTGTATTTGCTTCTTTTGGCATCGGCACTTTAATTTTACCGGTAACTGCACTATTAATAAGAGTTGCTTTGTATTCCTTAAGTTTATTGATCATTTGCTCCTGCAAAGCAATTACTTTGTCGATTTTGGTGGATTGGGTTTGGATGTGAATGATAATCTCATCCTGTTCTTTTCGATCTGGAAAACCTATTTTCATGTTAAGAAACATATGGCTATAAAATCTAAGGCAGGATGAATGCAGACCTGTATCCAACTGCTATTATTACATCAAGATTATAAAATTTTGTTTTGTTTGTTTGCGTTTTATCTTCAATTGCACCGTGTTTGGTGGTTAGTTCCAAAATGGAACATACCACTTTTTCGTTTAATTCTCCGTTTCCAAAAATATTTTTTATATGTTTTGTAATCGCCGGTCGTTGAACATCAAACAGTTCTGCTATTTTTTTCTGTGGCATCCATATTGTTTCATCCTGCAATAACACTTCAACTTTAATATCTCCATTTGAAGCTTTATAAAGCAAAAATTCTGTTGTTGGATTATATTTTGATAACTCTTTTTTATTCATTATATCAACCCTCCAAAATCGGCTTTAATATTTCAGGAGATTTTTTGGCGGAACTGTTGAAGTTAACTAATCCAGAAAAAATAACGCTCAAAGCTCCTTCATCATCGCTAAGAAATTTTAAAACATCTTGCATTCTGAGTTCCCTTTTCCGTGAACAAAATCTACGGCAGAAGCCCGTAACATTTTTTTGTTGAGATTTAGTTGTTCACCTGGAAATCAGAAAACAGGTTTGCCTGATCTAATACCATTTCCGTTGCGAGAGCCTGCATGTCAGGCGGATATCCATACTTTCGCAGTAACCGTTTAACAATGACTTTCATTTTCGCCCGTACATTCTCTTTAATATTCCAGTCAATGGTAACATTGCTTTTAATTCTTTCCACAAGCACTGCGGAAAGTTCCCGCAGTTTGTCTTTTCCCATGACATCACGGGCGCTTTGATTCTGTGACAGGGCATCATAAAATGCCAGTTCATGGATTGAAAGACCAAGCGCTTCTCCCCGCTGATCCGCTTGTTTAATATCTTTTGCAAGCTTGATCAATTCTTCTATGACTTCTGTGGAGGTGAGAAGCTTGTTCTGATATTTTCTGACTGCAGCATCCAAAAGTTCTAATAATTTTCTGCTCTGGACAAGATTTGTTTTTTTTCTGGCCTTGATTTCATCGTTAAGAAGCTTTTTTAACAGTTCAAGGGCAAGATTTTTGTGCTCCATACCTTTGATTTCTTCCATGAATTCATCTGACAGGATTGAAATGTTCGGTTTTTTGATCCCGGCTGCATCAAAGATATCAATTACTTTGTCGGAAACAACCGCCTGATCAATAACCTGGCGAATGGCAGTTCCAATTTCTTCGGACGTCCTCCCTCCTTCTGAGATACCAAATTTTTGCAGCCTTGCCTTTACTGCCTGAAAAAAGGAAACTTTTTCTTTGATATCCATGGCCTCTTTCGAAGGAACGGAAAGGGCGAAGGCTTTTGAAAGTGCTGTAACTTCGTTGACGAACCGGTCTTTTCCATTATCTATGCTGAGTATGTATTCTTCTGTTTTCAGGATGATGGATAATTTTTCTTTCATTTGTGCAGAAAAATATCCGTCATACGGCATTCTTTCCAACATCTGCTCAATTATTTCAAGTTTTGACAGCATCAGGTTAATGGCATCTTCCTGGGTTTCAGCGGGTTTGCCTTTTCCTCCGCTGGCCGTATAAAAGGAAAGGGCCTTTTTTAAATCAGAGGCAATCCCGATATAATCCACAATCAAACCGCCGGGTTTATCAAGATATACCCGGTTCACCCTGGCAATGGCCTGCATCAGGCTGTGCCCTTTCATGGGTTTGTCAATGTAAAGAGAATGCAGGCACGGCGCATCAAATCCGGTGAGCCACATATCCCGGACAATGACAATCTTAAGCGAATCCTGCGGATCTTTGAACCGGTCTGCCAGAAACCGTCTCTGGGTCTTGCTGGTATGGTGTTTTTCCATCTCAGGGCCGTCCGATGACGAGGCTGTCATAACAACTTTGATGGCACCTTTGTCAAGATCAGGGCTGTGCCATTCCGGCTTTAATTTAATGATCTCATTATAAAACTTAACAGCAATGCGCCGGGTCATGGCAACCATCATGGCCTTGCCTTCAAACACAGAAAGCCGCGCTTCAAAGTGGGCCACCATATCCTGAGCAATACGGGCCACCCGATCCTTTGATCCAACAATGGCTTCAAGCCTTGTCCATCTGGCTTTTGCCTGTTCAGTGGCAGACAGATCTTCTTTTTCCAGGTCTTGTTCCAGTTCATCAATCAGTTGTTGACCTTCTTTGTCAATCCTGATCCTGGCAAGCCTGCTTTCATAGTAAATTTTGACGGTGGCCCGGTCTTTCACGGCCTGGGAAATATCATAAATGTCAATATAGTTGCCAAATACCGCAGGCGTGTTCTTGTCTGTCAGTTCCACAGGCGTTCCTGTAAATCCCACAAAGGTGGCATTGGGAAGGGCATCCCGGATATATTTGGCAAATCCGTAAAGGGTCTTTTTTCCAGTGACATTGCCCTTGTTATCTTTTATATCCACTTCTCTTGCCTTGAACCCGTACTGACTGCGGTGGGCCTCATCTGCAATGACTACGATATTGGACCGGTTCGATAATAATGGATAAACGGCTTCGCCATTTACGGGTGAAAATTTCTGGACCGTGGTAAACACAATACCGCCGGAAGCCACTTTTAACAGTTCCTGGAGCACATTCCTGTTCTGTGCCTGCACCGGGTCCTGCCGCAGCAACTGCCGGGATGCGGCAAAGGTATCAAACAGCTGATCATCCAGATCATTCCTGTCGGTCATGACCACAATGGTCGGATTATCAAGTGTTAATACCAGCTTGCCCGTGAAAAAGACCATGCTCAGGGATTTGCCACTTCCCTGGGTGTGCCAGATCACGCCGCCCTTCCTGTCCCCTTTTTCCTGATTTTGGACCGTGGGCTGACCATAAACCACCGGGTCTTCTCTTACAGCCGATTCGCTTTCCGGCTTTGGCGAAGAAGCCCTTATAACTGACTCAAGCGCCTTGTTTACAGCAAAATACTGGTGATAATAGGCAATCTTTTTTTCGGTCTGAACCATGGTCATGCCGGTCCTGATATCTTCTTTTCCTGATTTTTCAAACACTGTAAAATACCGGATCAGATCCAGAAGGATCTTTTTATTGAGCATACCGCAGATCAGGATTTCCAGTTGATTGACGAGCTTTGAGGCCTCAATTTTCCCGTCTTTTGTCTTCCAGGCGGAAAAACGGTTGAACCCTGAAGACAATGAACCCACCCGGGCATCCAACCCGTCCGAAATAACAAGAAGGCTGTTAAAAACAAATAATGAAGGAATCACGGATTTATAGGTTTCAAGCTGCTTGAATGCAGTGGTAAGGATAGCATTTTCATCCACCGGATTTTTTAATTCCATGACAATAAGGGGCAGACCATTAATAAAAATCACGATATCCGGCCGTTTGTTGACATTGTCTTCCGTCACAGTGAATTGGTTCACGACCAAAAACTCGTTGTTTTCAGGCGTGTCAAAATCAACAAGCCAGACCTTGTCTCCCCGTGTATCCCCGTCTTTTTGAAACTCCACATCTATACCATTGGTCAAATAGATGTGAAAGGTTTCATTGGTGTTAATCAGATCAAGGGAGGCCAGGTTAAAAATTTCCCGAAGGGCCTGTTGCTGTGCATCATCCGGGATGGATGGATTCAAAATATTCACCGCATGGGCAAGCCTGTTTTTTAAAATAACTTCTGTATAAGCGGCTCGTTCCGGTTTTTCTCCGTCCGGTGCCATGGTCGGCCCGTAAACATATTCATAAGCTTCCTGCCGGAACAGCTCTATAGCAAAGGATTCAATTTTGTTTTCAGATATTTTCATCAGTCACTGACCCTGATCTGACCGGACATGAGTTTGGGTAACAGGGTGTCACGGGTTTTAGCCAGGATCTGTATTTGGGTTTCATTTTTTTCTTTTTTTAACAAAATGATTTTTAAAGAACTATCGGCTAATTCTATTAGTCTCCAGTCTGGAATAATGACTTCACATTCTTTCAATTCCGACTGTTTAATACCCTGCACAGTAGAACCAGAACCTCTTCTTTTAACTAAATATTGTCCCACGAAGCTATCTAACCAAAAATATAAATAGGATGGTAAAACAACTTGTTGGTCAGCTCGCATAGCAAATACTCTTTGTGCTGGGTAATACTTTGTATTTTCAGATATATAATACAACTCACCCAAAGGCGCTTCTGATGTCATGATAATATCACCAATTAATAGCTTTTCCGATTGATTAAACAGATCATGGAGCACAAAATTAAATTTATCCCTATTAATCAGATTCCCATTTTTAACAAATTTAGCACTCAATGCTGGAATACCACTTTCAACAAATTTTGGAGTTTTTCCCCTATTATCAATTAATGCTTTAAGACAATTGCCAAGTTTTTTTACCATCCAACCACCTGGAATCTCCCCCAATTCAGACCCAACCATCTCTCCGCCACTATCCTTATAGGATTTCCCATTTTCATCCGGGAAATTGAAATCCACAAACCATTGTTTAAAAAGAGTCTGGGCTATTTTTTCAAGGATTTGGTTTTGTCTTTGAAGGTTATCAATTTTTAAGTCTATACACGAAAGAGTATTCTCGATTTTATTTATTTCATTTTTGCTCGCTGGATATTTAACATCAATATTTTTAAAGGTATCCCGTGTTATTGTATTAAAAACTGAACCATGAGTATTTTTCTTAAGTTTTTGTAGATTATATTTCAGAAGATAATATAAATAGGCGTTTGATAATGGAAACTTTGCCCTCAATCCATAGCAGGATTGATTGAATGCCATCGCCCCTGATAGCTGAGCTAACTCACCGACAGTTCCTCTGGCTGAAATTATTAAGTCGCCTTTATTCAATAACTTTGTTGAACTATTTTTTAGTCCTATTTCTGTTATTGATTTCTCAGTCTTAAAAACCCATCTGTTGTCATTTCCAAAATCAACGACCGATAGCCATGGAATATTTCCAGACCAGTATTCCTCTACTGAGGTCTTGGGTGTCCCTCCACCAACTATTTCAATGATTTCATCTAAAAAGCACTCCTGCCACTCACCATTGTCAATTCCATAAATAATTTTTCCGACCCGATCAATATGCTCCTTGAGCTTTTCATTTTTAATACTCTGATAATCCGTAATATCAAAAAAATAAGGCAGTAGAGTCTCTTCTTCCAATTCAAAATGAATGTGGGAACAGATACTGGATGTAAGTTTTCCACCTTTTAATGCAATATCGATGTCTGATCCTCTTTGATAAGTACCCATGGCACGGGACCCGTACAAAACAGCAGTTTCAACTTCCGGGTATTTTCCCAAGACCTGAATGATGGTTTTAATATCCTTCTTTGTTAAGCCACTACTCATTATTGTATTCTTTTTTAAAATAGAAATACAGATCCCGTATCATGGGTGCATATATTTTCCTGATTTTTTTATCTATCTTCTCTGCCATCTCATCATCGTAGGTATGCACGGTTTCATTTCTATTTTCCAATGCTTCTATCCAATTATGCCCGTCTATAATGATTTCATTTTGAAAGGCCTGTTTTAATACCCCTCTGGGTGATTTTTCTTCAAATCCCTGCTCAAACAGATAATCTTTAATGGTTTTCCAGGAAAGTTCAAAAACAATCTCAAAAGCTTGAACCAGACCCATTTTTTCAGCTTCATTGGGTGATTCAATATCCAGAATGCGCCGAAATATTTGATACGCTCTGTCAAGGTTATCAAATCTCTGTTTCCATCGAATGTCTTTTTTTCCCATTTTTAATTCTCCGATCTTATATTTCCCGGCTTACGTTTTCCAGATTTGCCAGACAGTGTCCGGCATTTTGTTCATATCTCAAACCCCACTTTGGCAAGCTGTTTTTTGATTTCAATATCCAGCTTTTGCGCTTCTTCCATCTGCTCTTTTAACTGCCCGGTCAGAGATTTCATTTTATCTTCAAAAGGAATGCCGTCATCAACTTCGTCCGGGATACCTACATATCTTCCCGGGGTCAGGACAAATTTATGCTTGACGATTTCCTCCAAATTAGCGGATTTGCAAAACCCTTTGATGTCTTCATAGGTACCGGTGTCTGATTTCCAGTCATGATAGGTTCTGGCAACTTCCATGATATCTTTTTCATAATCAAAGGCCCGGTTGCGCCTGTCCACCATATATCCCATATTAGAGGCGTCAATAAAAAGAACTTCGTTTTTCCGGTTCCTGTTTTTATTACCGTTTTTGTAACGGCTTAGAAACCAGAGGCAGGCGGGGATGCCGGTATTGTAAAAAAGCTGGGTGGGTAGCATGACAATGCAGTCCACAAGATCGTCTTCCACAATTTTTTTCCGGATACTGCCTTCGCCGCCGGTATTGGAAGAAAGAGACCCATTGGACAAAACAAATCCTGCAATGCCGGTGGGAGCAAGATGGTAGATAAAATGCTGGACCCAGGCAAAGTTAGCATTTCCTTTGGGGGGTGTCCCATACTTCCAGCGGCTGTCTTCCAAAAGAAGATCCCCTGACCAGTCACTCATGTTAAACGGGGGATTGGCAATGATATAATCTGATTTCAGGTCGGGGTGGGCATCTTTGAGGAAAGAGCCTTCATTATTCCATTTGACATTGGAAGCGTCAATTCCTCTAATGGCAAGGTTCATTTTTGCCAGGCGCCAGGTGGTCTGGTTGCTCTCCTGGCCATAAATAGAGATATCATCCAGTCGTCCCTGGTGGCTCTCAATAAATTTTTCACTCTGGACAAACATGCCGCCACTGCCGCAGCACGGATCAAGGACTCTTCCATTATAGGGTTCCAGCATCTCAACCAGCAACCGGACAATGCTTTGGGGGGTATAGAACTGTCCCCCTTTTCGTCCTTCAGCAAGAGCAAATTGACCCAGAAAATATTCGTACACCCGTCCCAATACGTCCTTGGCCTTTGCTTTGGCATCACCCAAGGCAATCCTGCCCACCAGATCGATAAGCTGGCCTAAGGACTGCTTGTCAAGGTTGGGTTTTGCAAACTCTTTGGGCAGAACCCCTTTAAGGGTCGGATTCTCTTTTTCAATGACAACCATGGCATCATCAATCCGTTTGCCGATATCCGGTTGTTTTCCATGGGCTTGAAGATAGCTCCACCGGGCGATTTCAGGAACAAAAAAAATACTTTCCGCCTTATATTCATCCTTGTCTTCCGGATCAGCGCCTTCATATTCTCCTTTGCCCTCAACCAGTTTTGCATACAGCTCTTCAAAGGAGTCTGAAATATATTTAAGAAAAATCAACCCCATAACCACGTGTTTGTATTCTGAGGCATCTATGTTCTTGCGCAGTTTGTCTGCTGTCTGCCAGAGGGTTTTTTCAAAGGGCTGATTTTCTGCTTTCTTTTTTGCCATTATGTTGTGTTCTCCATAAAAAATTCCCACTTAAATTTGTAACTTCAGCGAGTATGATAGAACGTTGCAATTATCGACGCAAGGTTCTTCTCAAAGGATCAAGAAAACTTGCTTCAGTTTATTTTCGGTATTACTGGTAGATTTTATTGATTGATAATTCTTTTCATTTGGTAAATAATTCAAGCTGCTTTCCTTGTTGGGTTAAATTTTCAAATCCTTTGTCATTTTTTGAATTGTACTCAAAAGTTGAGGAATCTTTCTCTTGCATGTAAAAAATATTGTTTCCGCATTAATGTCGGCGTAGTGGTGTGTGATAATATCCCGCATTCCCTTTGCCTTTATCCAATCAACATCCGGATACTGTAATAATAATTTTTGATCTGTAATTTTATCCAGATTTTTTAGTGATTCTCCTATGACGATCAACATCATGCAGATGGCATCCATTTTTTCTATACCTACCGGGGTATCAGTAAAGTCACTTGGCCCTTCTATGATCTGAAAGCGGTCAATGATTTTTTGGGCAGCTTCTTCGATCTGTCGAAGGACTTCTAAAGCAAGCTCTTTGTCAAGCATATACCGCCTCACTATCTATTCTTTTTTTTAAAAATGGATTCATAGTGTCCTTGTATGTAACAATGTCCACAGGTCTGCGAAGCCTTTTCTCCAAATCATTTTTAATACCTGCAAGCATGAACAAATCCGGTTCTGATATACGAACGACCACATCCACATCACTGCCTTCCCCGGCCTCATCACGAGCCGCTGATCCGAAAATACCGATTGAAAGAATATTGTATTGCGCTGCAACATCTTTTTTATAATTACGAAGTGTTTTAATGATATCCTTTTTGCTCATTGTGCCTCCTTTCAGACCTTTCTATTTCATCGAATATAGTGAAAAATACCCGATTCAATAATTGGCCTATACCTTACTACTCAAGGGCTCCATTGTATCATTTCTAAAAATATCCACAACAGGTTTGTTTTAATATCAGAGTAATAATTCTTGACGTTATCGTAAATTGTTTGGATTTTTTCTGTAATGTTCATTTTCTCTCCAATCCATAACACGAAAAATAACCGGCTTGCCCGGTTCATTTTTGTTGTTGAAAAAGCATTTAATGTAAAATTAAGTTTTGAAAAAATCCTCTTTCATTTACAGCATATTGTGAAATATTGCTTGATCCTACTCCTTTTCCCCGTCTATAGCACCTATGATAAACCTTAAAACATACTCTATCTCTTCAATCGGACGCGAAGGCGTCTTGCACGCTCTTGAAACGCTGTTTCACCACCTTCTAAAATATTACAAACTGCTTTTCGAACAGATTCGTTTTCTAGTCCTCCTGCATGGTAGGCGATCGGTGGAAGTCCTCCAATTGGATGTGGCCCCGCTTCGGCAATAATGATTTGGTCTGCATCTGTGTTGATTACAAGATTGGCATTATGAGTCACCATAATAACTTGACGCTTAGCTTTTGCTTTAGTGAATAATGGAACAAGTTCATCGTTTACAGACTTTGGATCTAGGTTCTCCTCCGGTTGGTCGATAATCAATGGACGATCATCATTTTCATCCATTGCAAGATATAAAAGTAATAATACAATTCCTCGCGTCCCTGGCGAAAGCTTGCGGATATCAATACCATCATAGACAATCTCGTATCGAATTGAGATGTGATCAGTTCCGAAAAGCCAGCCAGCGAATCGTTTTAGCCACGCTTTATATTCAGCTTGTTGTGTCGGGGCATAGGGTGCGTGGGTAAGTATATCCTTTAGGTAGGTCGAAATGAAATCAGTCATTGCCGCCTGAATCTCGGTTGCAGTGCCTTTCTCCCATGCTGGTTTAAGCATTTTTTCCACACGTGTTATTAAAGAGCCTCGACCCATGAAGGGTCCTGTTTTACGTCGATCTAGAAGATTCTCCTCGGCGAAAGCTCCCCATTGATCAGCATCAACGACGCGTCGGACATAAAAGCCAAGTTTTCTTAATGTTCCAGACGATAATGCAAGTCGTGCTAATAATGGAGCATAGAGGTCCGTGAGCGCAGACTGCTCATTGATAATTGCTTCAAATATACGCCCGTAGGCATGGTCTCGTTCAGTTTGCAAATCCTTCCTACGTTCCGCTGCCCCTTTTGCATCGGTCCGTTTCAATTCCAGCGCTTTAAGGGCTGTATTCTCTTGTCTAATTCGTTTAGTCAGTGCTACATACTGATCCCTAACAATTTTGTCTGCACTGAATAAAGCTTCCAACCTATTCATCTCTGCAACGATAGTCGAAAGCTTCAGAGTCTTGAGATCAACTTTGTCGGCAATTAAAGGTGTCTTCGGATCCTCAGGTTGGCAAGGTTTGCCACTAAGATCGGCAATCTGTTTGTCAGCCCATACCACATACCCTGATAGACTATTGTCGACATCTCCTTTGTAAATCAGGAGGAACTCGCCCCACTGCTGATCATTAAGCCCACTTAGTCGATGCCTTTCTTGTGCCTGGCGAAGCATCTCCGGTGCTTTTGTTGTGCGGGTACCGGCTACCTCATCCTGCATCGCCAGGAAAGCACGTCGTTGATTTGTAAAAGCCTGAATCTTTTCTCTAAGAGCTTGAGCTACTTTACTGAGTTCCGCGTGACGTTTCACCTGAGCTTCTGTACCCTTAACAACGAGTTTGGCGAGATCTGAATTGTAATTATTGATTAGTACTTTTTTCTGCGCGACTTGTTTAGTAAGCGTAAGAACCAAACTCTGTTTTTCCAGTTCAAGCGCAATTCGATCAGACAGATCAGATATCGCTTCGACTTCTCGATCACGAGCCTGACGAAATCGGTTTGTCCGATATTCTCTAAATTCATTGAAATCAATAGCGCCTTCACGTTCATCAAGTGGGTGAGCTTCCAGGATTACTCTTTCAATCTCTTCGATAAGCCTGTCGGAAACCCCATTTGACGAGCAAAGTTCTTCGACGAATTGCTGGGATAGGTAACGGGCTCTTGGAAAAGAAATATTTCCGTTAGCATCATGCCCATTTAATGCCCGTTTTTCAATACCACCCCCTCCCCATGTTAGAGTGACTGTTGCATCTCCGATAAGCTGGTTTGCTCGGATCAAAAAGGAGGGGCTGGTGTTCTCGTTAGTATTCCACGTATCCCGTGGTATTGAATCACTTCCTGCGGCAATTATATCTGCAAGAGCTGTTTTGCCAGATCCGCGGGCTCCAATGATAGCAATTAGGCCAGGATTGAGAGGGATTTTGGGTGTTTTAGCCCAAGTCGCGTTACCTACCGACACGTGGGAGATGACCTGAGACTGCATCGCCGTACTCGGTGGCTCCGACCCAACGAATGCACGTCCTTCTGGATCGATGCAAGCTTGGCGTAAGGTATCAAACTCTAAGCCACCTTTAATCCAAGAAAAACGGTCCTCAACTGGGTGCCCGACTGTTTTTTGGTCATGAGAATCACTACCATGAAGACAAGGTTTGCAACCGTTGTAACGTTCGCGTAAAGACTCCATATCAAGGCTACGCTGCCCTAACCAAAATTCCCGTTGTGCTGGGCTGCTAGAAAATATAATATGAGCAAATTTCTCAATTTCTTGACGTACAGTGGCATCAGCCGCTTGACGTAAACCCGAGGTGCCATCGCTGGCTCCTCCAGCAACAGCAATGAGGATGTTATCCTTGGCCCATTCACTTTGGTGATATATCTCTCGAAGCTGTTTAAAATTGACTTTGAATTGAGTTGCTCCGTGTCGAAGTGCAACATGGTCTTCGGTGATGCTTGGATCTGATCTTTTTCCAAGGGCTATGAGGTCGCTTCTCGTACAGGCAAAACTATCGCCATGCGCCTGGAACTGCATCCTGGTTAGTATTCTTTGAAGTTGGGTGAGGTGATCGGAATCTTCTGGGCTAACTAAAAGGTGGATATTCACGAAACCAGATTTTGCCGCTATATCAAGTCGAAGCTCTACATTAGGGAATATCAACTTAACGAAAGGAAGTCTGCCAGTTTGTACGTAATTCAAAACTTTTTCATATGTGTCAGTGACATAATAATCAGTGACTGCAATGGCTTCGATCTTCGGGTTAAGCGCCTCAAGTGTAGTTAAATATTCCTCCCATGGATCACTACCTCCAAATTGATTATTAAGAACTGTACCAGGGGCGTGGATATGAGGTTCCCAGCGCCGCCACTGTGAGCCGCGACTTATCATTTTTTAGATCCTCTTACTTTATGAGTTTCAGCAAGAAAAACAGAAAGGGTAGATGCCGCACCAACAGCCAATTTTGCATGTCTCGGTTGCAATCCCTTATTGCCGTTTAATTTCCCGTGTCCTGTTCCATAACTATTTCTCAACTCAGCAATGCCTTGAGTAATTGTTGCTAAATTACTGAGTAACCTTTTGATCGTGTCACCAGCTTTTGATTGGTTTGGTATGTTTGCTGGCGTCAGTTCCAATTGTTTTACAGTTTTTTTAACTAATTTTGGTAAATCATCTCTACCTGAGAATGTAACATTGCATTCATGCAATATACTTTTACAACAAGTTTCAATCAATTCTTTGGCGGTTCCTATAGCTAATTCAGGATCTTGATTGACAGCAGTCTCCATTCGAGTGATTTGTTGGGATATATATCCCACATCAGTTCCAGAAAATAATTCCTTAGCAGAATTTATTCCAGGCGATACTGATGTTCCTATATAACGTCCAACATACATAGCTTTTCCTGAAATTCTGGCCTTTTCGATTATTTCGTAACCATCATTTTTCAAACAGTTGTTGTAGAGCTGACAAAGCCTTTCGCACTCGGTTGCGTCAGATCTTACAACAGGGTGAATTGTTTCACAAAGGAATCGTAATAAGGTTTCATCATCCCCTCTCATAAGATTGAATCTATCATCCTCAAATATCCAATTGTCGTCCCAGTCATAGTTATTAACTGTATGCTGCCATATATCTCCAGTTGCATTATCGAACCGGCCATCATATGAAGGCATTGAATCCAAGTCCCAGATCCTTGAAAGAAATGCTGTCTCTTCTAGTCGACCATATAGATTAATTTTTTCAAGAAATATTGAATCTAAGATATCCCGCCGAGTAATTTCTGTGATTTTCCTTGTCATTTGAGCCTCGAGTTATACAAGCATTCTCATTATGAACCACCTATTTTAATCGTAATATCCAGTTTCCTATGAATGAAGGAAATCATTGAAAATATATCTAATGCATCCTGTTCTGAAATTGGCCAAGTTATTTTTGGAGCATGGGCTGTAGGATTTCTTATAGCACCGAATATACCGATAAGCATATTACCAAAGCCCTTTTGTTCACTGAGTTCAGTTTCTGTTGATAGTGAATTTATTGCGAGGATTGGCGCCTTAACAGAGAAAGCTTTGTTTACAAGTTCAGCCCCATCTGATTTAAGTCCTGACATTTTTCTTGTTCGATCAGCAACCCCTTTAATAGCCTCCAAGACTGCATGAAAATAATTTTCTTCTAAAAGCTCAGCCTGACAATAATTAAATATTTCCAAATGTGAGTTTCTATCTTCTAACTTGGATCGAAGTGCGCCAGCCCTTGCACGAGCCCCCTTTAATGTTGTCTCTTTATTTGAAATGATAACTTTGCCGTCATCACGAACCATAAAGCCAGAGAATGCAAGAACTACATTGATTTCACTTCTTCTCCATTCGAATTTTTCTTTGTCTCTAATGTACTTTACTGGATCGAGAGCTCTATTGATTAGCATAATCAAGTGGTTCCCTACCTGATATTTATTTTGCGCTTCTGCAAGTGCATTGAATAGTCGTTGCCATTTTGTAATACCTGGAGTCACATCAGTAAGCTTACACTCTTGGAGTAAATACCCAATTTCAGAACCAGTAAGTCCCCTTTCTGTATCGCCAAGAACACGGCATGCTGCTTCTAATTTTTGTGCATTAAATTGTTGTACCTGATCCATTTTTTCCCTAATTGCCTAACGCTTCTCATTATCCACCGGTCGGCTGTGGATGCAATAGTTATGAATTATTCCTTTGATTTCTTTCCCTTTCCAAAATCTTAATATATTCTTTTAGACCATGTTGACCATTTAGAGTATAACCATCTTCGATATATTGTTCTTCTTTTACTTTTTCAATTGGATCCGATGTTTCTGGATTCCATTGCTTGAAATTGATTACAATTAACGCCGATTTTATTTCAATATTCTCAGAAGAAAAAGGCATATTTTATCTACCTTGAAAGTACGAAGGGGAAAAAATCTCGGTGTGATTAAAGCACAAATAAAATTGATGTCTCCAATGTTCTTCTTGCTCAGAACATACAAGTCGATAAAGTTCTGTTTTCAACATTGATTTGAGTTTTTGAAATCTGATGATATGTCTCGATGTCGTTAACCAATTTAATCTGCTATTTTCAGGTGATGAAAAATTTCCATTTTCGCCAGTTAAAGTAACGTAAGCTCTTTCAAGTGCTAATATGGCTTGATTACATATTTCTCTATCTTGGGATAACTCCGCATCATCTTTTGCTTTTTCCTTTGCAAGCCAATAATTAAGTACTGCTATTATTATCGTGATTAATGTTAATCCGCTGAGAATAGTTCTATATTCTTCTAATGTCATATCAAGCCTTTTTTATTATTACGTCATGCTTTTAGAACAAGTAATTAACCGGTTGCCCGCATATCTTTCATTGATAAAAATTTATTTGATAATTAATCGCACCCATTTTATATTTTTTTATCCGCATAGCATTCACTTTTTAAGAATATTATCTTAGGGATAACATGATGACTAAAATACCGCAATAATTATCACAGCAATTTGATAACTATCTGGATAGGAAGGGAATTATTGCCAGGCAGCATAAGTTTTTTAAAATTTTGTGAATCAGGTTTTCATCGCCCCTGATTCTTATCTATTTATCCCAAGGAGATGCAACCACCAGGATAACACAAGGTTCAGTACCATTATTGAGAAGGCTGTGGGAAGAACCCGTGGGAATCCAGGTGGCATCTCCGGGAGTTACCTGCTTTTCTTCATCATCGACCCGCATCAGGCCTGTTCCGCTTAAAACAAAATAGATCTCTTCCATGGGATCGATATGGGATTCGATTTCTTTACCCGGCTCAAGCCTTGCAGTTGCCAGAAAACCTATTTCGTTTAAGGTTCTACAGTCAAGGACCATCTGGGCAACAGCACCGCCATGAGCCAGGTATGTGGTTTCAAGCACTTCTTTATCATTTAGATTTCTAACAATCATGGTATTTGTTTTCTACCGATCTCACACCATATTATTTGCCACAAGTTCGGCGATATCCCGGGTCTTGACTTGTTCGTCTTTATCCAGCTCTTTCATGCCGTCTTCAATCATGGTTAAACAGAAAGGGCAAGCCACGGCTACATTTGCCACATTTTTATTGACGATTTCTTCGGCTCGTTCCACATTGATTCTTTTACCAATGGTCTCTTCCAACCACATTCTTCCACCGCCGGCACCACAGCAAAAGCTTTCCTTACCATGCCGGTCAAGTTCCTGGAGCCCGTCTTTTGATATGGACTGCAAAATTGATCTGGGTTGATCATAAATTTCATTATATCGCCCCAGATAGCAGGGATCGTGATACGTCAGAGAGCCTTCCAATGATTTGTTCAGGGTGATTTTACCAGATTTTACAAGCTCATCGATAAACTCGGCATGATGGATCACTTCATAATTTCCGCCCATTTGCGGGTATTCATGCTTGAGCGTATTAAGACAATGAGGGCATGCCGCGATAATTTTTTTAACCTTGTAATTGTTCAGGGTTTCAATGTTTTCCTGGGCCATCATCTGGTACATCATCTCATTGCCGACACGTCTGGCAAAGTCGCCGGTACATTTTTCTTCCACACCTAAGATTGCAAAGCTGACACCGGCTTTTTGCAGTATTTTGACCAGGCTTGTGGATACCTTTTTGCTTCGATCATCAAATGAACCGGCACAGCCAACCCAGAGCAGGTAATCGACATCCGAAGTCTCCGCCATGGTTTTAACTTCCAGTCCATCTGCCCAATCAGCACGCTTATCATACCCGATACCCCATGGGTTGCCATTGCGCTCAAGTCCTTTAAGGGCCACGTTCAACTCCTGGGGATAAACTCCTGCCATCAATGTCTGCCCCTGTCTCATGGCTATTATACGGGGAACATGTTCGATGGTCACAGGACAGACCTCTTCACAGGCCCGGCAGGTGGTACAGGCCCAGAGTGTGTCTTCGGAGATCACGTCACCAATCAGCGTCTTTTTACTGTTGAGTTCGGCCTTGAGTTTGCCCTCGACCTCAGCTATCTTCTCATTAATTTCTTCATTTTTTTCGGAAGTATCATCATTTTTGATGAAGGGAAATAACTTTGCTCTTTTAATAATCTTGTCTGCATTATCAAATAGTTCAGCTTTCAATGCATCATTAAAATCATGCAGATTCAACGGTTTATCCGTGGTGAAAGCCGGGCAAACCTCTTTACATCGGCCGCACTCGGTGCAGGTGTAAAGATCCAATCCCTGTTTCCAATTGAGCTGGTGGATGTGATTGATTCCTAAGGATTCGTCTTCCCAGACCGATTCATCTTCCAAATCCAGAAGTTTGGCTTTTTCATGGGGATATCCCAGATTCTTTAAGAACACATTGGGTAAAGCAGTAATAACATGGAAATGTTTTCCCAGGGGCAGAAAATTAAGAAAAGTCAACTGGGTGATGATATGCAACCAGAACATACTGGTCAGAATAAAAGTGTTGGCATCAGCTCCCATCCAGGATATCAGGCTTGCTGCTCCCACGGAAACAGGTGTCCAGATAAACTCGGAACCATACTGGGGGTTATTAAAAAAATGAAGGTGTCCGGGATTATTATGCAAAGCAATTAAATTATACCGGGCGCCATCAAGTAAGAGATCGGAAATCATTAAAACCACAATCATGACCAAAACAAAATAGGCTTCCCATGTATTGTGCATCCGTTCAGGTTTAAGAACTGCCCGACGAAATATGGCAAAACCAGCCATCAATAAAACAATGGCTTCCATGATATCTTTTAAGGCAATATAGAGATACCCTATTATAGAATCATTACCAAAAATTGGCAGTTGAAAACCCCTTACAAACCCTTCTCCATATAAACTCAGACTGCGAATCAACAGAACACAGAATCCCCAGAAAATAAAAGCGTGCATAATGCCGGCAATCCACTCTTTTTTCCTTCCCACCAAGCGCTTCTGACCCATGGCCAGAATCACCATATTCTTAAGTCGTTCTT